>CAJQPW010000308.1 GCA_905480295.1 uncultured Rhizobiaceae group bacterium | reverse complement strand
AACAGTCCAATTCTGGCGTGATTTGCACAGCGCATTCACGATGGTGACGAGCTTTCTGGCGACGGCTGTAATAACGACCTTGTGCGGTTTTCCTGCGGCACGCAGGCGGTCGGCGAAGGGTTTCAAAACCGGGTTGTGATGGCTCGCCACCAGAGCTGCCTGGAACATGACATGCCGCAATAGGTGACGCCCGCCGCCGATTGCGCGTTTGCCACGAAGTGCGCCACTGTCGCGGGCAATCGGAGCAAGACCTGTCAATGCCGCCGCCTGCGCCCCGGATATTTGGCCTAATTCGGGCATCTCTGCGATCAGTTTGGTGCTGGCGACAGGTCCAATCCCTGGAACGGAACGTAGGATCGGCGACTATCCGCAATTAACGTCTTGGACCGTCAAAGCGGACCTTCAAAATTAGTCACGACAGAGTCGCTTGGATGGCCGGGTTGCGGACTTTTTACCTTTTTGGAACCAGGTTGCCATCCTGAGAGCGACAAGCCCTTCAGCGTCAGACGGTGCCAAATGCCGCCGTTGGTGATTTTAGTGCAAACTCTACGCTCAACTCAAAATCATGAAAATCCAACGTGTCGCAAATCAGCTTGTTGAATGAAGTGCTGCTCGACAAAATGGCCGAAACCGGACGCAGTTGCATGTATAACAGTTCTTGATAAGCGGACATTGCGAACTGGTGCGATGCAAGGCTGCTCGTTGGTCGCCTATCGGTCGATAGGGTTCGAGCGATGTTGGTCAAAAGGCCGCGAGTGAATGCTCCAGCCCTTTGTCGATGTGCGTTTTGAGTGTCGCGGCGGCGGTATCGACGTCGCGAGCTAGAGCGGCCTCGAACATCTTTCGGTGTTCATCAACGGCTTCATCACCCCGGTTGGTCAAAACGATCATTTGATAGCGAAGGTATTTGTCATACAGCACGGTGTGCAGAGAAAGCAGATTTTGTGATCCGCACGCTTCGATCAGTGCGAGGTGAAACTCCCAGTCATACCGCTTCCAGTCTTCTTTCTGACTGTCATCTCCTACCTTCATTTTTTGCTCCATTAGATGCAGCTTGTGATGGGCTGCAACGAGATTGCCTTCCCAGTCCGTGTCGCCCTTTTCAATAGAGAGACGCAGAGCGTGACACTCCAGCAACACACGGAGGTTGGCGATCTCGATCAGGTCTTCGCGGGAAACTGGCGTGACGAAAAAACCCCGTTGATCGAGCGCGTCCACGAAGCCTTCGCTAGCAAGACGGTTCAAGGTTTCGCGCAAAGTCGACATGCTGGCTTGATACCGCTCACGCAATCCATCCAGTTTTAGCTTCGACCCAGGGGCCAAATCGCCAAAAATGACATCGCGTTTGATGCGCTGGTAAGTGGACGCACCCACTATATTACGGGATTTGCTCATATTTGATCATCCGTCGAAGTTCGGTAATTCCGATATAATAGCGGGAAGAGAAGGATGCGGCAATTCGCGGTTTGATAAGGCAAAATAAAAAACATCTGATATTATTGTTATTGTATGCCGTTCATGTAGAATCGCCAAAGATGAAAATTGGCGAATGAGAGCGCGTGAGATGACACAACAGACCCGAATTGCCCTTGTTGGTCTAGGATTGATTGGGCAGCGGCACGCTGAAACCATACGCCGGTTACCGGATTTGTCGTTGGCCGCGATCGTTGAACCATCAGAAGTGAGCAGAGAGGCTGCCAAAGAAATTGGAGCGCCGATTTACGCTTCCCTTCATGAGATGTTGAATAGTGAGACGCCGGACGGTGTGGTTCTTGCAACCCCAACGCCGCTACACCTTGAACAAGGGTTGGCATGTATCGCCGCAGATTGTCCAATCCTTATGGAAAAGCCCATAGCAGTCACGGCTGAAGAGGCGCGGCAATTGACCGATGCTGCAACTGCAGCGGGGGTTCCGCTTCTTGTGGGCCATCATCGACGCCACAATGGAATGGTTCAGGCTGCCAAAAAGGCTTTGGATGCGGGTGCGGTGGGCGATATTCGGGCGGTTCAGGCGACATGCTGGTTCTACAAACCGGATCACTATTTCGAGGTTGCGCCATGGCGCACCCAAAAAGGCGCTGGCCCGATCTCGGTTAATCTCGTTCACGATGTCGATCTGCTCCGGCACTTCTGTGGTGATGTAAAAACGGTGCAAGCAATAGCATGTCCGTCGCTCAGGGGTTTTGAGAACGAAGATCTGGCCACGGCAGTGCTGCAATTCTACTCCGGAGCGATTGCCACGATTTCCGTTTCCGACAGCATTGTTTCACCTTGGAGTTGGGAGCTGACGGCTAGAGAAAATCCCGCTTACCCAGCCACCATTGAAAGCTGTTATCTGATTGGCGGATCAAAAGGCGGCATGTCTTTGCCTGACCTGCGCGTGTGGCAGCACGCTGAAGAGCCTGACTGGTGGACACCAATCTCCGCAAAAACCCTAACCTGCAAAATGGATGACCCTCTGGGTGTGCAGATGACGCATTTTGCAGCGGTTATCAACGGTGAAGAAGAGCCGCTTGTGTCGGGGCTTGAAGGTCTCAAGTCACTGGAAGTCGTTGAGGCTGTTGCGCTCTCATCTGCGACGGGGCGGGAAATTCAACTCAAGTCCGTAACATCTGTAGCCGCCTAAAACATCTGATATTTTTTATAACATCTTGCAATTTATAAAAAATAGGTTGATAGAGTTAATAGCCGCTGATCGCGGTATAATACTCTAGGGAGGAAACCCATGTTGAAATTCACTCGTCGTGCTGTACTTGCATCAGTTGCGGCCATCGGACTTGCCACATCCGCCATGCCTGCATTTGCAGATGGCCACGCTAAAACATTCACAATGGCCACATCAGGTTCTGAAACCGATGCCCGCTCCGAGGCTCTGGCAAAAGTCTTCGCTCCAATGGTCTCTGGCTTTGCTGAATACAAGCCGGGCTATAACGGCACACTATTTGCCCAAGGCACCGAACTGGAAGCCATTTCTGGCGGCAACCTGACCATGTCCATCGCATCCGCTCAGGAACTGGCTCAGTTCCTGCCGGAATTCTCGATCTTTGCTACCGGCTATGTTCATCAGGATGCCGCACATCAGGTGCGCGTCTTCAACGCTCCACTCATGGATGCCTTCAAGAAGAAAGCTGAAGACGAGCTTGGCGTGAAGTTGCTGTCGGTCATGTATCTCGGTCGTCGCCACGTGAACTTGCGCCAAACACGCGCGGAAAAAGACGTTCAGACCCCGGCTGATCTGGCTGGTGTGAACCTGCGCATGCCCGGTACGGATGCATGGCAGTTCCTCGGCAAGGCACTTGGTGCTTCACCAACGCCACTGGCTTTCTCAGAAGTTTACACCGCCCTGTCTTCAGGCGCGATTGATGGTCAGGACAACCCGTTGCCGACCGTTGTGGATAAGAAGTTCTACGAAGTGACCAAGCAGATTGCGCTGACGTCGCACCTCGTCGATCTGAACTACATCGCGTTCTCCAAGAAGACTTGGGATAGCCTTGATGCAAACCAGCAGTTGACCGTTCAGCGTGCTGCTGATGCGGCGGCATCATGGGGTCGCTTGAAACAGCTCGATAAAGAGAACAATCTGGCGGACTTCATTCGCAGCAAGGGTGTTGAAATCTACACGCCGAACCTCGAAGCATTCCGCAAGCACGTTCAAGCTCAATATGTTGGCAGTGAAGCTGCAGCATCTTGGCCTGAAGGTGTGCTAGAGCAGATCAACGCACTGGGCAACTAAGCCGGATATAACCGCGGGAGAACCTGGATGAAGTCACTTCAAAAATGGTTCACCCGCGGCACTGAATTCATCGCCGCCATGACACTGGCGGCGATTTTTATTACTTTTCTTCTCGGCATTTTCTTTCGCTACGCCCCGTTTCTTGAGCCGATCGGCTGGTCGGTGGTTCTTATCTCGCTGCTGTGGGTGTGGCTCATATTTTTCGGCTGTTCCTTTCTGGTCCGCGAAACCGATCACGTAGCATTCGACGTTCTTTACATCGCCGCTCCCACACGGATTCGCAAAATTCTGGCGCTGATCTCCGCTGTGTTGATGATCGCCGCGATGGTGTGGTCATTCCCCGCCGTGTGGGAAGCCATCTTCAGCAATCGATTGATGGAGCTTAAAAAAATTCAAACCCTGCGCGTGCCGCTCACCGGCGACCGCATTGCCATCAAATGGCTGTTCGCTCCGTTCGTCTTGCTCATGGTGGTCGTCACACTTCGATACCTTTGGCGCATCGGGACAGTCTTTCGATACGGGCCTCCTGACACTGAAATAGATGGCTTGAGCGACGATGATAATATTGGCGGGGGAGCGGTCTTATGAGTACGGAACTCCTTCTTGGGCTAGTCGCCCTCTTCGGCATGGCGGCTATTGGGACTCCGGTCGCTTATGCCATTCTCGTCGGCTGCATCGTCTATTTGGGCGTGGCCGGACAAGACTTGGCCATTGCGGGCACGACGATGGTTCAGCGTCTGTTTGACGGCTTTTTGCTTTTGGCTGTGCCTCTTTTTATCGCGTCCGCCAACATCATGAATGCCGGGTCTATTTCCGACCGGCTGCTGCAATTCTGTATCGCGCTTGTTGGTAGGTTCCAGGGAGGCATGGGGCATGTAAACGTGGTGGCGAGCCTGATTTTTTCCGGCATGTCGGGCTCTGCGGTCGCGGATGCCGCAGGTATCGGCAAGATCATCATCGACATGATGGTCAAGAGCGGACGCTATTCGCGCGGATATGCGGCGGCCATCACAGCGGCAACGGCGACCATTGGGCCGATCATTCCGCCATCAATTCCTATGGTACTTTATGCGCTGGTGTCGAATGCCTCTATCGGCGATCTGTTTCTAGCGGGCATCGTGCCAGGCTTGGTGATGGGCGCGGTGTTGATGGCCATGAACGCTGTCATCTCCCATCGTCGTGGTTTTGGACAAGAAGAGGCGGTTCCCCTGCGACAATTACCGGGCCTGACGGTGCGCGCAACGCCTGCGCTTCTGATGCCGGTCATTCTGCTGGGTTGTATCTATTCCGGGGTAACAACGCCCACAGAAGCGGCCGCTATCGCAGCACTCTACGCGCTGATGATCGCTGCCGGTCTTTACCGCGCCATCAAGATCAAGACGCTTTATCACGTGTTCGTGGAAAGCGCGCGGGCGTCCGCCTCCGTCGGCTTGGTGATCGGCGCGTCGATGATCCTCACCTACATCGTCATTCAGGAAGACGTGCCGCAATCCATCTCGGCGATGTTTGCGGGCGCGGACATCCATCCGTTGGTGTTCATGCTTCTTGTGAACATTATGGTTCTGCTGCTCGGCTGCATTCTGGATGCGACGGTTATCATCTTGGTCATCATCCCACTGTTCATCCCCACCTGCCGGGAGCTGGGCATCGACCTCGTTCATTTCGGTGTGTTGATTGTCGTCAACTCGATGATCGGCCTCATCACACCGCCTTATGGCATTCTGCTTTTTGTCATCAACGCGGTGACAGGTATTCCGCTGAAGGAAATCATTTCGGAGATTTGGGCCTTTCTTGCAGTGCTGCTCTTCGCTCTTCTGGTGATGATTTTGATTCCTGACATCGTGCTTTGGCTCCCGCGCCTATTTGGGTATCAGGGATGACACATCTTTCCATCGCCACCGCCTCTGTCCCTGGCGACCTGCTCGGAAAACTTGACGCCATTGCGGAAGCTGGATTCGATGGCATCGAGTTGCACGAGCTGGATCTGATCGGGTTTTCTGGTACGGCTGAGGATGTTGGCGCCCATGCAAAAAATCTCGGCCTCACCGTAGATGCGTTTTACACTCAGGATGATTTCGGTGGTTTTGAAGAGCTTGAACGGGATGCCGCACTTGCACAGTTCGAGCAAAAACTCGCAATCATGGCTGATCTCTGCACTACAACGCTGATACTGAACGTGACAAACGCCGATGATGCTTCCGTCGATCGGGAAAAGTTGGTGGCGGATTTGGCCGAACTGGCGCATCGAGCTGGGAAAGTGGGATGCCGTGCGGCATTACTCGCCCTGCCGTGGGCAACGAGCATTAGACGCGAGACAGAGGCTTTCGAACTGATCGAAGCCGTTGGCAGTTCGCATCTTGGGTTGGCTCTTAATTCACTCCATTCGCTGGCGGATGGCTCCACGGCCGCGCGGCTGCGAGACCTGCCTGGTGAGCGCATATTTCACGTCCAGCTTTCCGATGCCCCGTCTCGCGATTTCGATCTGATAAGCTCCAAGGGCCAATTCGGCCTGTTGCCCGGGCAAGGTGGATTGAACCTTGCCAGTTTCGTGCGCGTGCTCGCGCGTTTGGGATATTCAGGACCTTGGTTCTTGGGTCATGTAGGCTCGACTGCCGCTAACACGAGGGAAACTTTTGTGCGTGACGGTTATCGGGCGATTGTCTCGCTGCTTGATGAGATTGCCCGCACGGAGCTGACCGTCGAGCCACCGCTTGACGATTTGCCGGACCGGGTTCACGCGACTGGCTTTGAATTCATCGAGTTTGCCGCTGACGTGGCAGACCACAGATTGCTCACGGACACCCTCTCGGCTCTCGCGTTTCGCAAAGAGCGGATACATCGCTCCAAGGCGGTCGAGCTTTGGCGGCAGGGCGCGGTCAACATCGTAGTCAATTCCGAAGATAAGGGTTTTGCTGCAGAAGCCCGTCGCGATCATGGACCCTGTGTCTGCGATATGGGCCTGCGGGTAACAGATGCCACCAAGACGGCGAAACGCGCTCGCATGTTGGGTGCTCCAACCTTCTCGCAACGTTTAGGCACGGATGAGTTGGACATTCCGGCCATCAAAGGAGTCGGTGGTTCTGTTGTGCATTTCATCGATCAGAAGTCGGACCTTCACAGGGTTTGGGATATTGAATTTGATCCTGCCCCAAGGACGGACGCAGTACAGTACGTCCCCCAGCCTGCTGGTGTGAGGCGCATCGACCATGTGGCTCAAACGATGCGCTATCAGGAGATGCAATCCTGGCTGACCTATTACCTCTCCACCTTTCAGATGGAAAAGGCCGATATTGTCGACGTGGTGGATCCTTCCGGTTTGGTTCTAAGTCAGGCTCTCTCCAGTCCGGAGGGAGAGGTTCGGCTCAATATTAATGGTGCCGGTGAGCGCCGCACGTTTGCGGGAGCTTTCCTCAGTAAGGCGTTTGGCGCGGGTGTTCAGCACATCGCTTTTGCCAGTGACAACATTTTCGAGACATCGCTTCATTTGGAACAGGCGGGCTTCAAACGATTGGCAATCCCGCAAAACTATTACGACGATATTCGCACCCGCTTCAAACTGAGTGACGACATGCTCAGTGCCATGCGCGCCGGCAATATTCTGTATGACCGCGATGGGCGCGGCGAGTATTTCCAGATTTACAGTGCCGCGTTCTGGGGTGGCTTCTTTTTTGAAATCGTCGAAAGGCGCGGAGGCTACGATGGATATGGTGCACGCAATGCGCCAATCCGTCTGGCTGCGCAAATGCACCACAGCAGAGAGACAGAAGCGGCATGAGCAGCGATTCAGATGATATGCGCCATTGGTGGCGCACGTCGATCATCGACATGAAACCAGGGCAGATCGCTTTTCGGGGGCACGCAATCGAAGACCTGATTGGCAATGTGTCTTTCGCTCAAATGATCTGGCTCATGACCAAGGGGTATATGCCTTCGGCAGAGCAAGCAAATTTGCTGGAATGCGCGCTTGTGGCAGGCGTGGATCACGGCCCTCAAGCACCCTCGATTGCCGCTGCCCGCATGGCGGCCACCTGTGGGGTTGGCCTCAATAATGTCATGGCGACGGGCGTGAACATGCTGGGTGATGTGCATGGCGGTGCGGGCGAGCAATGCGCGGAACTCTATCTCGACATTGCTGCACGGATGGACGGCGGCGTCGATCTGGAAAAAGCTGTCATAGATGGCATCGCTGCTTGGCGCGAAAACCACGGTAAGATCGTCTCCGGCTTCGGTCATCGCTTCCACAAACCTGTCGATCCGCGTGCGCCCCGTCTGATTGCGCTTGTCCGCGGCGCGGCGGAGGCGGGCACTGTGTCTGGCCGTTTTGCGGAAATCGGTGAAGCAGTTCAGAGGGAAATTGGTGTGGGCAGAGGAACGCCGATTGCCATGAACATCGATGGTGCAACGGCTGTGATTTTCTGCGAACTGGGCTTTCCGCCACCGCTCGCGCGCGGCCTTTTTTGCCTGTCGCGATCCGTTGGCGTGCTGGCTCACGGTTGGGAGCAGATGCAACAAGGCGGTCGCAACAAAGGCCCGATGCCGCCAAAATTTTTGCCTGTATACGAGGCCGCACCGAAAAAGAGTGACAATTAAACTGATGATTTGCAAAACATCAGATATTTTGTAATATATATGTGAAAATGAATTGTGCTCGCGGATGCAGTTATGGTCACACAACACTATGAAACAATCGATCCGCTCTTTTCGCTCGCTCATCTGACACTCATCAATTGCACGCCTGCAGAGCTCGTCTATATTGCCGCACGGGCTGGCTACGATGCCGTGAGCCCGCGATTAATGCCCATGAATGTGCCTGGAGAGTTTACGCAATCCCCGCTCGACAAGGCCCAAGTTCAGGCCACAAAGACTGCACTTTCCACCACAGGAATTCGGGTTCTCGACATCGAACTGGCTCGCATCACTGAAGATTGCGACCCGCGCGAATTTGAACCGGCTCTTGAGCTTGGTGGAGAATTGGGTGCCTCCCACATGATCATGTCAGCATGGACGGGGCGGCGCGATGACCGCAACTTCCTACTCGACGTTTATGCCGAGACCTGCGATCTCGCGGCACCTTACGGTTTAACAATCGATCTGGAATTTCCCTCCTTCTCCCGCCTTCGTACGCTAGATGAAGTGTTAGATATCGTGCGCGCTGCTGATCGGCCCAATGGGGGTGTCCTCGTTGATACGCTCTATCTACACCTGTCGCGTGTGGACCTTGGCGAATTGCTGCATGTGCCGCCGGATTGGCTGCACTTTCTCCATATCTCTGATTGCCTGCCCGGCATCGCGGACACCCGCGAGGGCATGATCCAACTGGCCCGTGATGCGAGGCTCTATCCCGGCGAGGGTTGGATTGATTTCGCGGGCATTATCGAGCGCTGCCCGCCGATGAATTATTCGATCGAACTGCCTAACCAAAATCGCGTTGCGGAACTTGGTTACGAAGAACATGCCCGCCGCTGCCTAACCCACGCCAAGAATACATTCGGCACCGCCCGCTCCAAGCGCCGCGCGCTGGAACCGCTGGCTGCTTAAGCAAAGCTATTTAGAAAAAGGATACCTGACATGGCACGAGACCTGACCGACGATGAACGCGCTTTGGCTGAAGACATGCTAGCCAAGGCACGCAAAGCCCAGTCCCAGATTGAAGACTGGAGCCAAGGACAGCTCGACCGCTTGAGTCAGGCCATCGCTTGGTATGCCGGCAACGAAAAGACTTTCACCCGTCTTGCCGAACAAGGCGTTGATGAAAGCGGCATTGGCGACCGGAATGGACGGCCTGCCAAGCGCTTCAAGATCCAGATGGTTCTGCGCGATATCTTGCGCACGCCATCGACCGGCATCGTTGAAGTCGACGAGGCCAAAGGTCTGGTCAAATATGCCAAGCCTGTGGGTGTGATCGCCTCGCTTATCCCTATGACCAATCCGGCCATGACACCTCCAGTGACCGGGGTGTCTTCTGCCAATGCGCGAAATGCGGTGATTTTCTCACCCCACCCGCGCACCGCGCAAACGACGTGGCAAATGACGGAAATGATGCGTGCCGCCTGCCGTGCAGTGGGTGCGCCGGAAGATTTGTTTCAGGCGATCAAACAACCCTCCATTCCGCTCACGCAATACCTTATGCAGATCTGCGATTTGACGCTGGCGACGGGTGGCAAGCCTATGGTGCAGGCCGCTTATTCCAGCGGCAAACCGGCTTACGGCGTGGGCGCGGGCAACTCATCCATCGTGATCGACGAGACAGCCGATATCGACATTGCCGCCGCCAATACCCGAATGTCCAAAACATCGGACTTCGGTTCCGGTTGTTCCGCTGACGGCAACATCATCATTCAGCATTCCATCTACAAACGGATGGTCAAGGCGTTGGAAGCCGAAGGCGGTTATCTGTGCAACACGGAAGAGAAGGCGCTGCTGGAAAAAGCTATGTGGGACGAAAAGGGCAATCGAACTTTCCCGACCATCGCCTGCCGCCCGCAGCAGACTGCGGATGTGGCGGGATTTTCCATTCCTGATGACCGCAAATTTCTAATGGTCGAAAATCAGAACCAGATCGGGCCAGAGCATAAGTTCTCCAAGGAAAAGCTGACCACCCTGATGGCGCTTTACCATTTCGACACATTTGACGACGCGCTTGAGACCGTTCGCCAGATCTACGAGACCGGCGGCAAAGGCCATTCATGCGGCATCTACAGCCATGATGACGAGAACATCGACCGTCTCGCGCAGCTTGCCCCTGTCAGCCGCATGATGGTGCGCCAACCCCAATCCAAAGCCAATGCCGGTGCCTGGACGAACGGCATGCCCATGACATCCAGCCTCGGCTGCGGTGTGTGGGGTGGCAACATAACCAACGAGAACGTCACGATGAAACACATGATGAATTACACATGGGTCAGCCGCCCCATTGCCGAAGACCGTCCTTCGGAAGAAGAACTGTTCGGTGAGTTTTATGGCCAGGAGGTCGGGTGATGGAAGGGTCAAAAATGAGCGGAAAAACCGTTGCGGAACACGTTGTCGATTTTCTTGAACGGCGTGAAGTGCGTCATGTCTTCGGCTTGTGCGGCCATACCAACATCGCCGTTTTGGCCGCTATGGCAGACAGCCCAATTGACTTCGTAACCGTGCGCCATGAACAGATCGCCAGTCATGCCGCCGACGCATATGCCCGCGTGCAGGGCAAGGCCTCGGTCGTTCTCAGCCACCTGTCGCCCGGCCTAACCAACTGTGCCACAGGTGTTGCCAATGCTGCACTGGACTGCATTCCGATGGTCGTGATTGCCGGTGATATCCCCACGCATTATTATGGCAAGCATCCACACCAAGAGGTCAATCTGCACGCCGATGCAGCGCAGTGGGAAATCTATCGCCCCTTCGTAAAACGTGCATGGCGGGTCGACCGGGCCGATCTTATGGCGGAGATTTTGGAGAAAGCATTTCACCTCGCTGAGAGCGGACAACCTGGACCTGTTCTGGTGAACGTGCCGATGGATATTTTCTCGGCCGTCATTCCCTCCGACAGTTTCGACAAGGTTGCCAAGAACACACGCGCGCTGAAGAAGCCGTCGCTCGACGATGAGACGTCACGCGACATTGTGAAATCGATCGCCGAGTCTGAAAATCCGGTTGCCTATGTCGGCGGCGGCATTTTGCTCGCACAAGCCAGCGAAGAGCTTCGCGAGTTCGTGGACCATATGGGCTTGCCCGTTGCCCACTCTCTGATGGGAAAGGGCGCGCTGCGCGATAACCATCCATTGGTGATGGGCATGACAGGGTTCTGGGGCACTGAACTTGTCAACCAGACCTGCTTGGATGCGGACACCGTTTTTGCCATCGGCACACGGTTCAAAGAGGCCGATTGTTCCAGCTGGTATCCCGGATACACATTCAACATCGGTGCCAAGGGCAATGACACCAAAGTTATCCATATCGACATCGAGCCACAGGAAATCGGCCGCAATTACCCAACGGAAATCGGCGTGGTGGCGGATGCCAAATCTGCCCTACGCGTGCTTAATCGTGTGGCGAAAGAGATGTATCCGGATGGTTTTTCGCGTGCCGAGAAGAAGCAGGAAATTGCTTCATTCCGCGAGAGTTTCAAAACCTCAAATACTGAGATGCAAACCTCTTCCGACTTTCCGATGATGCCCGAGCGCATTCTCGCAGATACCAGAACCGCGCTGCCGGATGATGCCATCATCACGACCGATGTGGGTTGGAACAAGAATGGTGTTGGACAACAGTTCGATGTTCTTTCACCCGGCTCGATTTTGACGCCCGGTGGCTTTGCGACCATGGGCTTTGGTCCACCGGCAGCCATCGGTGCGAAGATGGCTGCACCAGATCGCACCGTTATCTCGCTGGTGGGCGATGGTGGATTTGGCCAGAACCCGTCCATGCTCGCAACCGCCGTCGAGCGTGGTCTGGGCATCGTGTGGCTTGTGATGAACAACAACGCCTTCGGCACCATCGCTGGTCTTCAAAAAGCCCATTACGGCCTAACCTACGGTACGACCTTTCCAGGCACGGCTGCGAACCCGGATAACGGACCGGACTACGCTGAAATCGCTAAAGGCTATGGGGCAGCTGGCGTTCGAATCGGCAGCGCCGACGAGCTTCTGCCAACACTGAAAGAGGCCTTGGCAAGTGGAAAGCCGACGGTGATCGACGTGCCGATGATAAACAATCCAACCCCCACGACGGGCCATTGGAACATTCTGGATATCTATTCACCGGACAAGGATGTCAGCCATGTTTCGACGTAATTTTTGAAGTCCAGCGGCTAGGCGTGAAAGTGTCAATTGAGCGGTGATACTTCTCAAGAAGCAACTCAGCATCGACGCTGGAATTTGGACTTAGAAGAAAACTGATTTCTCGTCAGATGGTGGCGAAATCCTGATATGCTGCCAACAGGCTGCGTTCCCGTGAAATACAGAAATAACTTCTAAGCCGCTTTAAAGTCAAAGTTAGGTTTCAATGTCCGCAAACGAGAAACGACTTTTCAAGCTGTAGCGTCCATTGTGGGGCGCATTGCAGAAACAGCCTTCTTTTCGCCCTTAGAACAATTCAAAACCCTCAAACTAGTAATTTTGTCGGCAGTTTTTCCACCGCCGAAATTCGCCCAACGACTGCATTGGGCCATTTTTTACGTAGGCGGGCCGCTCTTATAGCTCAATTTGCGACAGAGCCGTTTTGGTCATTCAGGGCTCGATGCAGCCTTTGGCCTGTTGACGGCTTGGCTACATTCAACGTCTGCTTCGGCGGTTTTCGCAAAGCGGACCTCCAAAACTCAAGGGCACAATCACAGGCTAACGACCGAGTTGCGGACTTTTCTACCTGGTATACCAACTGGCAATGTCCTTGGCGCGACGTGCTCCTCGACATTATTTTATGCCATGATCAGACATTGGTGATATTGGGTTGATGGTAGTTCCGAGCCTACTATACCTAATGCCGCACTGCATACATCCGGACATTGATGCTAGATTGGG
>CAJQPW010000307.1 GCA_905480295.1 uncultured Rhizobiaceae group bacterium | reverse complement strand
CAACAATGGCCGGTACGGCCACCTGTTCGGGGGAAGGGGGTATGATCCCCGACGAGCGACGCTATTCGTCGAAATGGTTCTACCAATGCATCCAGTCGCGTTACGGGTTTAACCCGCATCACCTGCAATTGGCTGATGGTTGCGAATTCTTTATTGGACAGGGTTGTAAAGTTGGCCTCGGTGGTCACCTCATGGGACAGAAGGTGACTGATCAGGTTGCTGAAATGCGCTCGTTGCCTGCCGGCATTGACCAGCGGTCTCCGGCCCGCCACCCGGACTGGCTTGGCCCGGACGATCTGGCGCTGAAGATCCAGGAAATTCGCGAAGCCACCGATTGGCAGATCCCGATCCAGCTCAAGCTGGGCGCAGCGCGGGTCTATGATGACGTGCGCATGGCCGCCAAATGCGACCCCGATTCCATCTATATTGATGGCATGGAAGGTGGCACGGGTGCCGGTCCCCATCTTGCAACGGAAGAAACCGGTGTTCCCGGCATGGCGGCGATCCGTCAGGCCCGCCGCGCCATCGATGACATTGGCAAGCGTGGCGAAATTACGCTGATCTACGCCGGTGGTATCAGAAATGGTGGTGACGTTGCAAAGGCTCTGGCACTCGGTGCCGATGCAATCGCAATCGGTCACTCGGCGATGATGGCGCTGAACTGCAACAAGGATATTCCCGAAGCCGATTACCCATCTGAAATGGGTGTTGAAGCTGGTGATTGCTATCACTGCCATACCGGACGTTGCCCGGTCGGTGTCGCGACACAGGATCCGGAATTGCGCAAGCGCCTTGATCCCGATGAAGCTGCCGAACGCGTCTATAACTTCCTGCATACATTGACGATGGAAGCTCAAATGATGGCGCGTGCGTGTGGTAAAACCAATGTCCACAGCCTTGAGCCCGAAGATCTTGCAGCGTTGACGATGGAAGCATCAGCCATCGCTCAGGTCCCACTGGCCGGTACCGAATACACTGTCGGTGTCGACGATTATCACCATATTTAAGGGAGAAGAATAATGGCTGGAACAAGCTATAAAGGCGCTGAAATTGAAGACGTCGATCACTTCCTCAAGGGTGGGGGTATCGATTCAGAACGTGAGCAGACCATTGGTCAGCACATCGGCTATCGCTATGATGTGAACCTTCTTCCGGACTATGACCGGATGACGGATTTTCTTCAGGGCTATATCGATTTTATGGGCTGGGAAGACCTCAACTGGCTCGAAGATGTGCATATGGGATATGATGATGGAAAGCCGGCGGTGTTTGACCGCAACATCAATGGATGGGTCGCCATTCCTGAAAGTTATGACCTTCCTGACAACCAACAGGATCGGGACATGATTGCCCGTGAATTGTTGATCAAGTTTCAGATGTCCCCGGACCATCCGATGGTTGTTCTGAACAAGGCCTATCGCAAGTTCTGATCCGGAACGCCTTAAGAATCATGATCCCACTGGCCGCTCGCGGCGAGTGGGATTTTTTTTGTCCCAGTCCCAGTCTCAGTTCCACGACGGGTCCGGCCGGGCAGGGGTTTGGGCAGGGAACCTGCCAAATCGTGATTTGGGGTTGCCGCCGTTGCCGCCGTTGCCGCTTTTGCTGCCGTTGCTACTCGCTTAAAGCGCTAAGATTGCTGGCAAGGGTGCCGGCTTCTGATTCACCGAGCCATCATGGCAATGGCTTCGTCCCAGTCCGGTTGGAAACCCACAATGGCCACATCATCACCGAGATTGGGATTGAAGACACGGTTGTGCCAAATCGTGGCCTGGAAGGATGGTTCATTGGGATCAAGCTGCCGGATACGACAGGGCAGGGAATATTTCTGTCCGAACTGCTCAAAGGCCAGCACACACTTGCCTTCGATCAGCAGGCGTTCAACCAGCGGTGAAGATGCTGCAAACAAGCCGGTCATCTCGTCGCTGAATTCGATCGCCCGGTGGTAATGCGTGGACTGCAGAAATGTCAGCGCCTTGTTGTAAATGTCTTCCGGTGAATTGTGCTTTTTTACCTGAAATTTGAGAAATTCCGTGCTTTCTGCAGGGCTTTCCCTGATCAGCAGGACCACGATGTTCGATGCGAGTTCTTCGCCGTCAGCGGTTAACACCCGCGGACACATTCCGGGGCTTGGTCGTCCGCCATCTTCGCGCATGGCGATCTGGCGAATGCGGCATTGCCAGGTCAAAAAGTGACTATTCAAATCATGGGCAATCACAAATAAAACTACCTTTTTCAATACGTTAAACGGTTTTTGGTTGGGAGCGAATCGCGCGATTTGGACGATCCTCAGGAATTCTAAAATTGGTATACAATTGGCTTAAATTGTTTGCAATTGGTACAATAATTTTGCAATCTTCCGCAACTGAAGAAAATTTTTTCAGGAGATTGTCGCGGTGCAGGGCGGTTTGAAATCCACTTTCACCGCGCATTTAATATGCATACGGTTTTGGGATAGTCCGTGATCGTTGCCAATTGCGGTTTGAAACAAGACGCAGAAAATGCGCATCAGTGAACCGCCCCAACCCAGGGA
The DNA here is from genome assembly GCA_905480295.1 of uncultured Rhizobiaceae group bacterium. Taxonomy (GTDB): domain Bacteria; phylum Pseudomonadota; class Alphaproteobacteria; order Rhizobiales; family Rhizobiaceae; genus Pseudahrensia. The sequence continues at coordinate 13,798 of CAJQPW010000307.1, read as the reverse complement.
GGGGAAATTATGGGAAACAATCTTGATGCACTAACCACCATTTTTACCGAATTTTATTATTGGGTAACTGTGGTGTTCATGTTCTTAATTCACGCAGGCTTCCTCATGTATGAGGTTGGTGCAAGCCGCCGCCGCAACCACATGCATACGCTGATGAAAAATGCGATGCTGATTCCGTTGGTCACCGTTACATGGTTCCTGTTCGGCTGGTGGATCTATTTCGCCTTTATCAACGGACCGGGGATCAATGGTGGACTGGCAGATGCCGGATTTGCCGCGCCGTTTGCTGACATCATGGGCGTGAACCTTCAGGACCACATTTCGGGTGTGTTCTGGGCTGCGTTCCTGCTTTTCTCATGGACGGCTGCATCGATTGTTTCCGGTTCGGTTATTGAGCGCATTCGGTCCGGGGCTTTTTGGATCCATGCTGTTTTGATTGGTTCGGTGTTCTGGACCATTGATGCTGCGTGGGGCTGGAGTGCAAGCGGCTGGATGGTCCAGTTGTTGGGCTACCATGATGCTTACGCATCCGGTGTGATTCACGCCATCGCCGGTGGATATGCGTTGGGTGTTCTGGTTGTGCTTGGACCGCGTCTGGGTAAATTTGCAGCCGATGGCACACCGCGCGACATTCCTCCACACAATCCGTGGATGGTCGTTCTTGGCCTGTTTATGATCTATACCGGTTTCTGGGGCTTCTATGCCGCTTGTAACGTACCGATCATTAATGCCGCCGGTATCGGAGGCTTGATGGGCGTGACGCCAGAGTTGGTTGGTGAGACATTCACCGCAACGACAATCTACCTGACGCCAACGACGTTGAGTGGCATCACCTTCAACTTCCTGATGTCGCTTTCAGGTGGCCTGATGGTGGCTTATCTGATCTCCAAAGGTGACGCCTTCTGGACGTTCTCCGGGGGTCTGGCCGGTATCATCACTGCCTCCGCCGGTAATGACCTGTATCATCCGATCCAGGCCATGATCATCGGTGGGATCGGCGTTGCCATAGCCTACAAGATGCATTTCTGGGTCGAGCGCAGGTTCAAAATTGACGATGCGGTCGGTGCAGTTGCTGTACACGGTTATGCAGGCTTTGTCGGTGTTGTCATCTGTGGCTTTATGCTCTGGGGCGCACCTTCTTCACCGCTGCCCGGCTATGCAACAATCAACCCGATCGGTCAGTTTATCGGCGCCGTGATCATGTTTGGTGTTTTGGGGTTCCTTCCAGCTTGGATTGTATCAAAAATCCTCGATAAAGCTGGCATATTGCGTGTACCACAACGTGCTGAATTGCAGGGTTTGGACTACCACGATGAAGCAGCCTACAACGCTGCTGTCGCCGACGTTCAGGCCGCCGAGAAAGCAGCCCTAAAATAAACTCTTGAAAGGATATTGATATGTCTACAATGGGATTGGACAGCTGGGCTGTTGACCTGAAAGACGTTGGCACAGTGTACCCGTTTGCGGGCAGCGAAGTGCTGATGGTTATAATATGCCTGGTCTTCTGGCTTGGGTTTCATGTCTATCAGTTGAAAGCTGAAAATGCGCAGTGGGATGACAGCTCGCATGATGCTGATGATGCCTCCGCATCGGACAGTATTGACCGATATTAAGCCCATTTTTTAAATGGGAAAACGACCAATCAGGCGGTGGATTTTCCACCGCCTTTTTTATTTCAGACGATACGTCGCTGTTGCATCGGAGTTCGTCCGTACATTTTCTTGAAGTGGCGGCCAAGATGCGAAGATGACTGAAAACCGCATCCAACCGCAATTTCTGAGATGCTCAACTGGCTCTGCTTTAGAAGGCCGCTGGCCCGGATCAGGCGAATTTCGCGATAGTGGGCCGATGGCGTGGTGCCCAGATGTTTCGTGAACAGCCGGTCTAACTGGCGCGGAGAAATGTTTAACTGGTGTGAAATGGTGGCGATTTGCAGCGGTACCTCCAGATTGGATTCCATCAGCAACAATGCATCGGTCATCACCTGGTCGCGCCCGGCGAAGCGATAGGCGCTGGTCATCTGCTGGGCCTGGTCCTGGCCGCGTACGACATCATGAAAATAGTTGTCGGCAATTTTACCAACCGTTTCCCTGTCCGTCTTTTGCATCACGAAATGCAGCATCAGATCAAGGCTGGCAGTTCCACCGGCGCAGGAAAACCGCGTGCCATCAATCTCCAGTATTGATGTTCGAATGTCCGCCTTCGGGTGCCGTTCGCGATAGGCAAACTGGCATTTCCAGTGGATTGTCGAGCGACAGTCATCAAACAATCCCGCAGCTGCAACAACATAGGCACCGTCGGAGATGGACCCAATGGTCTTGCCCAGGCGGGCCTGCTGGCGCAGCCAATTGTCTGTCCTTTCACAGTTGAAGAGATGCGATTTTTCGCCACCGCATACCGATATGACATCACAATCGGCATTCTGGGCTAGATCGGAGACCGTCAGACCGAGACCGCTCGATGATATGATTTCCGACCTTTCATTGTCCAAGGGCAGAGATCCGGCCAGATACCAGGAAAACACCTCATGCCCGATTTCAACATTTGCAGCGCGCAACACATCAATTGCGCAGGAAAGCGCAACCAGAGAAAACCCCGGCACCAGAAAGAAGCAGAATCGGCTTGTCGGCTGGGTTTCTTTCTCGGATTGCACCAATCAGTACCTTTTGTGTCTGAACGGTTGCTTTTTATGTCCGAAATGTTGTTTTGGCAAATTCAATAGTGACCGATGCTGTGATCCATCGGAGGATACGTCATGGCTTTCCCATCACATTCAAAATACGTCATTGTTGGCGCAGGCATTCACGGCATGTCGACCGCCTGGAAATTGGCTGAGAAACTGAAACAGTCCGGCAAGGGTGGCGGTGAAGACATCGTTATCCTGGAAAAGACGGGAATTGCGGCAGGTGCCAGCGGCATTGCCTGCGGTGTAGTTCGCAACAACTATTTTCAACCGGCGATGCGAAAACTGATGGCCCACTCGGTTGATGTTTGGGAATCGGACCCGGAAGGTCTTTCCTACTTGCCTGTTGGTTATATGCAGATTTCTTCTGAATCCATGCGCGAGGACGTTCGCTCGATCTACGAGCAGCAGCAGGAAATTGGATATGAAAGCGTCTTCATTGAAGGTGAGCAGCAGTCGACCCACTACATGCGCGGCATTTTTGATGACTGGCAGGCCAAGGGCATCACGTCCGTGCTGCACGAAAAGCGCGGCGGATATTCCAACCAGACCAAAACCATGTATGCCCTGGCCGATAAGGTTGAAGCACTTGGTGTTCGCATCATTTCCGGTGTCGAAGTCAAGGGTTTCAAGTCCGAAAGTGGTTCTTCGGCGATCAGCGCGGTGGAAACCAACAAGGGCGACATCAGCTGTGAACACGTCGTGATCGGAGCCGGGCCCTGGGTTCGCGATTTCTGGAACATGCTCAACATGCCGAAAAAGATCACGGTCAAGGACCTTAATGGTGACGTGCATGAAAACGTCGACATGTGGCGTTACTGGCAGCTGGAAGAAGGTGTTCTGGTTGTTGATCCCGATATGGGCAAAACGAATGACGGCGAGGTTCCCCCGGTTATCCACGTCGACACGGACGCCCCGTTGTATTCAACGGTTGATGGTTCGAAGATCACAGATGAGATGTGGGGCATTTATTATAAGCCGGATTGGCATTTTGGCGGCATTCAGGGGGGAGCATCTCCCTATAAGGTTGAAACTCCAGTCGATGAAGTCGCCATTGACCCCTACGGCCCTTCGAGCCCGGAATTCGTATCGTCTCACGAATTTGCCCATATGTGGGTCTCTGCTCTGGCCCATTGTCAAAAGCGCTATGAAGGAACAATGCCCAAATATCACCGCGAGGCTTCGGGTGGAATTGGTTGCTTTACGCCGGATTCATTTCCCGTATTTGATCACTTCAGCGAAAACGCAACCATCATCGCCGACTCCAATCACGGTTGGAAGATGATTGGTGTTGGCCATTTGATTGCCGAGGAAGTGTTGGGTAACAAACAGGAATTGCTTGAACCGTTCCGATTCTCGCGATTTGAACAAGGTAAACTTCACCCGGTTTCCAGCAGTCCTTATCCCTGGAGCTGATGGCAGTTAAAAAGGAAATACGGTGCACTATTCGGCGCTTTCCGTTTTTTTGCAGGGCCTGAAAGGGCATAAGGGTTGGCCACGCATGTGGCGCGATCCGCAACCCAAGTCCCACTATGATGTGATTATCATTGGGGGTGGTGGCCACGGTCTCGCCACTGCCTATTATCTGGCCAAGGAGCACGGCATAACCAATGTTGCCGTGGTCGAAAAGGGGTGGATTGGCGGCGGCAATGTTGGCCGCAATACCACCATCTTCCGTTCCAACTACATGTTCCCGGCCAACACTCATTTCTACGAAAAGGGAATGAAGCTCTGGGAGGGGTTGGAACGCGACTTCAATTTCAACGCGATGATTTCACAGCGTGGTGTGATCAACCTTTTCCATTCAGACCCGCAGCGTGACGCTTTCGCCCGCCGCGGCAATGCCATGCGTCTGGCGGGTGTAGATGCAGAATTTTTGTCCCCCGCCCAGTTGAAGGACATGGTGCCAATTCTCGACTTTGAAAATGCACGCTTTCCAATTCAGGGTGGGTTGATGCAACGGCGTGGCGGAACGATCCGGCATGATGCGGTTGCCTGGGGGTATGCCCGTGGGGCCGACAGCCGTGGCGTCGACATTCTGCAAAACTGTGAAGTAAAAGACATTATTATTGAAGGCGGAGCAGCCGTTGGAATTGAAACCTCCAAGGGCACAATCCGCGCCAATAAAGTAGCAATGGCTGTCGCCGGCCATACCACCCATGTCGCGAAAATGGCCGGGCTGGAACTGCCGGTTGAAAGCCACGTCCTGCAGGCATTTGTCAGCGAGGGCATCAAGCCGTTGATCGACACCGTTGTGACTTTCGGGGCCGGGCATTTCTACATCAGCCAATCTGACAAGGGTGGCCTTGTCTTCGGGGGAGACCTGGACGGCTATAATTCCTATGCGCAGCGGGGCAACCTGCCCATGATGGAACATGTGATGGCCGGCGGCATGGCGATCATGCCAGCCATCGGCCGGGTCCGGCTGCTTCGTCACTGGGGCGGTATAATGGATATGAGCTTTGATGGTTCTCCGTTCATTTGCAAAACCGGCATCGAAAAACTCTATCTCAATGGCGGCTGGTGTTATGGTGGGTTCAAGGCAACCCCAGCTTCGGGATGGTGTTTTGCCCACACGATTGCCAAGGATGAACCCCACAAACTGAACGAGAAATTCACGATCGAACGGTTCCGCGAAGGACGCATGATCGACGAAAAGGGCGTTGGCCCGAACCCATGGATTCAATAGGAGGCGACCATGCACCAGATTGATTGCCCATGGTGTGGCACACGCGACGAGGCGGAATTTCAGTATCAGGGTGATGCGACCGTTCAGCGCCCCAAGCCCGACGCCGACGAAGAGACCTTTTTCCGCTACGTCTACGCCCGTGAGAACCCCAAGGGATGGCACGTTGAATGGTGGCACCATGTGGCGGGTTGTCGTCAGTGGATCAAGGTTGTCCGCAATACGTTGACTCATGAGATCGATTCGACAGGCGGTCCCCAATCCAAACTCACCAAACCGGACGAAAAGGGTGGGACCAAATCATGACCGGTGTGAATCGCGTGAGCGTTGGTGGCAGCCGTATCGACCGCTCCAAAGAAGTTCGTTTCACCTTTGACGGGCAATCCTATACCGGGTTCGAAGGCGACACGCTTGCTTCCGCTCTGCTTGCCAACGGCGTTACCCTGATGGGGCGGTCGTTCAAATATCACCGGCCCCGTGGCTGTTTGACCGCCGGTTCGGAAGAACCAAACGCAATTGTCGAATTGCGCAGCGGCGCACGGCGTGAGCCCAATACGCGGGCGACGATGGCAGAGCTGTACAACGGTCTCGACGCCCAGTCCCAAAATCGATTTCCAAGTTTGAAATTTGATATTCAGGCGATTAATCAGCTGTTGAGCCCGTTCCTCACGGCAGGGTTCTACTACAAGACCTTCATGTGGCCTTCCAGTTTCTGGGAGCCCGTCTATGAGAAATTCATCCGCAAGTCGGCCGGCCTCGGCAAGGCGGCCACGCAGGCAGATCCGGACACCTACGAACACTCTCACGGTCATTGTGATGTGCTTGTGGTTGGGGCAGGGATTGCGGGTCTTTCAGCAGCACTGAGTGCCGGGCGCAGCGGTGCCCGGGTTATCCTTGTCGAGGAGCAGGTGGCTGCCGGTGGCATGACGTCCACGGCGACCGATTTCATCGATGGCAAGCCGAGCGATGAATGGGTTGCGCAGGCGTTGGATGAATTGGCCGGCATGGCCAATGTTACCGTTCGCACAAGAACAACCCTGTTCGGTTATTACGATCATAATGTCCTGGCTGCACTGGAACGGGTGAGCGATCACCTGGAAGTGCCAGAGGCCCATCAGCCTCGGCAGCGGTTATGGACTTTGCGGGCCGGACAGGTTGTTCTGGCCTGTGGGTCGCATGAACGGGCGATGGTCTTTGACAATAATGACATGCCCGGTGTGATGCTTTCCGGTGCGGTACGGGCATTCGTGGAACGCTATGGGGCGGCTCCTGGCAAACGTGTTGTTGTTTGTACAAACAATGATGACGGGTACAAAACTGCGGCCAGTTTGCACAAAGCAGGTGTCGAAATTGTCGCCATCACCGATGCCCGCGCAGAACCCAGTCCGGCTGCGAAACTGGCAACTGCTGCGGGAATGAAGGTTCAATGCGGTGTAATTCCACACAAGGCCAAAGGGCGTCACCGGGTGAGCGCCATCGCCCTGCAGCGAACCGACGGATCGAGCGCAGAAATTATTGAGTGTGATTGCGTGGCGATGTCTAACGGGTATTCCCCCGACGTTCATCTCGTCAGCCAGACCGGCGTAGCGCCAGTGTGGCGGGAAGACATTTTGGGCTTTGTTCCCGACACACCGATTAGAAAGGAACGTTCTGCCGGTGCCTGTAAGGGCACGTTTGAGCTCAACGCCTGTTTGCAGGAAGGCCATCAGGCCGGGTGCGATGCGGCAGAAGCAATGGGGTTTGGCTCCGGCGACCCCGGTTCCGCCGGCACGGCGGACGAAGAAGAAATCACAGCCCCACTTGCCCTTTGGCGGTGCCCGGGAAAGGGCAAGGCTTTCGTAGATTTTCAAAACGATGTGACGGCAAAGGACATCCAGCTGGCCCATCAGGAAGGGTTTGTTTCTGTCGAACACGCCAAGCGCTATACGACGCTGGGCATGGCAACGGATCAGGGCAAGACGTCCAACGTAAACGGTATCGCCCTGTTGGCCGAAGCCCGGGGAGAGCCCATCCCAGATGTGGGAACAACCCGGTTCCGCCCACCGTATTCACCGGTTGCAATCGGCGCCTTTGCCGGACACGAGCGCGGCATGGAATTCCAACCCGTTCGTCGCACGGCAATGCATGCCTGCGGTGAGAAACTTGGGGCGGTATTTGTTGAAGCCGGTCAGTGGTTGAGGCCGCAATATTATCCAAAGCCCGGCGAAGGGGTGATGGAAGCCATCTATCGCGAATCCGAGCAGGTGCGCAAAACCGCCGGAATTTGCGACGTCTCGACCTTGGGTAAAATTGAAATCTTTGGTGAAGATGCCGGTGAATTTCTCAACCGTCTGTACATCAATGGATGGAAGATGCTTGCCCCGGGCAAGGCCCGGTACGGCTTGATGCTGCGGGAAGACGGGTATGTGTTTGACGATGGCACAACCTCCCGGCTTGCTGACGACCACTATTTCATGACGACAACGACCGCTAATGCCGCCCGGGTTCTGGCGCATATGGAGCATGCTTCCCAGGTGCTCTGGCCGGATCTTGATGTGCATTTCTGCAGCGCGACCGAACAATGGTGTGGTGTCGCTGTCGCTGGACCAAATGCCCGTGCCATTCTCGCCAAGGCCTTTGGTGACGCAATTGACATCTCCAATGAGGAATTGCCCTTCATGGGCGTGCGGGAATTCAAGTGGAACGGTGCTACGGCGCGGATATTCCGCATCAGCTTTTCCGGCGAACTGGCCTTTGAGGTCAACGTGCCCTGGTCCTATGGCGAGGCCATGTGGGATGCGATCTGGGACGCCGGTCAGGATCACGGCCTGATAGCCTATGGAACAGAAGCCCTGTCGGTGCTGCGCATCGAGAAGGGCCATGTGGCCGGCAACGAACTTGATGGCCGTACCACTGCTGCCGATATGGGGCTCGGCAAGATGATGTCGTCGAAGAAACCTTTCATTGGGCAAAAGATGGCGGCGCGTGATGGCATGATCGATCCGCAGCGGGCGACGCTGGTCGGGGTGAAGCTCAAGAGCGGTGCCAGCCGTCTGCGCGGTGGCGCTCACCTGGTGGCGGATAAAAACATCGCCAATGCAGAAACAAGCCTGGGTTGGATCACATCAGTGTGTGACAGTCCCGCGATGGGATGCTGGATTGGCCTGGCCTATGTGCGGGGCGGATTGTCGGAACATGACGGCAAAATTTTATATGCCGCAAATCCGATCTATGAGGAATCGCCCGCCGTGGAAATCTGTTCTCCCCATTTCTTTGATCCAAAGGGGGAACGTCTCCATGGCTGAGTTTGAAACCGTGCATCCGCTTGGGGATCTTGATCAATTGCTGGCAGATCATGCGCACCACGGTGAGGGTGCACCCGGCGTCCAACTGTCGATCAGGACGCAGGCTGCCTGTGTCCAGTTGTTTTCGCGCAAGGGCCGCCACGAAGATGTTGCCAAAGCGTTGAAGTTAAACGCGTCGCCAGGCGTGGCCAGCGCCAGCAAATCTCACACCGCCTTACCGCTGTCGCCCGGTCAATGGATGGTGACCAGCAATCAGAGCGCTGACAGATTGGCTGCTAAACTGCAGGCAAAGATCAAGGATATGGGCTACGTGTCGCAGCAGGGCGATGCCCGGGTGTGCTTCAGGATTGCCGGGCCGTCTGCCCGGGATTTGATGGCTCGGGGATGCCGGCTTGATCTGGATGAAAGCAGGGTTGGAACCGGGTTTTGTGCTCAGACCAACATGGCGCAAGTTGGTGTTTTGTTGCATCAAATAAGCGATGAACCAGCCTATGATTTGTATGTTTATGCAGGTTTTGCGCGATCCTTTTTCCACTGGCTGAGCCATACTGCGGCGCAATTCGGATATCGAATCGACAAATTGTGATCCATTGTCTGACAACAGTCGGTGCGGCCGCTGCCAAGGTTGAAAACTGTGCAGACGCTCAACGGCGTTCGGGAATGTCGACTTTCTTGCCGCGGGGAATCTCGGCCATGCGGTCATAGAATGGCAATTCAATCAGTTCCGCGGGATGCATTGATCCATCGCGACAACTCACAACGACGTTGCTTCCCGGACCGCAATCGGATGTCTCCATAAGGGCATATCCGATGCCGTGCTGCAGATACGGAGATGTCGCCCCCGCTGTCACCTGCCCAACCCGGAGACCGTCCAATTCTACGGACCCAGAAATCAACGGTTCTCCCGTCAGGCATTTGATGCCATGCAGATGCGGCATTTGAGGCGCCGACTGCAGTGCAGATTTTCCAATAAAGTCACCTTTGTCGCTGTCTACGAAGCGCCCCAGACCAGCCTCGAAGGGTGTGGTGGACGCATTAAAATCCGACCCTGCATTTAAAATACCCGCTTCGATGCGCCGGATGTTCATAGCGTCCAGGCCAAAGATCTCCATGCCAAATGCACGGCCGGCTTCCTCCAGGTGTGCCCACAAGGCCTGTGCGTCATGATGGGATTCCGTGTAAAATTCCCAGCCAAGCTCGTTGGTATAACCGGTCCGGGTGATCAAAACTTCCTGACCACCAAAAGGAACCCGTGCAATGGCAAAATAACCGAAAGGGTCGGGCATTCCAGTATCGCTGGCCGCTTCGAGAATTTTCAGCGCGTTGGGACCCTGCACTTGCGAAACAAATATCTCCGGATCTGTAATTTCTACGTTCATTCCGACTGAATGGGCACGCGCCCAGCTGTAAAAATCGCCGTCTGCCTGAGCATACCAGAACCGGTCCTGCGCCAGACGCAAGACGATCCCATCCACCAAAAGCCCACCATCCTCGTAGCAGGCGAGACCATATCCACAACGTCCAACCTTCACCTTGGTCATGTCTTTGGTAAACAGCTTGTCGAGCAACCGTTCTGCATCTGGCCCTTGAAACTGTAACGGAAACTCTCCGGTGTGAAGCACGGCTGCCTGTTGGCGAAGTTTCCAATAACCGTCTTCGGTGGAGTGATCATCAAAGCAGCAGGCCATAAGCCGGCGATTGTACACGCAATAGTGTGGCCCTTTCGGTCGTTCGATCTCATGATAGGGATGTCTGCTAAGGGCATAGTCCCAACCAGCGCCAGACATGCTGGTCACCAGGTCGCGTGTCTTTCCATCGCTCGATCTCATCTCTTATATCCACTTCAAACAGAGCTTTTAAAAGTTAGCTTTCCTTCAAGCTTGGACGCGTCAAAGTCAGCCAACACAATCAAAAACGATTAAATCACAACGGATCACACGAAGGAATTCACTTGATCTCCAATTAGAAGTTAGAATATCTAACTTTATGTCTCATTGGATGCCCTCATTGAATGCCCTGCGGGCCTTTGAAGCCGTTAGCCGCCACTTGAATTACCACAAGGCCGCACAGGAACTGAGCGTAACGCCCGCTGCAGTCAAACAATTGGTCACCAAATTGGAATCATCCCTGGGAGCGCAACTGGTCCGTCGCAAGGGAAGGGGGTTGGAGTTGACTGCACGCGGAGTAAGTGGTGTGGGCGATCTTTCTTCGGCGATGAATCTTCTTGAAATATCGGTTCGCAAAATGCGCCGCTCTGCCGCTGAGAAGCAGGTCTTTGTTTCCGTTGAATCCTCATTCGCAACAGCGTGGCTTGTGCCTCGGTTGGAGAGTTTCCGGGCTCAGCATCCTGATGTGGCCATTCTTATCGACTCAAATCAGGCCATCGGGGATCTGTCGGGCAGTCACATCGACGTAGCTATTCGCTATGGGGTCAAAAGCCAAAGCGGTCTGATCGTGCATCGATTGTTTGATGATGAAGTGTTTCCAGCTTGCAGCCCCACTCTCGCTGCAGGCCCACCCACCCTGAACGAGCTTGCCGACCTGGAAAAAGTTCCCCTGATCCATTGGAACTTGACGCATCTTACATGGGCGGAGGAAACCCGGAAATGGTTCACCTGGGAAGGCTGGTTGAAGCGTGCGAATGCCGGTCATGTATCAACCGCTGGTGGACTTCACTTCAGTGAATATGGACAGGCGGTGCAGGCTGCCATCGCGGGGCAGGGGATGCTGCTTGCAAGTTGGCCGATACTGCGAGAACCACTGGAAGCAGGACGTCTGATAGCGCCATTTGACCAGAGTCTCACCACAGACATCGGCTATGAGATGGTTGCGACGACAGAAAACGGCAGACGACCGGAAGTGGCTGCTTTTATTGAGTGGCTTTTAAGTGCCGTAGACTGATCAGCTTTCACAGTTCCATATCGGATTAGCGGAGCAACCAATTTGGACTGGTGGGCAGCAAATTGTCTCAATATTTGGTCGCAATGGTCCCAAATTTTATGAAATGGGGTGCGCCGCTGATTGAGGTAATTGCCGATCTGTGAGTGAAAATACTCATAATCCACTGATAAGTATGAATAAAAATTCTGAGCTTCAGAAATTCTGGAAGGTCAAAATTGGTTGCAAAAAGGTTGTGATTGGTGTGTTTTTGAATTGATTTTGGTTGAGTATTGGCCAATACTACTCGTCGGACGTCGCGATCAACCTAATAAAAACCGGATCGCCTTGCGTCGAAAAATCCCCGCAAAAGCGGAGGAGTGAAAGGGAGAAATTATGATCCGTACTACAGCAAAACTAGCTGCTGCTCTGGCAACATCCGTTGCCCTTACATTCGCTGCATGGGCAGAAGCACCAGAATCCGATGATCCTATTATCATTGTACAGAATAACTGGACCAGTCAGCTCGTGCTATCCACTGTTGTGGGTAAAGTGCTTGAAGACATGGGATACACAGTCGAATATGCCCCGTCTGACTCGCAATTGCAGTTCAAAGCAATCGCTGATGGTGATATGCACTTCCAAGTTGAAGCCTGGGAAGGCTCGATGAAGTCGGCATTTGAGAAGGCCGTTGCCGAAGATGGCATGATCGATGCTGGCGCTCATAGCGCTGTGACCCGCGAAGAGTGGTGGGTCCCGGGTTATGTTGCTGACAAATGCCCCGGACTTCCAGATTGGAAAGCGCTCGACAAATGCGCCGAAATTTTTGCCACGGCAGAAACAGCACCAAAAGGTCGTTTCGTCGGCCCGCCTGCGGACTGGGGAAAGAACTACTCTGAACGCGTCGGTGCTTTGAAGATGAACTTCCAGGCCATTAACGTGGGGCAGGCTGCGACCCTATGGGCGGAGCTTGACGCCGCTGTGGCCAAAAAGGAACCAATCGTTCTGTTCAACTGGACACCGAACTTTATCGAAGCGAAGCATGACGGCATGTTTGTGGATTTTCCAGATCCGGCAAAGGTGGCAGAGTGCAAGGAAAACCCGAATCTGTGCGGTGCACCCCGCTCGGGTTGGCTGAAAAAAGCGGCTTGGAGCGGCCTGGCAGAAAAATATCCGGCTGCCTGGAACATCATGCAGAACATCAACTTCTCGAACGCTCAGATCGCAGCTGCATCTTTGCTCGTGGATGTTGATGGTATGACCACGGAAGACGCTGCTGATAAATGGATTGCAGACAGCAAAAGTGTGATTGAAAGCTGGAAAAAATAGGCAGCCGGTGATCACCTAAATTGACAAATGTGAGGGCCGTGTAAGGATGACACCTTACCGGCCCTTTCAACGTTCAGGCCTCAAGAAAAACAAGAAGAACGTTGCCGCGGCCCTCTGTTGCCGCTCGAAAGGAATTTCATGACCGACGACGTTCAGATTGAGTGCCGCAATCTCTGGAAGATCTTTGGCCCTTCTCCGTTGGAATTCATGCGCAGACACAATGGTTCCCCCAGCGATGATGCCCTCGCGGATGAAGGGTATATCGGCGCGGTTCGTGACGTGTCATTCGATGTAAAAAGAGGTGAAATCCTGATTATCATGGGCCTTTCCGGCTCAGGTAAATCGACGGTTATTCGCTGCATCACACGGTTGAACGATCCTACGACCGGTTCAATCGGGTTTGAGGGCAAAGATTTGCTGGCTGCCGGTGAAAAGGAACTGATTGACATTCGCCGGCATAAAATGGGCATGGTTTTCCAGAATTTTGGATTGCTGCCCCACCGCGACGTGATGTCAAATGTAGCTTTTCCACTCGAAGTGCAGGGCAATGACCGCGCTACCCGGGAAGCCAAAGCCAGAGAGATGATTGAACTCGTTGGCCTGGGGGGGGCGCGAAAGCTATTTCCCCCGCGAATTATCGGGTGGTCAGCAGCAGCGGGTTGGTATTGCCAGATCGCTCGCCGTCGAACCGGATGTATGGTTTTTGGATGAGCCCTTTTCCGCTCTGGATCCCCTCATCCGTTCGGAAATGCAGGATGAATTCATCCGACTGCAGAAAATGTTGAAAAAAACATCGTCTTCTGAGGTGGTTCGGTTTTTCTGAACAAGTTTTGTTTGTTCTATAAGTGGATTTCGACCCCTGTTATGCTGCGACCGGGATTGGCGGCAGACGATTGAAGTAAGCCTGATCGGGGGTTTGTCCGTCAAGCGATGAATGTG
>CAJQPW010000306.1 GCA_905480295.1 uncultured Rhizobiaceae group bacterium | reverse complement strand
CTTCCTCCTTTCAGCGTCATCTGGGATCTCCTTTCCGAGAGCTGAGGTGCATAATTTCCAATTTAAGTCCTTGTATTTTAGTTTGGAACTGTATTTACCAATATCCTGCAGTTAGAATTTGTAATTCATTGCTCTCTGTTTCAGTTTTTGGTGGGATAATCGGCTGTCTCGTGAGTCACTGCGCTCGCTGGAGCCGCCAAGGGAAGAGTTGGAGGCCTTCTTCGTTAACTATGTTTTCTCTTTGTTGAACTTCAAGTTTTGCATTGCTTTCTGTGGGTCGCTCGTCATTCCCTCAGGAATGAGAAGTTTCGGATTCTGAGTGGACTCTGGAAAACTCAATTAGTATTTATGGACGGCATCGAGCTCCAGTTTGTCGCGGTTGTTGGGCTTCTTAAACTGCATCACCAGTTTCGACCGCTTGGCACCCGGCGCCACATCAAACCCGTTCAGCTCAAATCCGTCGGTTTCTAGCCGCAAATGAGTTTGCTCAAACGTGCCAAGCGCCGAAAAACGAGCCCGACGCTGTAACAGTTCATCCATCGCCAAACGGGCCGCTTCACGGGCTCGCGCGATCATCACCTTGTCGTCGGAAGGATCAGCAATGGCAAAATCCAGTGCAGCAACCAATCCCTTCAACGCGTCCTGTGGTGTGTCGAACAAAAAATCCGGCTCGTCGACGTCACTCGCCGGCTCGCCCTCTTCAGGCAGCATTTGAAGCAGATAAGCAGAAGCAGCAAAGGCAACGATGTAAGAGGCGGATTCTACCAGAGCGCGAAAACGTTCGGTTTCATCACCAGACAGATCGCCAGCAACATTTTTCTTTGTCAGCGCATCAAGACCAGTCTGTTCTGCAAACAAATCACCCACGGCAAGGGCAACGGCCAATCCGCGTCGGGTTTTGTAGAGCAACCCATGTTGCGCAAGGGACAACAATCGATCTTTGGCATTTATCGAAGCAATAGTCTTGGTGAACTCAACCTTATGGGTGTGTTTGGTTCCTGCTGTTGAGACCGTTGAGACGAACCGGCGACGCGTACCAGCAAGCTCGGTCTTGCTCTCGGCCTTTCCGGTCTTGACCTGAACGAAGTTGGTAACCAGCGCGTTGGCGACGGCAATATGGCGTTCAATGTCTGCTTCTTTAATCGTTGTCAGTCCAATATCCATCGTCAAAAATCTCGCAATACCTGGCCGCCTGAAACAACGTGGGTTTTATAACCGGCAAAAATTTCGTCGCGCTTTCCGCTCGCATAAATGGCCTGGTAAGCCTCATGAGGTACAAGGGCGTGGCGCTGATAGTCACTGACACCTTGCCGTACAGCGTCCAGATCGTCGGTTTCAATATGGTAAGTTTGGCGGGCGGGCGTTGATGCCCACAAGCCCCATTTGGCCGGGGTCTCGGATATCGAGAACAGCTGCTGCATTGTCCAGGTCAACATCCAAGCGTTGCTGTTCTGGCTGACGCCTTCCAAAATCTTTTCCACCACCTGACCGTGGCTCGTAACTCCAGCAGAATAGAACGGACCCATGACGATGCGACGCAGTTGGGTGGGATGCAAATGCTCAAAATCCCGATCCATATTGTCAGCAATTGTCGCCAGGGTCAGACCATAGGAAGAATTTTTCTCGCAAAAGTCGTCAAATTGGTGAGCCAGTTCCGGATTGAGCAAACCACCTATGGGAAAGGGTATGTCCAATCCTTCTTTCAATTTGCCGTCTTTGAGCAGTAATTTGGCCATCGCCGGTGAGGAATCCTCAATCACCGCGATATATACCATCGGCAGATTTGCTGAGCCATCAAAGGCGCCCCAATGAACCACGAAATAGGGTCGCTTTGTTTTGGGGTTGACTGAGACCCGAACACTTTTCGGCAGGATGAAAGGACGAAAAACCTCACCCTCAGCGACGCTCTCAAGGTAAAGGCGTTTCGCCATCGTTCGTTGCATGGGCGTGGGAAATTTTTTCTTCAACAAAATATAGTCGATCATCTCCTGACGAAGATCATCGGCCGAAGGCATTTCAGCCAATTGTTTTTCTGCCGTGCGCGCATCGTTGTCCAGATCCATGACGCTCCGGAACAGCGGATAACCGGACTCGGCCTGGTTGATGCGAAACCGATCTGCAAACGCAACCCGGTTCTGCCAAGCCTGAAACGAATGGGTGAGCCGATCGATATAACCGGACAAGATTCGCCCGGTCAGCTCGTGATGATAAAGGGGAGAATCTTCCTCGCGCAGATAAGTCGCCAACCCATCCAGCGCCGAATCTATGGCACTAAAATAGCGATCGACCGATGCCTGCTTTGAACGTGCCTGGGTAACCATAGGTATGGTCCGCCCTGCCTAGGCCTGACCCAGGTAATCAGCCTTATTGTGCTTGTCCATCACGTCCTGGAAGCGCCGGGCAAAAGCATCGTCTGCCAATTGCTTTCTGCGCTGAATGTCCTTGGTTGAAACCATGTTCTTTTCATGCATTTCCAGCAAATCACCAATATGGCTTTGAGCGGCTGCACCGATCCCAGCCATTGTACTCTCCGCAGCCGTGTCCACCTGATTGCCAAGTGTGTTGATTTTGTGCGCCACGTCCTGCTGGGCAGCGGTTTTCAAGGAATCTTCCAGCGCTTTGTAGAGAACGATGCGTTGTTCGGTGTCTATGGTCAGCTTGTTGATCAGGGTTGCCTGCGCTGCCTTCTGGTTGTTGAGCGAATCGACAAAGGTCTGGAACATGGATGTGTAACGCTCCAACGTCTGGCTTTCTGCGAGCAATTCCTGCTCCTTCGCTTGCATGGCGTTGTATTCCGTGGCCAGTTTCGACCGCTCCCCTTCAAGATCGGCTCGCTTTTTCTGATCGGTAGCGACCGAAATCTGATTTTCCAAATCCATCAACATCGGGTTGAGCTCTTCAATCCGGTTTTGTGTTTCTTCCAGCTGGGAAATTGTATTTTTTCGGCGATCAATAACCTGCCGCAAACTGGCTTCAGAAGTGTCATAACGTTCGTTCAAGATCGCTTCCTGATCCTGGAGTATACCTGTGATTGTATCCGACTTGGTCAGCAGTTCCTGCAGGTTACCGGCCAGCGACATGTTGCGGACCCGGTCTGTGCGCATGCGTTGCGCCTTCTGCTTTGAAAACAGGCCAACAAAGCTTTCCCATGTGGTAAAACTCTTCATCGATTCAAATTCGGCACCAAATACATTGGTGGCGTCTTCCAAACCGATGATCAAATCAGCAATATTACCTTCCATGGTTTTCTGCTGACGGAGCACGTCTTCGATACGAGCATTTTCGATATCAAAATCTGCTTCACCAACCGTTTTGGCCTTTGCGACTTCTTCAAGTAAAACACCGCTTTGCTTGATCTTCTCGCGCATCTCCTCAACGGTGCTTTTGGTCTTTTCGATCTCGGCATCGAATTTAGCCATATCGGACATGGGAACTCCCTTCAGAGAACTGTTTTCGGGTGTAGGAATTTACCCACCGGCCCGTTTGTATTTTGTTTTTTTCAGCAAACGAACAGTGGAGTAGTCCGCATCGCAGTACAATCCAGGCTGCATGCCTTTCAATATTGGCAACAATATAGGCGTCTTGGCAGAAATTTCCAGCGTCGATAAGGCAATATGCCCGGTTCTGATTGACCATCAAACGCCGATTTCGCGTACCAGAACCTTCATCACCTGGCGCTTGATGCGGCTGTAAAAGCTGCGAGGACGCCCCTCAATCAGAGCCACGCCGCGTATGGCAGTTTGCGGTAGTGAAACCGTTGAAGTGTCCACGGGATCAAGCGCCACAGCATAGGCGGCATCCAACGGGCGCAGTTCTTCCTTGCGCTTCTCCTCAACGGCTATGGACCCACCGAATGGCAAGGCCAAATAGGGTTCATCCAGTTGCTCAGAACTGGCCACAGCGATGCTTGCAACCCGGGTGTCAACGATCGGCAATTCTGGATTGTCCGGCACAAACCGCGCGAAGGTGCCCCGGTTGAATCTAAATACATTATCCTCTCCTACATACCCTTTGATCCGGGGGGAGTTACCTGCAAGCAACGCGGCAAGGGGCGTCTTTGGATTGACCCACAATCCAACATGAAGTTCGGGGTCCATATCTGCAATCAAGCCATCAAACGGTGCCCGCACTGTCAGTTGTTCGCGAATTCGGATCAGACCATCAATTTCTTCGCGGGTTGATTCAAGCTCATTGGTCAAAACGATGAGCGATGCTCGGTCGCGGTCGTCTGAACCGGTGCGGTCGATTCTGTTTTCCAGCAATGCTTTACGTTCTTCAGCCAGTTGCAGGTCCTGCAGCAGCTTTGGTGCAGACAATTGAAGCAGAACCTCGCCTTCGAGCACCTTAGCACCATTCTCCAGGTTCATTTGCGATATTCGAGCAGGCAGGGGCGCAAATAAAGACTGTTCCTGTTGTACGGTCATCAAAGACGGGATGGAAATCTGGGTGGACCATGGAATGACGGCCAGCACGCCGATAGCTGAGGCCAGGCTGGCCGTAATCCAGAAACGGGAAGAAGACATGATTTTACCTTTCATGGCCCACCATTTCTGCATCTCCCGCCATACGGGGAGCAAAATGAACCAGAGGATTTCGACGACAAACAGAATAATACCGATGATTTTGATGAAGAACGTATAGACAAGCAGCGCTATGCCAAGAAACAGGAAGAAGCGGTAAATCCAGGTGGCCCAGGCATGAACAACGATCAGCCGGCCCATCCGGGGGGACAGCTTCTCCGGTACAGGTTCACCAATCTTGAACAACAATTCACGCAGCCGCCATCGAGCCATTTCAAAGCCACGGTTTTGCAGGTTCTGAAACCCAAGCGTGTCAGACAAGATATAATAACCGTCAAACCGCATCAGCGGATTGAGGTTCACTGCAAGTGACGTTACCCACGACGTCGTTGCCACGGCAAAAACGCAAAGCCGCAGTCCACCGTCAGGTAAAAACACCCACAATAAGGTCGCTACGGCGGCGAGGGCCAATTCGACAAAAATTCCCGCCCCGTCGATCATCAACCGTTGGCGTCGCGACCTCAACCGCCAGGCGCCACTTGTATCAGTGTAAAGCACCGGCATCAGCACCATAAATGCAATACCAATTGTTGGAACGCGCAGTTTATAACGCACACTCATATAGGCGTGGCCGAGTTCGTGCAGCGACTTTACGATGACCAGGCTTGCACCATAAAAGGCTGCGCCCTGCCAGGACAGCATGTATTGAAAAGTACCGGTAAACTGTTCCCACTGACGGGACACCAAATACAGGCCGGCCAACCCCATTAACACGTATATCCACACGGCGGTGCGCGTGAATAAAGGACGAACCATCCACCAGCTTTTGCGTAAAAATCTGTCTGGTCGAAACAGCGGAATGCGAAAGAAGAGATAGGAATGCATGATTGTCGACAGCCAGGACTTTTTGTCTGCCTCCATTCTTAGTGCCATCGCCTTGAAGTCATTGCCCGGGATGTCACGGACCAACGCATTTGAAATCAGAAAGTGGATCGCTTCTCCGACATCTTCCTTGCTCACATCCCGGCCAAACTCTGTGCGAACGCGCCGTACCAGCTGGTCCACACTCCCCGCGCGCCAAACGGTCAACATATCAAGCAACTCCCGGCCGATTTCAAAGTAACGATTGGCTGCAGAATCATAAATGACCCACGCAGGCGCACCGTTGGCTTGCGCCGCAGTTGGGACGATTTCCAGATCATCCCGCAAAATCGGGAGCGGTACGTCCTGCTCTTCGTGGTCCTTTAGTAACCCGTCCATTGCCGGATCGCCGAGAGGGGTTTGCGCATGAGATAGTATCCTAGCGTCACTTCTTCGCCATACACTTTGGCCGTGCCACGCAAACCGATTCGTGGTGGGTTTTGAGCAACCTGTGGGGCAAATTCTGCTCGAACCCGATAGCTCAGAACACCCAGTCCATCGGGCTGTGCATGGAAGCTGGCACTGGTCAGTTTTGCCTCAACAGGCTGTAACGGATTGCTATCGAGATAGAGTTCAACCGACGCGCCCTCCTGCAACACAATGGCATCGGCAACGGCGAGGTTAATCGTGACCTCGACCTTTGACGGGTCGGCAATGCGCATGATGCGTTCACCGATTGTGACCGGTCGGCCGGTCCAGGTATCCTTGTCAGCAAAAATGACCAGACCAGAAGCCCCTGCAGTAACCTGTGTATTTTTCAACAGTTCCTGGGCGTAGTCATATTCTCCTGCTTTGAGCTGTAGCTCTGACTGGGCAATGGACAGTTCACGCTTTGCACTCGGGTCAGAAAAGGAAGTTCGCAGGTTCTGCTGATAGCGTGCTTCCGCAACACTGACCCCCTGCCCTGCCAATTGAACGCGGTTGCGTAGATCGGTGTCGTTGTAGGTAAACAACAGCTGACCTTCTTCAACGGGACTGTTGGGGTCCACCGCTATCTCGTCGATTGCCCCGTCAATTGGTGCAGCGACGACAAAGGCATCAGTGGGTGTTACTTCTGCAGGCGCCAGAGCTGATAGGGGCAACGGATAGAAGCCCGCTGCCGTCAGGCCAAAAAGCACCAACAACCAAAGCATGCTGCGAGAACGAAGCTTCCGTTTGACTTTAGCCGGTCCTGTCAGGGATTCCCATGCATGAGAAAAAGTCTCGCAAAGGCGGGCTGCAGCCACCAAACTGCGTTCGTCCCATTCCTTTTCACGAGTCAGCATCAAATGGGCAAACACGGTGCCATCACGCAGGTGCAACGGCACCAGCGTCATATGGCCGAAAGGGTAGCTGCTGGCATCAAGGTCATCCGCACCGGAATCACTGCGCACATCAAATGAAATAACCTTTGAAAGGTTTTCACCGGCCAACTTTTGCGCCGCCATCCGCTCGATCCAACGAATGAAGGTAGAATTTCGATCAATGGCAGAAAGCGAAGATACAGCAACGACCCGGTGTTTCGATCGCCCTGAACGCATCAAAAGTAGTGCTTGCCGGTATTGAACCGCCACCCGTGACCCGTTGACCATAAGGTACCCGAGTTCGGCTTCAGATTCGGCCTTTCTTATTTCCCGTTCGAGGTTCAGCAGGGCATTGGCAATGTCAGATTCGCGAACCCGACTTGGTCCTGGTCCGACACCATGGTTTCGTTTTTTTTCTGCTTCGACAACTGGCAATTGGCCGGTGGAACGCTGGGATGCCGAAGCCGCCTTGGCTGCAGCCTGAGCGGTTTGAAAGGAATCGGCGCGCTGTTGTTTCATGGGGCGATGCGCACTTTCTACAGATGACAATTGAGTCTGCCTTTCGCCCAATCGAGAATTGAACTCTGTAAGGAATGATCAGTTCGTTGGCGGGTCAAATCGTGCTGTTCCGCTCATTCCGGTCAGAACATTGTTTGGCCGTTTGACAAAAACACCAGTTATTTTAATGGTTTGACTGACTGCATCGACCTTTGCGCCGAGTCGATCCACCCGGGCTTCATAGGTCTGACCCAGTTCATCTACAGCAAATTCAAAGCCTGTTCCGCGTTTTACCCAGCGCAACCAGCTTGAGGGCACAATCAAATCGAGTTCCAGAGAACTGTCATCAACAACGGTCATGATCGGTGCATTGGCAGCTGGGATTTCATGGGTTTGCGCATGGCGCTCCACAACGCGGCCGTTAAATGGAGCAAGGATACGGCAAAGACCAATCACTTCCTGAAGACCATCCACGGACGCTTTAGCTGCAGCTACATCGGCCGCCGCCTCACGCACTTCCTGTCCACCGGCCGCACCGCGCGATTTCAACCGCACTTTGCCCTGGTGAAACGACTTGGCTTTGCCGAGATTGGCCTTCGCTCCCCGCAGATCGGCGAGCTGGCGCGCGCAGTCAAAGACAACCAAAGCTTCCCCTTTGCGGAACTCCTGGCCCGATTTAAACGGCATGACTTGAATTTTGGCGGCAACACCGGCACCCAGCGTTACTTCCGCGTTCGGAATCACAACACCACGGGCGTCAAACTGGTCCGGCGATTTAATCGAGCCGGTGGTCATTTTGTCCACCTCAATCGCAATTTCTGCCTGAGCCTGCCTGTCGCGTTCGGCCATATTCCGTACCGCATCTGAGGCGTTTCCGGCAAGGGCTTCGACAGGTACATGCACCAGTGCAGCGGCAACCCAAAGTGATGTTAACAAAAGCGATTTCATGTTGCCCGTCCCAATTCCTACCGTCTGATTGACCCGTCGACCACCTGAACGGTCGAAACGTTAGATTTGTTGCCACTGTTCGGCCTGAACAGCTTTTACAGTGTTATTTCTTAGCTAAGCTTCTTCGGTCGCCACCGGAAAATAGTTTGCTAAACAGGCTGCGTTTGCCTCGACTTTCGATCCGCACGATTTCGGAATCATATTTCTTTGAAACTTCAAGCGCCGCCCAACCGTGTGTTTCTTTGACGATGGGATCTATCGCATCCGGCTTTACTGGCTTCGAAACCGAGTTCGTCACGATATGCGCCTCAGCGGCGCGCTTGGCCCGAAGCGATCCAGACCGATCGCCCCGCTCAATCCAAACGTCACGCAGCATCTCCGCCAGCCCATCGACACCAATATCGGAACGCAGATCATCCACGTAAGGATCGATACCGATTGAAGCAAAAATATTGGCATAGGCATTTTGCAGATCGGAATATGCGATGTCTGCAGCCACCTGACTGGCCAGCGTATTCATTTCCTCGCGGATCAAAGTCTGCTCGCTCGCTTGCCCTTCGGCAAAACTGGAACGAATCTGCTTTACGATACCGTTTTGAATTTTAAGATGTTTCGACGCCGTAACGTAGAGTTTTCTGGAGTGTCTGTAGCGGACCCGGCTTACATGAACCTGAGTCATGATTGCCATCGTTACAGCCAAGGCCCGCGCGTCAAGCGTTTCATCCTTTGCTTTCACCAGGCGTTTCTTGGCTGGGTACTTAAAGACATTGAGCAGGTTCCAGGTGGCTTTTGCACCCCATCCAACCCAATTGTTGTTGTAAAGATATTGATCTGAATCCCAGTTCGTGCTGGCAAAAATATTGGCCGATGGAAGCAATTCGAGCAGCGCCTTTTTCGACTCTTTGGCATTGATGCGCAATTTGTATTGAATGTCGCGAATTTCTGGGCGATTCTCCAACGCCACGAAGACCATTTCTTCGCTGGACATGTCGAGGTCAGTGCTGTTGACCCTCCGCTTCGGCTGCGCCAGCGTAAACTGTTCACCGGGGCGAATATTCATCAGCGCCGACAGCTGAATTTTTGCCAGCGATAGATCTTTTTGCAGCCGCTGAATACGCTGCTGGATTTCCACCAATTCACGCTGATAGGTCAATGCTGTCAGTGGCGATGTTTGACCATCCTTTTGAAGAGATGCCGAGTTTTTCAAAGCCCGCTTCGCCCGGCCTTCCAACTTGCGCAGGCCAACAACGAGACGATCAGCAGACACTGCACGCCAATAGGCCGTGCGAACGTCTTCGATTACGCGATTAATGATTTTTCGCCGCTTTTCTCGTGCCA
Organism: uncultured Rhizobiaceae group bacterium; assembly: GCA_905480295.1. Classification (GTDB taxonomy): domain Bacteria; phylum Pseudomonadota; class Alphaproteobacteria; order Rhizobiales; family Rhizobiaceae; genus Pseudahrensia. The sequence goes on along the minus strand of CAJQPW010000306.1, from coordinate 272 downwards.
CCAGCACTTCGTCGGCGGCTTGCTCTGCCCGCACTTTCGACAGACCCAAGTCCAATATGTTCCAAGAAAGCGTGATATCTTCCTGAAATTTTTCCCGATCGGGGAAAAACAGAGAATCCTTGTTGCCGCCATCATTGTTGCGGCCAACATATCCCGCAGACGCCACAAGCTTTGGCAACGTTTCCAACCTTGCCGTGTCCAATTGTCGGCTGGCCAGAGCTTCATTGTAGAGTTCGACCTTAAAATCGAGATTGTAGAGCAGCGCACGGCTC
>CAJQPW010000305.1 GCA_905480295.1 uncultured Rhizobiaceae group bacterium | reverse complement strand
CCCCAGCGTCGTGCGAAGATCCGTGGCTGAATTCACCTGATCGGGCGTTGGCATGTGAGCATGACCGCAGGTTGAACACACGCCGCTTTCATCCACGCTGTGATGATGATGGTCGTGTGCCCCACGATCGTGATGATCGTGCCCTGCGTGGTCATGATGGTGATGGTCGTGCGCTGTATGATCATGATGATGATCGTGTGCTGCATGATCATGATGATGGTGGTCGGCATGGTCGTGATGCGCGCCGCCACGTTCTTTCCATGCTGCCTTGATCCCCCGCCACAACAGGGACAAACCAATCAATATCACCAGCAGATAAGCCAGTCGTTCGCTCCAGCCGACCGCGAATTTCATATCGCGAGAAACCAGGCCGAACAGGTAAAACAGGCCATAGACCAGGGCGATGGCCACGGCTCCCTGAACCAGCGATGCGGCGGCCGCCAACCGGACACTCTTGCCAATATTTTCTGGCTGGCTGAGCAGATAGGTTGATAAGATCACTTTGCCATGGCCGGGTCCGGCTGCGTGAAACACACCGTACAGGAAACTGCCGACCACCAGCGCCAGACTGCCCGAAATGCCGACGCCCTTTGCGACAGCGCTGATTTTTGTCGTTAAATCAGTGTGATACAAGCGTACCTGTTCGAAAATCCAGCTCAATATGCCCAGATAGGCCTGGTAAAGCGGTCCCGACAGCAACCAAAGGGCGATCAGAATCAGCGGCAAGGAAAGCCACACTATGTGTTTGGACTGGATCCTGTTTACTTGCATGAAAGGGTGACCCATTCAGCAAACTGGGCACCCAGGCCGCCGCCGCTGGATTGTTCTTTCCCCAACGAACTGGCAAAGGCCACGATCTCTTCATCGGGATCCGGCCGATCAATACCGGACGAACAGCGGTCTGCTGCACCCGTTATATTTATGCCTTCATTTTCAGGGTCGTAATTCATGGCGATGTAAAATTCATCGTCGTAAATGGCGTAGCGGAGTTTTTTGCCGCGCAGATCGAGTGGCTTGGCAAAGGGGACGACAAATTCGATCCGCAATTTTCCGTCGACCATTTTGGAAGAAATCGGCCGGGCGGGCGCAAATTCAGGCACAACGTGTTCTTTGTCGAACACGGTGAAATATTTGATATCCTTGATATTGCCAATTATTTCCACCAGCAGGGCGGTCAGCTCTTCGGGCTCGGCCTTCTGGTTCTTGTTTTTGTCCTGTCCTTCAATGGCGTAGGCTGAGAAAAATTCGTCGAATGTCCACACATAGGTCATCCCCGACATGTGCTTGTTGCTATCAAAACGCGCCGTCATGTCCATCGTGACAAACTCGTGGGGATGGGCGTGAGCCTGCTGTGAAACTGGGAAAGCCGCCAACGCCAATGCAATCGCCAGGGCGCCAGAACGATATTTTGAAAAGATTGATCTGTTCATCGGAGTTACTGCTGAACCGCTATATTTCGTGAGGGACGATAGTTCAGATTGATACCCGAAAATGCGGGCCAAATCCAAACGCTAAAATAAACATGCATGGTTTCTCAGTATGTTGCTGTTGCTTTCATCGCCAGTCCGCCTTCGGGGGTTTCAGCCCAGATTGCCTGTTCCCCGTCATGGTGAATGGTGAAGGGTTGATTGTCGTAAAGCGGCGCAACCGCGCGGAAGCTGAAACTCTTCAAAACCTTGTCCTGATGGCGATGATAGGCATTGTCGGCCAACAGCGTTGCAGTAAGCGGACCGTGGAAAATCAGACCGGGATAGCCCTCAACCTGCTGGCAATATTCGCGGTCATAATGGATGCGATGGCTGTTGAACGTGAGGGCGGAGTAGCGGAACAACTGTACCGTCGAGGGGGTAATTGTTACCTGCCCGACGCTGCCAGAAGGGGGGTCTGCCGGGGCTGGCGGTGGCGCATCAGTTGCCGGGTCCTCACGATAGACGATATCATGCTCTTCGCTGAAGCGGTGGTCTGCACCAGCCCCGCTATAATCATGACGAACCGTAACAAAACACAGTTTCCCGCTGCTGCCCTGTTTGACCACGACATCCTTTATCGTTGAGTTCTTGGTGATTTCTTCACCGAAAACGACCGGTTTTTCAAAAGCCAGCCGTCCACCGGCCCACATCCTGCGGGGCAGGGCAACCGGGGGGAGAAATTCGCCCACTGCAGCGTGGCCGTCGCGCCCCAGTTGCGACATTGGCGCTCCGGAAAGGAAGTAAAGCCAGTGCCATGCCGGGGGCAGGGCGTCTCCATCTTGTAATGTGGGATCGCGGTCCAGCGTTGCCTGCATCAAGCGCGCGGGTTCAACATGCAGCCGATCTTGCGACGATTGGGTATTGCCAATCCAACGGCGCAGTACATCTTCATCCAGGGTTTTATCTGTCATTTATTCCATTCCATTTTCGACAAGCCATTTAAGCAACCCGTCGGCGTTGTGATTGATGCCCTTATAATCCCGTTCAGCGTCGCTCATGGCCATGTATTGGCGGTGAAGAATGGCCAATTTTTGTCGTCCTCTCTTCTCATATAAAAGCGTTGTGATCGGACGAACTTTTATTCGGATGGTAAACAGGATGTCCTGGGTTTCCGGCAGCTTGTGCAGGGTCTGAAACTCGGTTCGAAAATGCACATTGCCTGACAATTTTTCGCGCTGATGCTGGTTCCGCGCCTCCGATTTGTCCTTGCGCAGTTCGCCATCACTTTCCAGCGTCCAATTGGCGCGCCACACCGGAATATCCGGCTGCAGGCTGTCGAAGATTCGATTGATACGCATGCTCATTTTATCTGAAAGAGGTACCGGCCCGTGAACCGCCTCAAGCGGCAGCGAAAATTTCTCGCCGAGATTCCAGGAGGATGGAAAGCACAGCGAAGCCGCAACCAGCCGCCATCCCCTGTCGTCGCGGCGCATCAGCACCAGATCATCCGGTATCAAAAGCGCCGTGCTTGCGATGGGCATATCGGCGTTGCGTTCAAACCTTTCCATAGTCTCACCGCAGACAGCGGTGTCGTTTTCGAAAGCATAGCGGTTGGAATGAAATCGGATGAGATTGTCCCGAATCAGCTTTTCAACCTCAATCTGGCTTGCCAGCGTGTCGGGTTCAGCCATGCAAATGTGATCAAATTCTTTTTCGTAATGGGCTGTTTTTGCCCGGCGATAGGGCAAAAGATCGTCGTCAATTTGCAGGAAATCCTGCGCGGACAGGGGATGTAACCCGATGGCAAACGGCATGGCCGGATCAAGATGCAGTTTGGTCGGGTTCGATGGCTCCATTGATGGCTTGCAAGGCGCCTGTGTCATTGTCATTGTTGTCCAGAATCCATCTCTGCGAACCACATTATGCCTGTTGCCTTGTCCGTCAATCTAAATGCTGTTGCACAGCTGCGAAATCGCCGTGATCTGCCGTGGCCGAGCGTTGTCGGCATGGGACGTATTGCGCTGCAGGCTGGTGCCCAGGGGCTGACCGTTCACCCCCGACCTGATCAACGCCATATCCGGTTTACCGATGTGCCGGACCTGCGGGCCTTGATCGATGATGAATTCCCCGATGCCGACTACAATATTGAAGGCTATCCGACCGAAGAGTTTTTGCAGTTATGCGAAACCCATCAGCCGGAGCAGGTGACATTGGTGCCGGATGATCCATCGCAACCCACATCAGATCATGGCTGGAACTTTTCCCGGCAACACAATTACCTGAAACCGATTGTGGCACGGTTGAAGAAAAATGGATTGGAAGTGAGCCTTTTTGCCGACCCTGACCCGGAATCGGTCAAATGGGCAGTGGAGACCGGGTGCGACCGGGTTGAGCTCTATACCGGCCCTTATGGCGCTACCTACGACAATCCCAAAGCCGCCGCTGTCGAGATCGAGCGGCTGGGGGAAACGGCAGATGTCGCCCAACAACTCGGCATGGGGGTCAATGCCGGCCATGACCTGACGGTTGCCAATCTTCCGGCCCTGGTGGAGCGGGTTCCAAACCTGTTGGAAGTATCGATCGGCCACGGGCTGACGGCTGATGCGCTTGAATATGGCATGTCGGCCACCGTGCAGCGGTTTTTGGCGGCTATCGGCCGGGACTAGCGGCCATTCAACCGGGCTGAATAGCGGTCATCGGCAATTAATTTTGGCAGATGGCAGCAACAGGTGCTTTTCTGATTTGCCATTTCGCTTTGCCCCCGCTAAACCACCCCTCGAATTGGCCTGTTCAGGGTCATCATTGCTTTCAATACACTTAAGGGGAACGCTCATGCGCGTTTATTACGACCGCGACGCGGACATCAATCTGATCAAAAGCAAAAAGGTTTGCATTGTCGGATACGGCTCACAGGGCCGTGCCCATGCCTTGAACCTGAAAGATTCCGGCGCCAAGGACGTTGTGATTGCGTTGCGCGAAGGTTCAGCCACCGCCAAAAAGGCTGAAGCAGATGGTTTTACCGTCATGACAGTTGCTGACGCCGCAAAAGTATCCGACCTGATGATGATGGCCGCTCCCGACGAGTTGCAGGCCGGCATCTGGCAGGACAGCATTGCCGGTAACATCAAATCCGGTGCTGCAATTGCATTCGCCCATGGTTTGAATGTTCATTTCAACCTGATTGAGCCGGGTAAAGACATCGATGTTGTCATGATCGCCCCTAAGGGCCCTGGCCATACGGTGCGTGGTGAATATCAAAAGGGTGGTGGCGTGCCTTGCCTGATCGCGATTGATCAGGACGCTTCCGGTAACGCTCACGACCTGGCTCTGTCCTACGCATGTGGCGTTGGCGGTGGTCGCTCCGGTGTGATCGAAACCACGTTCCAGGAAGAATGTGAAACCGACCTGTTCGGCGAACAGGTTGTTCTGTGCGGTGGTCTGGTCGAACTGATCCGCGCTGGATTTGAAGTGTTGGTTGAAGCCGGATACGCCCCTGAAATGGCATATTTCGAATGCCTGCACGAAGTGAAGCTGATTGTTGATCTGATCTATGAAGGCGGCATCGCCAACATGAACTACTCGATCTCCAACACGGCTGAGTGGGGCGAATACGTCTCCGGCCCGCGCATCATTACCGATGAAACCAAAGATGAAATGCGTCGCGTGTTGAAAGACATTCAGACCGGCCGCTTCACATCCGAATGGATGCAGGAATGGCATTCCGGCGCTGCACGCTTTAAAGGCACACGCCGCATGAACGACAGCCATCAGATCGAAGAAGCTGGTGAAAAACTGCGTGGCATGATGCCATGGATTAAATCCAACCAGCTGGTTGATAAAGAAAAGAACTAATTCAGCTAACTTTAGAATTGCAAAAGGCCCGGCGCTTTCGCCGGGCTTTTTTTGTTGGAGTAGGTGTCGGTTACAGGCGGCACTGATGTTCGCGCCCGTCATAGCCCATATAAGTGTCGCTGCGCCGGTCATAGGTGCGATATTTTTTGCTGCATTTTCTGACATGACGTTGCCAGCTTCTGCTGCCGTAGCGTTTGTGGGCCCGGTGGGGCCGTCTGCGCTGAACATGAATGTCCTCTTCGTAATCGTCGTCATAGTCGAAGTCAGAATGATAGCGGTGTCCGTATTCATGGCGATCGCGGTTCAATTCATGGGCGAGCAGGGCACCGCCGACGAGACCCAAAAAGATGCCGGCCGCCACCTGGCGTTTCCGCTTCCCGGCGAAAGCCGGTGAAAGGGTTGAACTGGCGACAATGGTCAGTGCCGTCATGGTCGCAATGGTCAATACAGAAATGCGTTTCATGGTCATCTCCCGTTGAAGTAAGACTTATTGGTTGCGTTGCATCCGCCCGTGCCAGGATCAGCAGAACGGGCGGATGAAGTTGTCATGTCATGCCTTATGAAGCAGGCCACCTGAACGGGGTATGAATGGCCGCATTTCCAATTCTGCCTTGATATTGAACCGCTCTGGATGGATGGTGACGGTTGCAACTTTGGTGTCATTGGGATTCGCATGTCGGTACGTATCGCTACTTTCAACGTTGAAAATCTGATGGCGCGCTTCGACTTTTCCGGCTGGCGCAACAACATGCGGCGCGACCGGTCCATGGGTGCACGCGACATCAAATCTGAACAGGATTACAAACTGATCGAACAGGCGCGGGTGATCGCCTACGAAGATGATGCACGCCAGATGACGGCTTTGGCGATTGCCGATTGTCACGCAGACATTGTGTGCCTGCAGGAAGTTGAAGATCTGAAAACTCTGGAAGCATTTGAACAAAATTACCTGCTTCCGATGACGGGACTGACCTATCCGCAGAAGGTGTGGATTGAAGGCAATGACGGGCGCGGTATCGATGTGGCGCTGATGGCCCGCAACAAGGCTGCCAATGGGGATACGATTCGCATTGATAAGGTGAAAAGCCACGCCAAGCGGACATTCGGTGAGCTTGGTGTTCACAATGCCCGGCTAGAGGAAATGGGGTATGAAGCCAATGAACGGGTGTTTCGACGCGATTGTCTTGAAGTGAATTTGCGCATCGGTAATCGCCGTTCGACGGTGTTTGTCTGTCACTTCAAATCGATGGGATCGAGCCGCGACGGGCTCAGCGGTCGGGACTATACGATGCCGGTCCGGATCGCGGAAGCGCAGGGCGTGCGCAATATCATTGAGAAAAAATTCGGATCGGAACGGGCACCACGCATGCGCTGGCTCGTCTGTGGTGATCTGAACGACTACACCCAGCGGCTGACTATCAGTGGCAATAAGAGAACCGGCTATGGTTTTGATATGCTTGAGGAATCAACGTCAGGTGTTGACCCGCTGATGCAGGATGGGTTTTCGGTTGATCTGGTGAAACATCGGGAAGGGGAGAACCGCTGGACCTTGTATTATGCGGCCGGTGAATCCCAGTCTTCTCGGGACCCGGAAAGCCGTCCGGTCCGCCATCTGGTTCAACTTGACTACATTCTGGCTTCACCGGCGCTGGCAGAGAACAACCGCAAAGCCTTGCCCCATATTGTCCGACAGGGTCAGCCCATGCGTACCGTTTTTCCCCAGGGACAGGATGTGAACCGCTATCCCCGCACAGGATGGGACCGACCGAAGGCTTCTGACCATTGTCCTGTTGCAGTGACCTTAAAGATGGTCTGAATTAACGCCTGTGATTCGCGCAAAATTGAGTCAAAAATGACCCTTTCACTTTTTGAAATTGCCGCCCTGTTGTTGGCACTTTCAGCCCTGTTTGGCTGGTTTAACCACACGGTTTTGAAACTGCCGCACACGATTGGCCTTCTGGTGATGGCGCTGGTGGCGTCGATTGCCCTGTTGGGTCTGGAGGCCATGTTTCCGGTGTTGGGCATTACCGATACCTTGCAAGATGCGATTGGCCAGATCGATTTTTATGCCACAGTGATGGAGGGCATGCTGGCCTTCCTGCTGTTTGCCGGCGCTTTGCATGTGGATTTTTCCTTTCTTAAAAGCCAGGCATGGGCGATTGGTCTGATGGCCTCTTTCGGGGTCATTCTGTCGACCTTCATCGTTGGCTTCGGCATGTATTATCTGTCGGGTTTGCTGGGCGTGCAGGTGCCGTTTATCTGGTCGCTGGTTTTCGGGGCGCTGATTTCGCCAACCGACCCTGTTGCTGTCCTCAGCTTGTTGAAATCAATCAATGTTCCCGCTGCTCTGGAAGCCAAGATTGCCGGTGAATCCCTGTTTAATGATGGCGTTGGAGTGGTTGTTTTTGTCATATTGCTGACCATTGCGACCGCCACCGGCGGTGACGAAATCACGGTTCTGGAAATCGCCGAACTGTTCGTTGTGGAGGCGATTGGCGGGGCCGTATTGGGTGGGGTGACCGGCTGGCTGGCCTATCGGGCGATGTCGACCATGGACGAACATATGCTGGAAATTCTGGTGTCACTGGGCGTGGTTGCCGCAACCTATGCGCTGGCCTTGCGGTTCCACCTGTCGGGGCCGATCGCCGTTGTCATTACCGGCCTGTTGATCGGCAACCGTGGTGCCCGTATCGCCATGAGCGAACACACGCAAAAGAGCCTGTTTGGGTTTTGGGAACTGATCGATGAGATGCTGAATTCGGTTCTCTTCCTGCTGATCGGATTGGAAGTTCTGGTGATTTCCCTCGATCCGGCCTTTTCCTGGCTGGCCCTGGCGACTATTCCGCTGGTTGTGTTCTCCCGATTCATCTCCGTCTCAACGCCGATCCTGTTGCTGTCGATCAGACAGACATTTTCAGCCGGTGCGATCCCGGTGCTGACATGGGGCGGATTGCGTGGCGGTATCTCGGTGGCATTGGCGTTGTCGCTGCCTGCAATTCCGGAAAAATCCCTTCTGCTTTCCTGCACCTATGCGGTGGTGCTGTTTTCCATCATTATCCAGGGACTGACCGTCAAAACAGTCGTCAACAGAACTGTTGATCCGACGCTGATATAGGAGGCCGAGATGCAACGTCGTTTTACCATTTATGATGTGTTTTCCGACCGGACCATGGCAGGCAATCAACTTGGTGTTGTGCTGGACTGCGATGGTCTTGAAACAGCACAGATGCAGGCTATTGCACGTGAGTTCAATTTCTCCGAAACCGTGTTCTTGATGCCACCGGAAGACCCGGCGCATACCGCAAGAATGCGAATTTTCGTGCCCAATAATGAACTGCCCTTTGCCGGTCATCCCACCGTCGGTGGCGCTATTGCGGCGGCCCGGGAGCGGGGTCTGGAGGCTGTTGGTCCGGGCATCGTGGTCCTGGAAGAAAATGTTGGTCCGGTGCGTTGTGCCGTGCGATTTGGTGACGTGCAGCCCTATGCGGAATTCGATATGCCCGTTTTGGCGCAATCCTGTGCGGGCCCTGACAACAAAGAGGCCATTGCTGCGGCCCTGTCGATTGACCCGCAGGAAATCGGCTTTGAAAATCATGTGATTTCAAACTATGACGCCGGTTTGCCCTATACGCTTGTGCCGGTGCGTGACCTGTCTGCGCTGGCTGCGGCAAAGCCGGTTCTGGGGATATGGAATGAGGGCTTTGGTGTGCATGACCACAATTCAGCCTATGTCTATTGCCGGGAAACGAAGGGGCACGACAATCATTTCCGGGCCCGCATGTTTGCGCCTGATGCAGGTATTCCCGAAGATCCGGCCACCGGATCCGCGGTCGCCTGTCTGGCCGGCGCATTGATTGAATTTGATGAAATACTGGATGGTCTGCACACCTGCCGTATTGAGCAGGGGGTTGAAATGGGCCGCCCGTCCCTGATCACGCTGGAGATTGAACTGCGCAAGGGGCAATATGTTGGCGGTCGCATCGGCGGTTATGCCGCCCAATTTGCCAGCGGGACGATTGACGTTTGAAGTCGTTATGGTTCCTTGCGGTGCTGTTCGCCACCGTGCTTTCGTTTGGCCTGCGTGGCGGTGCTGTCGTAGCCACTGCCACTGCCACTGCCGCTGCCGCTGCCGCTGCTGCCGCCGCTGACTTGCCGCAACCGGTTTCCGATGCGGATTTTCGACAGCACCCCGATGGCCTGCGCAAACTCGGGCAGATGCTGTTCTACGATAGGATATTGTCTGGCACCTACCGGGTATCCTGCGCCACGTGCCACAACCCGGACCGGGCCTCCTCGAACGGTTTCCTGACCTCTCCGACCGATGAGATTTCCGAAGATAGTTTGGCGATCAATGGTTTGCCGCTTTATGACGCTTTGAAACCCTCAGCCAAACATGCGCCACCGCTGTTCAACCTGGGCGCGAAGCAGTTTGTCACCCTGTTCGGGGATGGTCGTGTGGCGAGGGATGACAAGGGCGGTTTCATTTCGCTGGTCGGTGACAGATTGCCGAAAGGCCTGGCAGACGTTCTTGCCGTGCAGTCGCTGTTTCCCACGGTGACGGGTGATGAGCTGATTGGGGTGGTCGACAATGACATCAAAACCGCGTCCGAGATTGGCGAGCGCGCCGTGTGGCAGGCGCTGGTCAAAAGAATTCAGGATCTGCCGGGATATGCTCCGCTCATAAGCAACGCCTTTCCCGGTATGAAAGACCCCACCGAGCTGACAATTGCTCATATTGGCAACGCTTTATCAGCTTTTGTGGCCAGCGAATGGCGCAGCGATAATGCGCCTTTTGATGCCTATCTGAGAGGCGATCAGGCGGCCCTGACCGGGCAGCAACAGCGCGGCATGGACCTGTTTTATGGCAAAGCCAAGTGCAGCCAATGTCACAAAGGTGCGTTTCAGACCGATCATCGCTTTTATAATGTCGCAAGCCCGCTTTGGCGTTTCGACGCCGAATTGCCGCTGGACGAGTCATTGTTTTTTCGAGACCGGTCGGACTTCAGCGGTAAATCCGAAGATCGTTTTCGCCGTCGTACACCATCGCTGCGAAACGTGACGGTGACTGCTCCCTATGGCCATGCGGGGAGCTTTGAAACACTGAAACAGTTTCTCAAACATCACCTTGACCCGGTTTCGGGAATGGCGCGCCTGAGCGGGAAGGGCGCTGGAAACATGGGGCTGGATGATGAATTGAAGAAGATCGTTCTTGCCATGACGCAGACGGTTGACCTGAAGCCGGTAGACCTGACGTCGAAGGAATTTAATGCGCTTTTGTCGTTTCTTGGTGCCCTGACCGACGAGCAATCAATTGGCGGGCAACTTGGTCGTCCGAAAGAGGTTCCAAGTTTCCTCGCACTAGATTAGAACTTCGATTCTGCATGACCCAAAGTCCCGGCGGGACTGAGGGCATGCGGACACTGTTTGTACCCTGGGAAGGACCGCCCCATGTATGCCTCGATGCCGAAGGTGAACAATTCAAATCGCATGATCGATATGAGAAGCGATACCGTAACGCGCCCCTCTGCAGGGATGCGCGAAGCGATGGCCAATGCAGATGTCGGCGACGATGTTTATCGTGACGACCCCACCGTGCGGTTACTTGAGGAAAGAACGGCGGATATGCTGGGCAAAGAAGCGGCCCTATTTGTTACCTCAGGCACCCAAAGCAACCTCTGCGCCCTGCTGGCTCATTGTGGCCGCGGTGACGAGTATATTGGCGGGTTCGGTTATCATATTTCAAAGCATGAGGCGGGTGGGGCTGCCGTGCTGGGTGGGATTTCACCCTTTCACCTGAAACCCAATGAATCCGGTGGGCTGAATGCAGCCGATGTTGAAGCAGCGATCCAGCCCGACGACCCCCATTTTGCCATCACCCGCCTTGTCTGTCTGGAAAATACCCATGACGGCAGGGTGATGGATCAACAGGAAGTCCTGCGCATTGCCGATGTGGCGAAGAACAACAGCCTGCAACTGCATGTGGATGGCGCGCGCCTGATGAATGCGGCCATTAGGTCCGGCACGCCGGCTTCGGAATTGGTGGCCTGTGCGGATACGGTGTCGCTGTGTTTATCAAAAGGGCTGGGAGCCCCGGCAGGCTCGGTGCTTTGCGGTCCCCAATCCGTCATTGACCGCGCCCTGCGTGCCCGCAAAATGCTGGGGGGCGGATTGCGCCAATCCGGCGTGTTGGCGGCATGCGGCTTGTACGCACTGGACAACAATATTGATCGGTTGGGCGAAGACCATGAGAATGCTCAATCGCTGGCGCAGCGTCTGTTCGAACTGCCCGGGCTGAAAATCGACCTCGATTCGGTTCATACCAATATGATCTGGATCGATGTTGACGGGTCAGGGCAGGGCAAGCTTTCCGATCATATGATGTCACACGGGATGATCGTCGCGGAACCTTCTGGGGCTACGAATACGACAAGACTTGTTACACATCTGGACTTTGAAACATCCGATATCGACAAGGTTGTGGATGGCTTTTCAAGCTGGCTGGGAGCGGCGTAGTGGTTGAAGTTGCACTTGTAACGGGTGCCGCGCGCGGCATCGGCCTTGCCACGACGAGGCGATTTGTCAATCAGGGCATGCGGGTGGCGATGGTGGATCGTGACGGCGATGTGCTGCGACAGGAGGCTGCTCAATTTGGCGATGCCGTGGTCCCGCTGGAGTATGATATTTCCGTTCCTGAACAGGTCTCGGATATGGTTGGTGAATTTCAATCCCATTTCGCTGGGTGTCAGGCATTGATCAACAATGCCGGTGTTGCCGATTTTGGCCCGATCAGCGAAACGACATTTGAACGGTGGCGCCGGGTGATGGCGACCAATCTTGACGGGGTGTTTCTGGTCAGCCAGGCGATGACGCCAATCCTGGCGAAGACGGCAAAGGAAAGCTATTCTTCTATCGTCAATATTGCTTCGATTTCCGGGTTGCGTGCCAGCACGCTGCGGGTTGCTTACGGCACGTCAAAGGCTGCCGTCATACAATTGACGTTACAACAGGCTGCCGAACTGGGGGAGATGGGCATTCGCGCCAATTGTGTTGCCCCGGGACCGGTTGATACAAAACTGGCTCTCGCCGTGCACACACAGGAAATTCGTGAAGCCTATCATGATGCCATGCCTTTGAACCGCTATGGCAGCGAAGATGAAATCGCCAGTGCGATTTGTTATCTCGCCTCACGCGATGCCAGTTTTGTGACCGGGCAATTGCTGGCCGCAGATGGTGGCTTTCATGCCGTTGGTATCGGCCTGCCGGCTTTGCGCCAATAGGTTCAGCGGACCGCTGTCGGCTTGTCAGTGGCCACCACCCAAACGACCGGTCCGGATGTCATAGTCGACAGCGAGGCCGTATTCCGGGTCATCCCCTGAATCGACCACCAATTGTCCGGCGCGGTTGAGAAGCTTGTGGCAATCCCGCGACAGGTGGCGCAGCTGCAGTGATTTTCCCAGCGCCTGATATTTGGTTGCCAATGCTTCGATTGCCTGCAGGGCAGACTGATCCACCACGCGGCTGTTGACGAAGTCGACGACGACCAGTTCCGGATCCGTGGCAGGATTGAACAATTCGGCAAATCCGTCGGCTGAACCGAAGAACAATGGTCCCTCGATTGTGTAGATGCGTTCTCCGGTCTCATTGGTCTGAACCTGCGCCTGAATGCGGGTCGCGTTTTGCCAGGCATAGGCCAGCGCCGATACGATAACCCCAACAATGACGGCCACGGCAAGGTCAAACGCCACCGTTACGGCTGTCACAAGAACGATGACCACTGCGTCGGTAAAGGGAATTTTGCCGAATATGCGCAGGCTGTGCCAGGCAAATGTGCCGATCACGACCATGAACATCACGCCGACCAGAGCAGCCAGGGGGATCTGTTCGATCAGACCGGAAGCCAGCATGATGAAGACCAGCAGGAACAGCGCTGCGGCGATGCCCGACAGGCGGGTTCGACCACCGGACTTCACGTTGATCATGGATTGACCGATCATCGCGCAACCGCCCATGCCACCGAAGAATCCGGTGACGGTGTTTGCAGCGCCCTGGGCCAGGCATTCCTGCGATGCACCGCCGGACCGGCCGGTAATCTCGCCCACAAGGTTCAGGGTCAAAAGACTTTCAATCAGGCCGATGGCCGCAAGGATGAAAGCATAGGGGATGATGATCTGCAGGGTTTCCATTGTCAGAGGAACCTGCGGAATGTGGAACGCGGGCAGGCCGCCTTGGATCGAAGCCAGATCGCCGACCCGGGGCACATCGAGCCCCAGCGCGATCACAAGTGCGGCCACCAGGGCGATCCCCGCCAATGGCGCAGGAATGGTCTTTGTCAGCTTGGGGAAAAAATGAATGATCAGCATGGTCAGGACCACGAGGCCGAGCATCAGCACCAGTGGAAATCCGCTCATCCATTCCTTGCCGCCGTCAGATCCGGTGACTTTGAACTGGGTCAGTTGCGCCAGGAAAATCACAATGGCCAGTCCGTTGACGAATCCCAGCATCACCGGATGGGGAACCAGCCGAATAAATTTTCCAAGCCGGAAGATACCCGCCAGAATCTGCAGGATCCCCATCAGCACAACTGTGGCAAACAGATATTCAACCCCGTGCTGGGCGACCAGTGCAACCATGACGACTGCAAGCGCGCCGGTAGCACCCGATATCATGCCCGGACGACCACCAAAAACAGCGGTGATCAGGCCCACGATGAAAGCGGCATAGAGCCCGACCAGCGGATGCACGCCGGCCACAAAAGCAAACGCAACGGCTTCGGGCACCAGAGCCAGGGCCACGGTGAGACCGGAGAGGACTTCGATTTTGACGCGATCTAAAGAAAATGAGGTGAGATCGAGAGCTTTGCGATCACCCAGTGAAAGGCGATCCGCAAACGCTGACAGCGTTGGGCGTTTCATGGTTTTTCCGTATCGATGCAGGAACTGGCGCCTGCATAGAGGAAAGCCCGGAGGATTGATATGCCGCAGGGTAATAAATTGGTCCTACGGACAGAAAAATATTACCTGTCAGATGACCCGCACACGGGTGCCGACAGGCACGCGGTTGAACAGGTCAATAACGTCCTGATTGAGAAATCTGATGCATCCGGAAGACATCGATTTGCCAATCGATTCCCATTGCGGCGTGCCATGCAGCCGATACAGCGTATCGCGGCCATTGGCATAGAGATAAAGCGCCCGGGCGCCCAGCGGGTTTTCTATCCCACCGGGCATGCCGTTCCGGTATTTTTCAAGCTCAGGCGACCGGTCGATCATTTCTGACGGTGGAGTCCAGCGCGGCCATTGGGCCTTGCGTCCGATCACGGCGTCACCGGTCCATTCAAATCCTGCTTTTCCGACACCGATGCCATATCGAACCGCTTCGTCATGGCTCAATACATAATAGGCATGGTGACTGTGGGGATCGACCAGAATGGTCCCTTTCTCCATACCGGTGCGATTAATCACCCGTTGGCGGCGAAAGCGCCCTTCCATTTGCTCATAGGGGACAGCGGCAAGCGTATATTCACCATCCTGCTGTGCCCCATACATATTGGCCGAAGAACGCAGATTTGCATCAACACCGATGGGCGGACGCAATGTTTGAGTTCCAACAGAGCCTGTGGGCTGGGTGTCGACACCGGACATCACCGTGCAGCCTGACAGCAATGATCCACCACCGATCATTGTGGATTTTACAAAATGTCGTCTTGAAATTTTACGAGCCATAACTGGGTTTGGAACTGGTACTGAGAGCTGGGTGAAGTTTAACGGGTATTGGTTTACGGACAGTTATCGATTCATTGGGGCGTGAGTGTGATTAATGCTCATGTGGGCGGTTAAACGCAAGCCGATGATGGCAAGAATCATGCAGAACCATACCGGATCGGCTCGCCGGAAGAAGAAACTCTCCAGGTTTGAGCCAAATAGTGTTAAAATCCAGATGGTTAGAAATAGATGCGCGAGCTTTCCCGCATTGCCACTGGTCGGGATTCTCAGATAGTCGCGGACCGGTAATACGACCAGAATGAGGGCCATGAGTACGGTGCCTGGAATGCCGAATCCGATAGCGCCATCCAGCCAGGAATTATGACCGCTGCCGCTGCCGCGCACGTCCCAGGCGAGTTCCATGGGCAACTCAATTTTTGCGACCCTGGAGGTGCCCCAAAAGCTTTCATATCCATAACCGACCCATGGTGACTTTGCCAGATGGTCGATGCCGAACACCCATAGATCGATGCGACCTGTATAGGTGAGCCCGGGCGAGTAGGATTGCAGAATGTCGAGTATGGGCGGGTGCAGAACGGCACCCAGAGTGGCGACGGAAAGAACAAGGATGGGCACCAGCAAAATGAGCACCTTGGCCACCGCCCAGTCTGCCCAGCGTACGACCCACGCGCAGAGTATGGCGGCGGGCAGGATAATCAGCACGGTCTTGGAACCGGCCTGCAAGACGAAGACAAATGCTGCGGCGGCCAGTACGAGCCCGGCCAGCGGGCGGCCGTTTCGGGCAACGAACCACCCGATCAGAACAAACGCGGCCATCACGGAGCCTGCGACGTTCTTGTGGTCATAGACACCGCGCCACAGGCCCGCATGTTGCGCTTCATGGCCGCCACCGGCATGCATGCCCTGATCTGGAAACAGAAATACCGCCAGATAACAGGCAGCCACCGCCGTCAGGCCCGCTGTGGCCAGAATGGATGTCAGGTCGTCCATGTTGCGGGGCAGGGCCAGGGCCGTGATGGCCGCCAACACGACGATCACAGAGAACATCATGCCCCGCATGGCACCCATTGGATCATCAGCATTCATCACGGATATCAGCAGCATAACTGACATGGATAGCCAGGCGGGCGTTAAAAAGGCCGCCATCGCGTTGGCGGATATCTGCCGAACGATCAGCAACAGGCAAAACAGCCCCAAAAACCCAAAACCAAGCTGGTTGACGATATCGCCACCGCTATCGTTGAGGGCCGATGTGCTGAATGGTCGAAACGAAATGAAAACGATGGACATGATGATGGCCGATGGCCACCAACCGAAGGCAACCGGTGCGAGCGGGCGGTACCAGATTATTGGCGCTGTCTGGGTCTGGCTCATGCCAGCGGTCCATGGCGAAACCAGCCATTAATTTTTGTCAGCGGATTTGTATTGTTCGTTGGCAAAGCCGAACTCCATCAAAACACGCCCGAGGGCGACATTCATCGGGTTGAGCGCCATAATAAGGGACCGCTTGTTAACAAACAGTATTAACGAACGGTAAGGAGAGACGGCGAGAAGCAGCAGCGATTTGCCAATGCGACGGAAATCGTCAAAGGGCGTCTGTGCAGCCTTTTTCTGAATCAGGGCAGAAATCGAACCGTTTCGAAGAGATCGGGAATTGAGCCATGACAATTGAGTGCGCCGTGTGGGTGTGGTTTCCTCAACCCCGGCTTCATGGCACCAGGCAAAAGTCGCGCCCTGCTGCTTGCAGCGGCTGTAAAAATCGGAGTCCCCGCCACCCAGGAAATTGTAGGATTCGTCGAGCCAGGGGTGTTGATAACGCTTTAACAGGGAGGCAGATATCAGCACATTGCCCGATGAAAAAAGGATCGGGACCACGCCGCTGTTCTTGTAAGGCGGTTCAAATACCGGGTGGCTTGACCAGATCTGATCCCCTTCTTCCTCAAATACCGGGTGTTGGGGAGCGCCAACAAAGTCGGCATTGGTTTCTTGTGCCGCCGCTGCCTGAAGGTCGAGCCAGTCGCGATGGGCGAGTTCGTCATCGTCAATGATCTGAATCCAGCGCACATTGGGATAGGTGGTTAGCGCCGTGTGAATGCCGGCGTTATAGGCAGCACAATTTCCGCGTCGATGGGCGAGAATGACGGTCGACGGCAAATCGTGCTTTGACAACAACCCCGCCGCGGCGGCGGCCCCTTCGGCTGAATGCGCATCATTATCCATGATAACAACGGCGTAGCTGCGTTTCGTTGATTGATTGAGCACCGTTTTCAGCGTTGCTAGAAGATGTTGCGGACGCTTGAATGTTGGCACGATGACGACGATTTCCACCGTATCAGCCCGGTCTTCACCCTTTGTGAAATGCACCGAAATATCTGAATCGGAAAGGGGGCTGGGTGAGATCATTGCATGCATTTAACCTGTTGCTGGTGCCGTTTTTAAAGGGTTCGGATTAACGAAATGCTCAGCCCAAGGAAGTAATGTCGCAGGCGCGGTGATACCGGGTTGTCTTCATGAAATTTGCATTTATCACATCGATCGTGCCGGACGGTAATCCCTCTTCAGGATTTGAAATCGCCAATGACGCGATCATCAACGCGCTGCGTGCCATGGGCCATGACGTAACAATCTTCGGATTTCGTCTGCCGAGGCAGGGAGAAATCGCTGATCAAAACTGTATCGTGCTGGACGTTCGGGAACTGGAAAATGTGACCGCCAGCATTTCTCAAAAATTGCGATGGCTGGTTCGCTCGATGACCTTCGGACTGCCTTACGCAGCGGGCAAACTAAAATCCTTCAGCGCCGGTGATCTGCAGCGCCTGTTGATTACAAACGGACCGTTTGACGCGACAATCTTGAATTCCTACCAAATGCCGCTGGCCTTTCCGCAATTGTGTAAGCGCCCCTATATTTATGTTGCGCACAATGTGGAACATCGAACCGCTGCGCAAAATGCTCTTCATGCGGGGTCGGTGATTGAACGGTTTCTCTTCAGAAGGGACGCAGAACTGCTTCAGGTGAAGGAGCCGGAACTGTGTGCGAATGCCGGTTACGTCTGGACCTTCAGTGAAGATGATTTGAACGGGTTGGATATTGAGCCCGATCGCGGATGTGTTCTGCCTTTGGTGGCGCCAATGCGGCGACAGGCGTCGGAACCTACAAAACCAACATATGACATCGGATTGATCGGGACATGGAGCTGGCAGGCTAATCTTGCTGGTCTGTCCTGGTTTCTGGAAGAGGTTGTTCCTCAACTGGCACCTGAGCGAACCATCGCCGTGGCGGGCAGTGTGCCGGATCGTTTTGCGCCATCGCATCCCAATGTAGCCCTTCTGGGGCGGGTAGACAGTGCATCTCAGTTTCTCGATTCAGTTCGCGTGGTACCGCTGATCAGCCAGGGGGGAACCGGTGTGCAGCTGAAAACCATTGAAGCGTTCCAGACCGGTCATGCCTGCGTTGCGACATCTTCTTCGCTGCGTGGAATTGATGTTCTGCCCGAAAATTGCATTGGAGCCGATGATGCGAAGGCTTTTGCAGCTGCGCTTGATCAACTGGTCGAGCAAAGTCTTGCCGGTCGATTGAATCCAGTAGACGGGACCGCGTTTTTTAACCTTCAGTTTACGGCGTTACGAAAAGGCATCCAGGCCGGAGTGAATGCCCTGTAGGGTTAACGCACGGATTCACTAAATAGCAGGTATTTAATGTAATTTTGCGCTCGGCGTCTCGGGTAAGACGCTTAGTAGGTAGTAGACGCAAGTATGAGTGAAACATCCGGCATATTGGACCTGCCTATTGCTGGGTCCAGATCGAGTAATACGACCACACCGAATGTGAACAACATATTGGGTGTGAACGTATGTGTGGTTAAAGCTGGCATTGCGGTTGCCGATATTGTGTCAGCGATCCAGCAGCGTGAACACCGCAAGGTCTCATTCCTGAACGCCCATGGCGCCAATATTGCATTCAAGGACCCTGACTATCTGAACGTGTTGAAGCAATTTACCGTTCTTTCAGATGGTGTCGGGCTGGACTTGGGCGCACAGGTTCTGTACGGCAGCGCGTTTCCCGAAAATCTCAACGGGACCGATTTTATCCCGCATCTGTTCAACGAGATTGACCAGAGTCTCAATGTCGCATTGATCGGGGCGCAACCAGGGGCGGCGGAAGCGGCAGCTGCCCGGTTTGCCCACAATCATCCGCAACACAGGTTCCGCGTTATCAGTGACGGGTATTTTGGTTTGGTTCGCGAGCCCAAGGTTCTGAAAGATGTGGAAAAACAGCGCCCGGATATACTGTTGGTGGCGCTGGGGAACCCGCTTCAGGAAAATTGGATCGCGCATAAGTGCGATCAGCGCCATGCAACGGTTGCCATCGGGGTTGGCGCCCTGTTCGATTTTACGTCCGGGCGGGTATCGCGCGCGCCGGATTGGATAATCAACATTCGGATGGAGTGGCTCTACCGGCTGGGGCTGGAACCCCGCCGTTTGTGGAAGCGTTATGTGTTGGGCAACCCGCTGTTCTTGTGGCGCGTGTTGATGCAGAAACTGGGACAGGCGGGCAGATGAAAAGCCACGCTGTAGACCAGAACAAAACGGCGATTATAACACCGAGCTACAATCGGGATTTTCAACGTTGCCAGCTGTTGTGCGACAGCATTGATCGCTTTGTCAGCGAACCGGTCGACCATTATATCTTGGTCGATGATCATGATTATCGTTTGTTTGCATCTTTGGCGGGTTCCAAAAGGCACATCATCAATGAAAATGACATCCTGCCGACCTGGTTCAAGAGCGTGCGACCCGGTCTAAGCGAAAACACCCGCAAGATCTGGTACTCAACCCGCACCTGGCCGCTGCGTGGCTGGCATGTACAGCAGTTGCGACGGATCGCGATTGCCGGTCATATTTCCCATGATGGATTGCTGTATTGCGATTCCGACATGCTGTTTATCAAACCCTTTTCCACCCGCTCCCTGTGGCGGGACGGCGCGCTGCGCCTGTATCGCAAGGATTGCGGTATACATGACGCATTGCCTGCATCTGGCCGGCTCCACAAAGCCTGGACGCGGCATGCTGCCTGGCTGAATGGACTGGACGAGCCCACATTTCCTGCCGAAGACTACATCAACAACATGGTCAGCTGGAGGCGTGATCACGTTCTGTCGCTCTGCAGAAATGTCGAAGCTCAAACATCAAAACATTGGCTGGCGGCGATTGCATCGAAACGGTCTTTTTCGGAATGCCAGATCTATGGCGCTTATGTTGATGGTGTGCTGGGCGGAAGCGGTCACTGGCACGGTGAAGGCGCATTGTGCCAAACCTATTGGAACGGGCAGGCCCTGAGCAAAGACAGCGTGACGACATTGATCGAAAGTATGGAAGCTGATCAGGTCGCCATTGGGGTTCAATCCTTCACCGGAACCGATACTCAATTATTGCGTAACCTCATCGCCGCGTAGTGCAAACCGGGTCCTCGACCGCCTGATTTGAGACAGACGGTCGTATGTCACCAGCGCTGACGCCACATAGAGCACTGCGAAAACCACGTTCAGCCACAGCGCAACTTCTGACACGTTGGATAACAAACCCAGCAGCAGGGCCAAGAGGCTGGCCTTCAACATCACAAGATAGCCAAGCAGCGCTACCCGGGTCGCCATGAACTGATGCCCATACAGCAGGTCGGTGTGTAGTTCGATCGCATTGCGAAACGCCGGAACCAGCAGCACCAGCCACAGATAGGAGGCGCCGAGGGAAATGTTTTTCCCCAGCAGATTTGGCATCAGGGAAAGGATGAAGGCAAGAACGGCAAGGGCGACCACAGACGATGCACCTATGGCCAGGTCCAGCTTCAGCCCGGTTTGGGCCGATTGGCGGGACTGCCGCGCCCGCATGATCCATTGGGTCAGCATCGTGCTCAGCGCCCGAAGGGGAATTGCTGTCAGGTCAACCATCCGCATGATAATGGCATAGAGCCCGGCAAGTGCTTCGCCGCCGAGCGCCAGAACCAAGACCTTGTCCAACTCGCTTTGCACGTAAAACAATGTTTCTGCCGCAGAAACACCAACGGCATCAAGGGCCCGCATCAGCCAGGCCCTTGGTTTCCAACGCAACCTCTGTTTGGGATAGAGAACCACAAGGCCAATGATCATCACCATGCAAAGCGATGAGAAATAAAGCGGGGCCCAGGACTCCAGCTGAGATTGCATGGTCAGGTAAAAGAACCCGGCCGTTAAAGCTTTCACTGCGACCCCCGCTATCCCCAGCAAGGATCCCGACAGGTAGCGATTTTGCCCATTGCAGACGATGATTGTGGCTTCAATCCCCCGCCAGCACACCACTTCCGCCATGACGATCAGCAGGAATGTCTGAACCGGAATCAAGGTTGAAAAAAGCAGCCAGTGCAGCCCCAGGGCCACGAGTAACAGGACAGGAAGTGACAAGAGTGCAGCGATCAAAAATCCCGCCGTATAGGCTCCGATCAAGTTCGGTCGGGTGGTTGCGACCCGAAACAGCGGAGAGATGAAGCCAAACCCCATCATGCGTGACAGCACAATGCCGATGGCGGAGCAGGACGCGAATATACCAAATTCACTGAGGCTGAGGGCGCGCGCCAGAATGATGAAATAGGCAAATGAGAACACCAGTCGGCCAACCTGGCCACTCAACAGGGCGCTGAAGTCAATGACTTTGGATTTGGAAAGTCCAAAATCCTGCACCCTGGTGGTCGCGGCGCCGATCAAAGATTTTATGCCTGTGTGCCGAGACATTAGGATTGCTTCATCTTTTTTTTGCAGGATGGGCGGAATTGTTTCCATCCCATCTTCGGGTTCTCAATGATGACGAAATGTACCGCAAATCGGTTAACACGGCGTTCTGCTTTGCAATTTGGCGGTGCGCTTGCGTTGTCGGGGCTGGCGCCGTCGATGGCGGCCATTGCGGGATCGAGGATTCCATTTGGTGCAGCGGTTCTGCTGGAACCGTTCCGCAATGACCCTCAATTGAAGCGCATGCTGCTTGACCATGTTGATGTGATTGTTCCCATGAACGTGCTGAAATGGGATGGGATCAGGCATTCGAAAAAGTTCTTTGATTTCTCTGGTGCGGATGAACTTGTTGATTTTGCTGTGCAAAATGGAAAGAGGCTGCACGGCCATACATTGCTGTGGTACAATGCCAATCCTCAATGGCTGGACGCCATTACCTCGCCAAAACGGTTGGAACGGGTGCTGGTGGAGCACATTGAAGAGGTCGTGGGACGTTATGCCGGCCGCATTGGCAGCTGGGATGTTGTCAATGAAGTCGTCGCCCATGATCCGCTGAATCAGGGCAAATGGCGCACGAGTGTTTGGTACAATGTGCTGGGTCCCAAACACGTTGATATCGCGTTCAGCACAGCGGCGCGCACCGACCCGACCGCGAGATTGTACATCAACGATTATGACCTTGAAGACGACAGCCTGCGCACAAAGGCCAGGCAGGAGGCAATACTCAAGATTGTTCACCGATTGCAGCGAAAAAATATTCCGGTGCACGGGGTTGGGCTGCAGGCCCATCTTTATGCGGAACGGAAGATCGGGCGCGAAAACCTGGCCCGCTTCATCGACCAGCTGCATCGGCTTGGCCTCGATGTTGCGGTCACCGAAATGGACATTATTGATTGGAAATTGCCTGCTGATAAAGCCATCCGTGATGCGGCTGTTGCTGCAAAAACGCGTGAGTTTCTGTCGGCTCTTACCGCCAGCACAACGCCGCGGGCGATCTCCACGTGGGGGCTGAACGACCGCTACAGCTGGATAGGGGACGTATTCCCGCGAGACGACCAGGCAAGGGCAAGACCCTTGCCCTTTGATCGCGACTGGAATGCCAAGCCGATGTTCGATGCCATTCGGGAATTCACAGCCTAGAAAATTATTCCAGAAATTTGCCGCAATTATCGCCCGTCGACGTCTGTGGTTAATCCTTTGTTATCCATCCTCCTTAATAAATGAGTAAGACCCTCGAAATCCATTTCGATCAGGTCCCTTCTGGAGTTTTGGAGCCCATTCACGTCCCATGTTGTCCCGCATTTTCGACAGGACCAATACTGCCGCGAACCCGCAGGCGGAAGGTAAAACCTCCGCCCAGGGTTCTCTGCTGGACCTGATGAATTCGGCACCTGCTCCTGCGCAAAACCCACGGCAAGGCAGGGGTGTCGCCCCAGCTGGCGGCATTCGCAGCACCGGTTCTATGTTGGATGATTTTACCGCCATAGAAGCTGAACAACGGTTGCAAATTCATAACATTCAGATGGCCAACCGGGCGCATCAGGCTGACATGCAGCAGCCGGCAAGGGTGGTAACCGATCGCGCGGTGCTTTCGCCGCCTCCCATGGACAATTCAAAGGCTCAATCCGATTATGAGCGACAACTGGACCTGCTTGCCGATGAACTGGCAGGATTAAAAAAGAAAGTTGAAAACGGGCGGAAAGCGGCATCGCCAAATCCCGGACCCGCTGAAATACCCGCCACAATATCAGTGGACCCGGATCACGGGACTTTGGATGCACAAGCGCCCCTGTTTCAACACGGGCACCGATTGGAACCGCACCCCTTTTCATTCGAAAAGATCTTTGGTGTCGTTTTTGGCTCGTGGAAGCTGATCACGGCTTGCGCGATAATCGGGGCCGTGTTCATGGCCGTCTATGCGTTGAGATTGCCCAACATGTACCAGTCGACCGCTGAGCTTTTAATTGAGCCACGGGGTTTGAAAGTTCTTGATAATGCCGTGTCGCCAACTGGTTTGAACAGCGAGGCGACTGTCGCTTACGCCGAGAGCCAGGTTCGCATCATCGAGTCATCAAGCGTTGTCGATCCGGTGATTGAAGATCTGGAACTGGTTGAAGATCCGGAATTTGTCGATGATCACATAGACGGCCCGTTGAAATTCTTCACATCGTTCTTTTTCAGCCGGCCTTCAAGCGCTGAGAAAGTCGGATTGGCCAAACGGTACCTTTACGACAATCTTGATGTATCCCGGGTCAGCCAGACATTTACAATTGAACTGAGCATGTCGACGACGGATCCGCATAAGTCCGCGCGGATCGCCAATGCATTGGCAAGTTCGTACATTGCCGATGAGTCGGGTTCCCGGTCAGAGCTTGCCCGTAGCGCCAGCCGGGATCTGACGTCCCGTTTGGATCAGTTGCGCAAACAGGTTCGGGACAGCGAAGAAAAAGTTGAACGATACAAGGCTGAAAATGGGCTGGTGGACGCCAATGGACGGCTGATTGGCGATGTCCAGCTGGCGCGGCTGAATGAGCAACTGGTGTTGGTCAAGGTTCAGGCCGGTGATGCCCGAACCCGCGCCAAACTGGCCGCTGAAGCCGATCTTGGCGATGTCATTTCCGGCGCGATCCCGTCTTCTCTCGTCACTTCTGCGGTGGATCGGCTGCGGCTGGACTATGCGCAGGCAAAGAGCCGGTTGGAACGGGTATCAACCAAGCTTGGAGACCGGCACCCTGATCGCATTGCTGCCGCATCCGAACAGCGCAGCGCGCTCGGTGCGATTTCACAGGAACTGCAACGCATGGTGCAGACCGCGCAGGAAAATTACAAACGGGCCAAAGCACGGCGTGACGACCTTGTGGCCCAGGTCAACCAACTCAAAGCCGTTGCGGTCAATGATTCCGCGGCCAAAGTCGAGTTGAGGGAACTGAACCGCGAGGTTGAAGCCAACCGTCGCATCTACGAATCTTTCCTTTTGCGCTCGCGTGAGACGAGTGAACAGGAGAATCTTAGCGCCAGCAGCGCGCGGGTGATTTCACACGCTGTACCAGCTGACAGCAAGGAAGGCCCGAATCGCAAGATGTTGGTGGCCAGCGGCGGCATCGTCGGAGCCGGAATTGGCCTGGCGTTGACACTCTTTCTTTATCTGCTGCAATGCCTTTTGCGGTTTAAGGATGGCATTCCAACCGCCCCGGCTGGCCGTCAGACAACACCGATGCGGGAAGGCGATCTTTATTCGCCGTATGATCAGGGCAATCTGCCCTCCCAACACAAGATGGCTTCGCAGTCGGGCGGTCGGGACGGTTAGTCATGCCGCCGGCTGAGACGGGTCCGCGGTCATCAATTTACTCAAGGGATGGAATATGAACATACAGTCTCAGTTGGCAAGGCTGGCTTTGTCTGCCTGGTTTTGGGTGTTGCTTGCGGTTTTTCTGTGTGCAGCTTTGTTGATGTCCAATGTCGGTGTTCCGCTCGGTCCGAATTATTGGGACCTGCCGATCTATCTTGACGGCGCGCAGCGCATTGCCCAGGGACAGGTGCCCAACGTGGACTTTGATGCCCCGGTGGGGGCGTTGGGATATTACCTTGTTTACTGGGCCACTGCATTGATCCCGAACGGGCACCCCATGTTCATCGTTCATTGGAGTGTGGCGGTGATCACGCTTCCGTTGATGCTGGTGCTGGTGTGGGAAATGCAGCAGAAGCAACGGGCGAACGCCCTGTTGCTGCTCTTGCCCTTTCTTGCGTTTCAGTTGCTGCCGTTCAACGTGCAGCCCTACACCTCGTTCCCGGGCGTTGACGGGTTTGCGTTCTACAATCGGCAGGTGTGTCAGCTGTTGTATGTCATGGTGGCGATATTGCTGTTCTCGAAATCCATGCGGTTTCGGGCGATTGGTGTGTTCGTTTTGATCACCTGCCTGTTTTATATCAAGATTACCGGTTTTGCTGTGGCCGGTCTGATCGCAATTTTTGCTCTGGTTACGGGGCGTTTGACACTGGTTCATGCCATCGGGTCGGCGGTCGCTTTTCTGGCTATCGCCGCTGTGCTTGAAGTCACGATGGGCATACCATCGGCTTATTTTCACGATCTGACCGTGTTGATGGGTGCCAACCAGGGCACCTTGCTTTCGCGGTTTGTGCGGGTGTTTTCCATCCGCTTTGACACGATATTTGCCACCGCTGTATTGGTTTGCACATTGTGGTTGTTGACCTGTTCGGCGAGCTGGAAATCCTATCAGACCAATCGATCTGTGAGCGCTGTTCTGGATCAACCCGTCTATTGGCTGGCTCTGGGATTGGTGGTCGGCATCATCTTTGAAACTCAGAACACCGGCAGCCAGGACTTCATCTTTCTATGGCCCATCCTGCTGCGGCTGCTGCATTGCTACGCAGGGGACAGCAGCCCCTTCGAAGCCGGGTGGCGGCGCTGGACGATGATCGCGCTGGTGGCGCTGGCAGCGGTTCCTCCCTTTGTCCAGGTGACCCATCGCGCGGCACGGGCGGCGGCTTCCAATCCAACCTATGATTCAATCAATCTTCCCCATCTGCATGCATTGGGCAGGGTCAACGTAAAGGATGCGGTGCTGCGGCGGGTGAACATGATGAATGAACACTATGCCAGCCATAAGCCGACCTATCTCGATCTGGCCGAGAAGGGGCAGTTGCCGGCATGGATGTATTTTTCAGAAATCCCGATGCAGGGGACCTGGTTGCGCCAGGTTGATCGTGCGATCGATGCGTTGTTGAAGATTGAGGAGAAAAGTGGCCGCAGGTTCGACAGCCTGTTCAGCATGGATTTCACCTCGCCCTTTGCCTGGGCGATGGACCGCGATGCCCCCAAACATGTGCAGCTTGCTCTCGATCCGGGACGCACAATGGTTCCTTTGACCGACGGAGAGCGGGAAGCCATGGAAGGGACCACCGCGATTTTGAAACCCCTTTGTCCGCTTTTGAGTAACCGCGAATTCATCGCCAGGCATTTCAGTCCAATCACAAAGGGCCGGGTGGCAGTACCACTCCACCCCTGTTGGACCCTTTATCTGGAGCCCGACGACGCGATTGCGTTCGGGCTCAATTAGCCCCTTTGTGACTTGATGAAGTCCGAGACGATTTTCACCACGCCGCCGGACAGGATCGTGTCGAGAGCAGTAATGAACTGATCGACGTTTTCCCGTGTGGCAATCAGCGGTGGCTGCAGGCGAACCACATTACGATTGTATTCGGTGAAGGCCACCAGCACATCGTGCTCGCGCAAAAGGGCGGACCCGACAAAGCCGGACAGGGACCCTTTAAGCTTCTCATCCAGCATGGAAAGGGCAGGGCGCACGGCCATTGGCATGGTTCTTGAAAAGTCCTGAAATTCCAGACCCAGCATGAAGCCACGCCCCCGAACATCCTTGATCAGTTTGGGGAATTTTTGCTGCAGGCGTTCCAGTTCGGCTTTCATGTATGCGCCGACCTGGGCAGCGTTTTGCATCAGGTTGTCATCATACATGATGTTGAGCGCTTCGATTGACGTGATGCACGCCTCACCAATTCCGCCGAAGGTCGCCGGACCATGGATCAATGCCGTGGCCGGTTTGCCATAGGCTTTCATGTAGACCGGTTTGCGGGCGATCATCGCGGCCATCGCTGTTTTCCCACCGCCCAGCGATTTTGCCAGTGCGGTAATGTCCGGCACGACGCCATAATGTTCGAAGGCAAAGAAGCGTCCTGAACGTCCGGTTCCGGATTGAACTTCATCGGCGACCCACAACACGCCCATTTCATCGCAGAGGCTGCGCAATCCTGTCCAGAATTCTGGTGATGCTTCAACGATTCCGGCACCGCCCTGAATGGTTTCCAGACATACAATGCCAATCGACGGATCGTTTTCCAGTGCGGTCCGAATAGCATCGAGATCTCCGAACGGCACTTTGACAACGTCATCAACCAGGTTGAATTCTGACTGGTAGAGTTTTGAATCCGTGATCGACAAAACACCTTTGGTTTTGCCGTGGAAGGCGTGTTCAGCGAACAGAATTTTCGACCGCTTTGGCCCCTGGTAACGTTCGGCCAGCTTCAGCGCCGCTTCCATGGCTTCGGAACCGGAAGAGCCCAGAAACACCATGTCGAGATCGCCTGGGGCGATGCTGGCCAGATTGTGAGCCAGCGCCGCTGCATATTGCGACAGAAACGCCATCGCTATTTCGTGACGGTTTTCGTCCTGGAACCGTTTGCGGGCTGCCAGAATGCGCGGGTGGTTGTGACCGAATGACAGGGAGCCAAATCCACCGAAGAAATCAAGAATTTTGCGCCCGTTCTGGTCGGTATAAAACATGCCTTCGGCGCGTTCGATCTTGACCTTGTGAAAGCCGAGCAATTTCATGAAATGCAATTGACCCGGGTTCAGATGATCCACGAATAACTGGCTCATCCGTTCCAGTGGCATTTTAATTGCATCATCCACACTCAGCAACGGGGGGCGCTCAATTTCAGCGACCAGATCAGGCGACATGGCTGGAGATTCCACGACCTGACGTGCTTCCCGCTCCTGAGTATTCTTCTTTTTCAACAGCAACATTTTCTGTCCCTTTATCCAGATGAGCCGCGGCGTTGCGGCGTGTATTTTTTGCCACCCACATGGCGTGAATGCGTAAATTTTCGTGGTTTAAAAGTTGCCGCAGGCGTCTAAAAGTAATGTGTCGAAATGCTCCGGGGTCATGATTTTGTGCCCTGGTAAACTGGAATATCTGATGCGATTGCCGGTTCGTTTTGATGCGTCGCTTCGGTGGTGAGTGACGTGCCACCCTGCGCAATCAGAATTGTTCCAACACAAATGAAGGCGATACCCATCACACGCCATACGTTGAGATCTTCAGACCAGAACACGGATGCACCAACAGCCACGGCAATGAATGCAAGGCTCAGGAAAGGATAGACGAAAGACAGCTCAACTTTCGAAAGCACAAACAGATGAGATGCCATCGAAATCACGAATGTGCACAGGCCAAAGAATATCCAGGGATGGAAGGCCACCTTCAAAATAACTGAAATCAGGGATACCAGCGTCATCGGGCCGTCCCCGGAAATGGGCCCCAGCGTCAACATGCCCTGTTTCAGCATCAGCTGCGCGGCTGCATTGCTCAACACAGTAAAGAGTATGAATGGCAAGTAGATCATTGGGGCTCCACAATGTCTGAGCGATATTTCCCGACATTTTCCATGGCTTGTAGTTGGTCTTTCTGAATTCCACGTTTAGCCACTTGGTTAACCGAAACTTCCACTGACGGCGTCTGCAGCGGTGGCGGCGCGACATGGCGTCGTGTCGTGGTGCGCTTCCAGAAGTTCGATGTGATCAGGGGGTCACGCAGATTTTCCAATTTTTGCCATGATGGATATCCGGCCTGAAATGTTTCTGCGCTCATGCGTGCGTCTTTATACGGGTTTGTTCGGCCACCGGCGTCCAGCGTGATCCGGTCCAGATCATCGAGAAGGGCGAGCGTGCGCTGCCCCCGATTGGCAAAATCCAGCGTCAACGTATAGCCCGGCTGGGGAAAGGACATCAGCCCCGGTGAGCGGTGTTGTCCAAACCGCTTGAGCACGGTCAGGAATGATCCCTGACCCGCATCCTGCGCGGTTTTGATCAGCAGCCGGATGGTCTTAAACGCTGCCTGCGCCGGAATGATGCTTTGATGCTGAAATAGACCCAGCGGTCCATACAGGCGGTTCCAGCCGGCAATGGCGTCCAACGGAAAGAAAAAGGTATTTGGGTCAGCGGTTTGCGGATTGGAGTTGCGGCTGTTGCGATGAAAATAGAGTTGATTGAAAAGCCGCAGAGGCAGACCTGAAACCAGCGGTATCGGGGGAGTGAAAGGGACCTTCAACCTTGGTTGACCGTAGACCGGGTTCGAATCGTGAGCGATGTGGTTGGCGGTGATCATGACGCCGCGCCCCAGTCCGGCACCCTTTGCCAGAGAATCCACCCATGCGACAGAATATTCAGGTTCTGCGGCCCCACCGCTATGGAGTTGATCATCCCGTTCGAAAAACTGCTCCAGCGACGCAAAAGGCGTTCTGGTTTCCTGAACAAAGTGCGAGGGCACTTTCATCAACTGGATGTTGGCGTGGGTGATGACTCCGGTCAGACCAAGGCCGCCAATGGTGGTGTTGAACAGTTCAGCATTTTCCTGCCGGCTGCAGTTCAGGGAACCGGTATCGGATCGCCACAGCTGAAAGCCTTTGACGTGACAGCCGAATGTGCCGCGTGTCTGGTGGTTTTTGCCATGGATATCATTGGCAATGGCACCACCCAATGTGACGAATTTTGTGCCCGGCACAACAGGCAGGAACCAGCCGGAATCGCCAATGGATGATAAAATATCCGCCAGCACAGCACCGGCCTGTGCCTGTAAAATGCCTGTTTGCGTGTCAAAGCTGATGATCTTTTGGTGTTGGCCGGTGGTCAGCAGCACAGCGTCATCATTGTGGCAGGTGTCGCCATAGGAACGACCCTGTCCATAGGCCAGCGCGGTTCGACCGGGCGGAACAATGTCGCCTTCAGCGAAGGAGCGGGCCAGACGTTTTCTGTCGTCGAGCCTGCCCCAGCTGGGTGCATAAATGCGGACAATGCTCATGTGACCACCAGTTGCGAAACCAACATCACCAATGCACCGGCAACTATCATGATCTGGCTGCGCCAGTCGGTCATCAGGAAAACAACCGGGTCGTCATTCATCTCGCCGCGACGGGCAAGAATCCAGATCCGCATCAGCAAATACAAGACCAGCGGACAGACCAGCCAGATGAGCTGAGGATTGGAATAGTTTTGCGAAATGGCAGGTGAATCGATGAACAGGGCGAGCAC
>CAJQPW010000304.1 GCA_905480295.1 uncultured Rhizobiaceae group bacterium | reverse complement strand
CGCAGCAACCGGCGCTGGGTGATCAACACTGCCGCTGTGTTCGGCGCAATTCACTTTTACACCCAATGGTTTGAATTGCTTGGCGCCGACCCGGGCAGCATCCTGATCTGCGGCCTGATTACCCTGGCTCTGGCCATGGGTTTTTGGAAATTGAATCAGAGGCTGATGGACTAGCCGTGCATCACTCTCTTCGAAGCGTCCGTCCCCGTTGACAATGGAGATGGGCAGGTTGGAACAGGCAAAGGGATACGGAATTGATGAGCAATGAGGGAAAACGACTTGTCGGCAGGCGCGCACTGATCACCGGAGGCGCAGGCGGTATCGCGCAGGAAACCGCAAGACGCTTTGCCCGGGAAGGAGCAGATCTGCTGCTGACCGATCTCAATGCCGACGCCCTTACGCCTCTGCTACAGGAATTGCGGGCTACCGGGACCAGTGCAGTGGCGCGCAGCGCAGACCTCACCAAACGTTCTGACGTGGAAGCGCTGGTTGCCCACGGCGAAGAGCAGTTTGGCGGCATTGATATTCTTGTCACCTGCGCCGGTGGCTACACGGCCTATGCAAATTTCGAAGATATCGACGAAGACGACTGGGACAACATTATCGATCTCAATTTGAAAACCGTATTCCTGTGCTGCAAGGCGGTGCTGCCATCGATGAAACGGGGCGGTTGGGGACGGATCATCAATCTCGGTTCCCTGGCCGGCCGCAGCACCAGCGCTGGCACGTCCCCGGCCCATTACGGCACCGCAAAAGCGGGTGTATCGATGCTGACCCAATACATTGCCAAGGATGTGGCAGCCGATGGCATTACCGCCAACACGCTGGCACCGGGAACAACGATCACCGATCGGGTGCGCAAGGTGCTGACCCCGGAAAAGGAAGCACAATTTGTTGCCCGCACCCCGATTGGCCGGCTGGCGACACCGCAGGATATTGCGGGGGTCATCACGTTTCTTGCTAGCGATGAAAGCGTGTACATCACCGGCGCAACCCTCGACGTTAATGGCGGCAGGCTGATGCTCACATGACCGAACAGGACGCCCAGGAACTGCATGAATACAAAGTGCTGATCGACCGCTATATCGACGCAGGAGACGGTCAGCGGATTGAAATTGCGGCTGAGATTGAACGACGTTTTTCCGTTGAAACGACGATTTTGGTTCTCGATATTTCCGGTTTCACCCGGCTTACGAGCAAGTTTGGCATCGTGCATTATCTATCAATGATCCGGCGCATGCAGCTTCTGACGACGTCGATCATCACCGACCATCAAGGCGAGATTATCAAGTTTGAAGCCGACAATCTGTTTGCTCATTTCCCTGATGTTGATGCCGCCATCGGCTTCAGTCTGGACGTTTTGCAACGGTTCAGGTCAATGAATGTGTCGACCAATGATCACTCGGATATTCACGCGTCGATTGGCATAGCATCGGGTTCGGTTCTGGTTCTGGAGCACAGGGACGCCTGGGGCAGCACGATGAATCTTGCTTCCAAACTGGGGGAAGACCTGGCTGAAAAGGACGAGGTTCTGGTGCATGAGGACGCGTTTTCTGCGTCACGAAAAAAGAGTTTCTACGCGACGGAGCGCCTGGAACTGATGGCCTCGGGCATATCGATTCCCGCCCGGAAAATCAGAGGCTGAAAGCGAAGACACAAGCCCGTGCAATTGAACCGGATCTGGCGGTGGCTGTATTTTCATCCTTCAAACACGGCCACGGGGTCGCCCAGACTGTCATAGTCAGGCTCGACTCCCAGACCGGGTGTATCATGGCAATACAACAGCCCGTTTTTTGTTGGTGGGGGCGGGGTGCCGGTCGACTGCGTGTTGTAGGCATGCAGGTCTGTTGTGTTGAATAACAGATCTGCAGGGGTTGAGGCCGCAAAATGCGATACCGCCGCTGAGACGATCTCGCCGCCCATCATGCATTCCGTGACCACCTTGATCCCATGTTCCACGAAAAAGTCACGTATTTTGCTGGCCTTTGTTAACCCGCCGATACGCGCCATTTTCACACAGGCCACGTCGGCGGCCCCGTCCCGGACGATCCGTTCAGCCATGGTCATATCGGTTACAAGTTCGTCGAGTTTCATCGTTTGACTGGAATGTGACCGCACCTGCTGACACTCTTCATAGGTGAGGCAGGGTTGTTCGATCATGACATCGAGATCGGCAACCGCATTCACCACTTTCATTGCGTCCTGCAATGTCCAGCGGCAATTGGCATCGGCATAAACAACTTCTCCAGGATGGGCCAACCCTGCTGCAAAACGGATCAGCTCAACATCACGTTCGGGTTCAATCCCAACTCTGAGCTTGAAATATCTGTAGCCTGCGGCCCGATACTGTTCCATCTCGGCCTGTATCCGGTCGTGCTCCTGTTCCATCACGCACCGATAGAGCGGTGCGCCGTCGCACGCCTTTCCTCCCAACAGTTCATAAACAGGCTGGCCGTTGAATTTTCCAAGAATATCCCAGCAGGCCAGATCAACCGCACTTTTTGCGTAGGATTGGCCGTTTAGGGTCAAATCCATTATCCGTTCGATATCCTGAAGCTGGCGGGGATCTGTGCCCAACACGGCAGGTGCGATTGCAGACACTCCTTCGAGCGCACCAGGAGTGCTGTCCCCCCAGGGGCAGGACTCACCACACCCGCTGATGCCCATGTCGGTGTCAACAACCACAATGGTGCTGTTAAAACGATCAAACGTTCTTGTGCGTTCCGCAGAAAGGTCGCCGACGGCCAGCCCGCCACCGATATAGGGCAGGCTTTTCTGAAAAACCCGCAGTTTCGTGATCTTCATCTTCCCATCCTTTGAGGAATGCTGCGCCGAGCGCTTTTGCTTTATCGCAGTGACGGAGCCGATACCATCGGATTGATCGTGGGTGCTGTCAAAACCGAATTTTCAGCTCCTCTCCATGGCTCTGAAAAGGGTTTTCCTGTCCCGGTAGCTTCAACGTTGAATTAGGAAGCCGGTTTTGCCAACACGGCCTGGTTGAAAACGCCAAAAGAGAAATTCAATATTGTCCAGATCGACCCCGTGCCCGGACGCGCATATTTGCATCATTGATTGCTGACAGGGTGATGTTCTACGCACGGGTCTCGAGCTGAGCAGAAAGGGACTTCGCATGACCAACCCAAAATCGCCCCTGGTTGACCGCTACGGGCAAGAGGCCGGGCATCTTCAGGATGGGACCGGTTATTCGCAACTGCTCCCGATATTGTCTCGTGGATCGTGCCGTTCCTTCAAGACAGATGAGGTCGATGCGAACCTTGTCCAGCTTCTGTGCGCCGCTGCATTGGCTTCACCGACGAAAAGCGACCTGCAGCAGCGGGATATCATTGTGATCAGAAACCCCGGGCTGAAATCGGAAATTGCCGAACTGATGAGCGAGCAAAGCTGGATTGCCGAAATTCCCTGCCTCCTGGTGTTCTGCGGCAATAACCGGCGGCAACGACGCCTGCATCAGTTGCGTAACCGTCCGTTTGAAAACGATCATCTGGACGCCTTTTTCAACGCCGCTGTTGACGCGGGCGTCGCCCTGTCGGCCTTTGTCCTTGCAGCAGAAGCGGTCGGACTGGGATGCTGTCCGATCAGCGCGATCAGAAACGACGCCGACCGGGTCAGTGACCTTCTGGGCCTGCCGCAGCATGTCTTTCCCGTCGCTGGTCTTGCACTGGGCTATCCGGCGTCGAACAGGCCGACCGTGAGTCCGCGCCTGCCACTCGATGTCACGGTTCACACGGACCGTTACAACGAAGACGGTATCGATGATGAGATAGACAGGTATGATGCACGCAGGAACGGCCTGCTGCCCTATAAGAACCAACGTGGCGAAAATCGGTTTGGAACGTCTGATTCCTATGGATGGTCTGAAGACAAAGCCCGGCAATATGCGCAGCAGGAACGGCAGGGTTTCGGCACGTTCATTCGCGACAAGGGTTTTGATTTGAGCTGATGGTGGCCGTTGAGAAAGTGAACTCAGGATTGCACCTGGTGCAATGGCGCAGCGCAACAGCGCCAGACAATGGAAGCGGAATATGACGGAACTCTCACAGAGCAAAAGTTATCCTGCCAGGGAAAAGCAACGTCCCATGCCGCGTATCCTGACCGTTAAAAAGGCGTGGCGTCTGACGCCGAATATGATCCGCGTGACCTTCGCCGGATCTGAATTGTCCGGTTTTCCGCACGGACGTGAAGGCAGCAATTGCAAGCTGATGCTGCCGGAGCCTGACGAAAGCCGTGCGCGATTTGAAACGCGTCTGCTTGACGGTCCCCGACCGGTGCGCCGGACCTATACGGTGCGGCATTACCGCCCCACCACGCAGGAGCTGGATATCGACTTTGTCGCCCATGGAGACACAGGCCCCGCGTCACGCTGGGCGATCCGTGCAAGGCCGGGCGACTTCTTGGGATTTGCAGGGCCGAGCGCCCCAAAGGTCCGTAATTTTGATGCCGACTGGTACCTGTTTGCTGCGGACCCATCAGCAATTCCCATGGCAGCTTCGGTTCTTGAATCCCTGCCAGCCGACGCGCAGGGCGTCGCATTGTTTGAAGTTACGTCAGCGGAGGATCAGCAGGATATCGCCGCCCCTGAGGGCGTGGAGATGCATTGGATTGTGCAACCTGATCCGCATGTCGCCTCCCATGCGCAGGACGCTTTCATCCGCGGTCTGGACTGGCCCGAAGGCCGCGTTCAAGTCTGTATTGCTGGGGAAACCGGGGTGGTCAGGGCGCTTCGTACCTTTGTGCTTGGCGAAAAGAATGTGCCCCGCGGTGACACCTATGTTTCGGGGTATTGGAAGATCGGCCTGATCGAAGACGACCATCAAAAGATGAAGCGGGCTGAAGACGGATAGTCACGCAGGCGTCGACGTTTTTATATGCAGGTTTGGTATGGCTGGGTTATAACAACCCGGTCAGGCAGCGGGTATTGGAGGAGCCGTGGGACCGTGAGGTCAAAAACGGCATGAGAATTTGCACATCTTCAATGGCATGCTGAAACGGATGGCGACGCGCCCCTTTGGCGAGAGGGTGACGGTGATTGATCGCGTCGTCACCACGGTTTCCCGATTTGCGATGCTTCTCATTGTGTTGGGCGCAGCGATTACCTTTTTCGAGGTTGTGATGCGCTACGTTTTTGCCAGCCCGACAACCTGGGTTCACAAAACCACCCTGTGGCTGGCGGCGGTCACCTATCTCGCTTCCGGCATACTGGTGATGCAGCGACGCGAGCACATTCGGGTCACCGTGATTTACGATGCGGTTTCTCCCAAGCTGCGCCTGGTCTTTGATTACCTCGCGCTTTACGTCCTCGTGGTTTACGCGACGCTGATGCTGGTCGGCAGTGCCGATGTGGTGTGGGATGGCTTTTGGCATGCGGTTAAAACGGGGGCTGTTCTGGGCCTGCCTTTGAGGCCCACGATCAAGCCGCTTGTGCTTGTGGGGACGGTGATTGTTGCGGTTGTTGCGGTCAACAACCTGCTGGTCGATCACCTGAAATTTGGCCGGACCAACCGCGCCGACGAGCAGGAAAAAACTGCTGAATGACCTGGAAACTGGCATTCACTTTAATCATCGTTCTCGGTGGCATACTGACGGGCTTGGCACCGCTCTTCCTGTTTACCGATTTCCGCGCCGACCTGGGTGTCGGAACGATGCTGATCGGTCTGCTTGTTGGCATTATCGTGCTGTTGAGCGCGGGTGTGCCGATTGGATTTGCGACCGGGGTTCTGGGCGCTGTCGTAATTTGGCTGAACTTCGGCCAACCGGGACTCGGGCTGGTGTTGATCAGGATTGTTGACCTGATCAACACCCATTCATTCATTGCAATCCCGTTCTTCATTTTGATGGCATCGCTGATGGAGAGGTCCGGTATCGCCCGCGACGTCTATGACGCTTTGAACCTTTTGCTTGGCCGGGCGCGAGGCGGTGTCGCTGTTGCAACCGCCTTGCTGGCGGTCATCCTCGCATCAATGTCCGGGATCATCGGAGGCGAGATCGTGTTGCTCGGATTGGTGGCACTGCCTCAAATGCTGCGTCTGGGCTACGACAAACATCTTGCAATCGGTACCATCTGTGCCGGTGGTTCATTGGGTGCGATGATCCCGCCCTCAATCGTGATGATCATCTATGGGCTGATCACCGAAACCTCGATTACCAAACTGTTCACCGCGTCGCTTGTTCCCGGCCTGATGCTGGCTGGGTCTTATGTGATGTACATTATTGTCAGGACCCAGTTGAATCCGGCCCTTGCTCCCCTTCCGGCAAATGTCACAGAAGACGAACCGGGGCTGGATGCAGGGTTGTGGGGTGACCTGTTCATCATCCTGTTCCCATTTGCGGCGGGGATTGCCGCAGCAGGTGTTGCCA
Source organism: uncultured Rhizobiaceae group bacterium (assembly GCA_905480295.1). Classification (GTDB taxonomy): domain Bacteria; phylum Pseudomonadota; class Alphaproteobacteria; order Rhizobiales; family Rhizobiaceae; genus Pseudahrensia. Next base: position 8,328 of record CAJQPW010000304.1, on the reverse strand, counting down.
CAAATCTCGGCGCAGAAGCCGTCGAACTGGTAGCCACTTTCGTCTTTTCCAGCGCATTGGTGATGTTGACGCTCATCGTGTGGCTCAGCACCCGCGCAACCCATCCCGTCGCCAAGGGCCTGCTGCCGCTGATTTTGATCATCGATCTGGTGCTTGGCTCAATCTATGGCGGTGTCACCGGCATCACCGAAGCCGCCGTTATGGGGGTTGTTGCGTCAATGATCGTGATTTTCCTGCGGCATGAATTGAAAATTCACACGGTCATGGAATCCCTGGAGCAAATGTTCCGTTCGGTCGGTGCCATTCTATGGGTAACCTTCGGCGCAACCGTTTTGGCGGGTGCATTTACGCTTTCAGGCGGTGATAAATTTGTCTCCAGCGCGATCCTTGATCTGAACGCGCCACCGGTCGCTATCGTTCTGGTGATGCTGTTGATCTTCTTCATTCTGGGCATGTTCATGGATTGGATAGGGATCGTTCTCATGACGATGCCGGTCTTCCTGCCGATCGTGAATCAGCTCGGTTATGATCCGATCTGGTTCGGTATCCTGTTCTGCGTCAGCATGCAGATGGCTTTTTTGACACCGCCCTTCGGTTCGGCAGCATTTTATCTGAAAAGCGTTGCGCCACCTGAGATCGATCTGGTCACCATTTACCGTTCCTTCGGCCCGTTCATTTTGATCCAGATTGTGGTGTTGGCGATTCTCGTTTCCTTTCCGCACATTTCCCTGTTTCTGGTGCGGTAGGGGCGAAAATTGTCGCCAGGACGAAATGCAAGCGTCAATGTGCCCGGTTCGCCATTGATCACAAATGCGCTATCTTTCATGAAAAAGTCCATCTGTTGTGATTATATGGGCGGCAGACAACACGACAGGGATTTTCCAAATGACCACTTCCATGTTCACCCGCCGCGCCTTGCTTGCAGCCGGTGGTGGTCTGATGGCCACCGGAGCCTCCGGCCTGATTGTGCCAGCACATGCCGCAGGGCTTTCGCCGACACGTACCATGCGGGGGGGAGCCAATAATTACCAACCGGGCGCCGCACTTGTGCCGCGCATTGGCGGTGGTGGTTTCTGGATGACCGGCACTGTGCGCCGTGCCGGTGATGGTGCGCCGCTGGCCGGACAGCGCATTCAGATATGGGCCCACACGACCGAAGGGTATGAAAGCGATCCGCACAGTCATGGGGCCACGCTGAGCGATGCTGATGGAAAATTCCGCCTGGAAATGCCGCAGATCGTGCCGGCCTTTGGCCAGGCGCACGGGCATCTGGCCTATGACAGTGATGACTTCAAAACGGTTTTCCTGCGTCCGGTGATGGCAAGTTCGAAGGACAAAACGCTGAACGCAGATTTCGTGCTTGAACCTGCCTGATTGCCGCTGACACTGTTGCCATGAGCCAGACCGGCCAGCCCCGAACCAACCGCAGTCCCGGTAAGAGTGGCAAATATCTTGTCTGGGGATTGCTCACAGCCGCCGTTATCATTCCAATTGCCGCTTCGGCCATGAGCCCCCTGTTGGCGTGGCGTGGCCCGGCCTATATCGCAGCCGGTTTTGCCGGTGTGGTAGCGATGACGCTTCTGCTTGTTCAACCGCTCCTGGTGGGGGGTTATCTGCCGGGATTATCAGGCCGGCGCGGGCGACGCGTGCACGGGCTCGTTGGGAGCCTTCTGGTTCTGGCCGTTGTTGTGCACGTGGCAGGGCTTTGGATCACCAGCGCCCCTGATGTGGTGGATGCGCTTCTGTTCCGGTCGCCAACGCCATTCTCGGCCTATGGCGTGATTGCCATGGGGACGGTCTTTGCGGCTGCGCTGCTGGCTCTGTTCAAGCGAAAATTGGGAAAATGGGGCGTTAAACCGCAGCAGTGGCGGCTATTCCACACCGGATTCGTCGCGGTGACAGTGATCGGCAGCGTCGTTCATGCCCTGTTGATCGAAGGCACAATGGAAACGATCTCAAAGGCCGCGCTCTGTATTCTGGTTGTGGCGGCAACGGTGAAACTGATCCTCGATTTGCGCCTGTGGGTCGCACAAAGCCGAAAGTAAACGGCACGGTCAGACCGTGGTCCGGGGTGCCGATGTTCGCATCGTGTCAATGATTGTAGCGCTGAGATCAGTGTGATCCCCACCGTGTCTGTCTGATTCATTCCATGCATCCAGAACAGTGAATTGGCGCGTTATATGCTGATTTTGCATGGCTGCCATCCGCAATCAACAATTGTTGCGGCAGGGCACCGTACCTAATTTGAGGCCAACACAAGGAGAAAATCATGTCTTTCAATACACCAATCGACAGTGGATTTTTCAGCCCGATTCGCGGTTTCTTTTCCGGTTTCGCAGAAAGCTTCGGCAGAGCCCAGAGAGCTCAGGACATCATCAATCGTTCCGACAGCTATTTTCAAAGAAGAGGCACGACGCAGGAAAAAGCCGTCCGCCGCGTCTTCGACATCTAAAGTCTGCATTCCCAAATTGCGCGACTGAATGGCGACATTCGGTTGCGCAGTGCGTTCAGATTTCCCCCGCCGGCATTCACTAATCGTGCGGGCATTTTGACAATTGGCACAATTGGTTAGATTCTGTTCTTTCGCAGGCAAGACGGAAGACAGGAACCGCCATGACCCTTTCCCAGATTGCAGATTATGCCGATCTGATCACCGCGGCCGGCGTGGTGCTGTCGCTGCTGTTTGTGGCGTTTGAGATGCATTCGTCCAACCGCCAGGCCAAACGCGCCAACATGCAGTCGATGCTGACCGGTATTCGCCAGCTGAAGCATTGGGGGCGTGATCCGCATACCGTCGAAATTCTGGTCCGGGGCCGTGAAAGCTTTCAGCAACTGACCTCGGCAGAGAAGTTTGTTTTTGCAAACTACATGGAAGAATGTTTCGCCGCCTATGACAGCTTTTTGCTGGTCAGGGATTCAAACCTGTTGCGGGCAGGAGAAGCCGAACGCGCCGGGCGCGGGGCTTTTCGTGATTTCGTCTCTTACCCTGGCGCCCGTGAATGGTGGCACCAGTCGGGCATGCAAATCCGTTGGCCCACCCATCTGGTCAAAGCCATTGAGACCGTCGTGGCCGAGGCCGAAGCCAAGGTTTCGTAGGGCTTTTGGCGCCGGCCAGGAATTGTCCATCCATCGTCAATGCTGATTTTGATGAACAATTCAGGCCTCAGACCTTTTGCCTGATTATGCCCAGCCGAGCTGTCGCAATGAGATCACGTCGTTCCAGATCTTGGTCATGTGACGAATTTTATCTCCTTCAAATTTCATTGCGTAGACATAGTCGGCAGCGACTGAATTGCCCGTTGGTGGAACCGGGCCGCCCTCGCCGGACTGGGTACCGTGAAATACAGCAAAGGCCAGAACGGTATCGCGTGCCTCGTCGGCTGCAAACCCTTTGAGTTCGTAGTTGCCGTCGGGCACCGGGGTCAGCAATCCTTTCATCCAGTCTGCGTAGGCTTCCAGTGTCGTGGTGTCGGCCAATGCGTCAGCCTGACACTCAAAAGATGCACCATCATGGCAAAACTGCGCACATCCCTGCCAGCCCTGCCCAGTTTCACATGCCTCAAAGAATGCGCGCGCTGTTGTTTCGATTGTCATGTCCCTTGCTCCTTATTTTCATTCGGGGTTATCCCGAACGTCTGCAATGGAAACAGGTTTAGAACGTCACAAAACGCGGAACATCTGCCAGGTGGCATATGCCGTGCATTTTTTTTCATATGCCACCCAAGTTTGTGTTTAAGATGCGGAACAACCGGAGGGTGATCTCATTGAGCGTCAACACCAATTTGCCACTCGAGCTGTCTTCGCTTTTAGGGCGCGACGTTGAATTGTCCGAACTGCTCGTTTGTTTGGGCGATGAGCGGCTCGTTACGTTATCCGGGCCCGGCGGCACGGGCAAAACGAGACTGGCCAAAAAAGCGGCACGGTCGCTGATTGAGAAATTCAAACACGGAGTCTGGTTCGTTGATTTGACCGGCGTTCTCCGCGATGCCGGGGTTGCTGGTGCCGTTTCGCGTGTGCTTGGAATTCTCGAAGAACAGCAAACCGCTCTGTCGGAAACCATCGCCCGACAACTGGCCTCACACAAAACCCTGCTGGTTCTCGATAATTGCGAACAGGTTTTGGGGGGGTGTGCAGAATTTGCCCAAATGGTGCTTTCGCTGGCACCGGAAACCAAAATTCTGGCAACCAGCAGAGAGCCGTTGCACATCACCGGCGAATATGTGCGCCAGGTGCCGCCACTGACAATTGATGATGGTGTTGCGCTATTTCAACAAAGGGCCCGGCAGTCAGGATCGGAAAACGCCGGGGGCTCCGCTTCCTCAACAAGCATAAGAAAGATCGTTGAGCGGCTGGACGGTGTCCCTCTGGCCATCGAGCTGGCGGCAGCCCGAACCTCAATCATGGACGCCGATCAAATACTTGCTGGTTTGGACAGTCGTTTTGACTTGCTGACAGGTGGCATGCGGGACGCCTCGGTTCAGCACAGATCGCTGCGCGCATCAGTTGCATGGAGCTATGATCTGATGACCGCGGAGGAACAGGCGCTGGCCCGGCGGCTCTGCGTATTGCGGGGATTTACGATTGATACGGCAACAGCATTGGGTGCCGCAGATGAATCTGGCAAAACTGATGTTCTCAATCTGCTTCAGAGGCTCGTTGATATGTCGATCGTGCAGGTGGACAGATCCGGCAAAAATACCCGGTTCCGTTTTCTTGAAACGGTGCGCGAGTTTTTGCTCGAAAAGCTCCAGGAAGCCGGTGAGGACATTGTCGCCCGCGGTACCCACCTGTCTCACTTTATCGAGTTTGCGGAATACCGCGCCCAGCGACTGATTTTGGGTGATGGTCCGGAGTTGATGGCCCAGATCCAGATGGAATTTGATAACCTGGAAGATGCGCTGATTTTTGCGGAAGGCCATGAAGACCCCAGCCTGTTGCTCAGATTGCTCACGGCGCTGACCGGCTATTACGAAATCTGGGGGCAATACCAGCACGGCATTCGGTGGTTCGATAAAGCTTTGGCGCGACCGGGTGCCCCGGCCATTTTGACCGCCCGCGCCCTGTGGGGATCTTCCCATGTCTGTGCCTATGGTGGGCGTATGGACCTTGCCTTTCCCCAGGCTCAAAAGGCCTTGGAAATGGCCCGTGAAATCGATGATAAATGGACGGAGTCACGAGCACTGGACATTATCGGATTTGCGCAATCGGTGTCGGACCCTGCTGCTGCCTATGAGTCTTTGAGCAAGTGTATCGAGCTGGGTGGGCAGATACATGACAGCTGGGCTGAAACCCATGGAATTAAGATTATCACGTCGGTTTACCTGTTTTCGCATGAGGTGGCCGGGGGAAGTGTGTCGATTGAGAACGTTCTGGCCGTCGCTGACAAACACGGAAGTCGGTATCTCAGAGCCTGGGCCAATGCGGTAAAGGGATATTTTGCGCGTGATGCCGGTAATCTTGAGGCGGCAGATGCTGCGCTGAAAATCTCGGTTGAGAATGCAGGCTATGTCGGTGACCCGGCCACCGGCGGATTTGCGAAAGCCTGGTCCTCGGCGCTGAAGGCGGATCGCGGTCATGTCGAGGAGGCACGCCAGGAAATGCGTGCCATGATGCAAACAGCGACCGCCACCGGAACCTTTCTGGCGGTTCCGGAAACCATGTTCCAGCTTGGGATGATTGAAGTTGCTGCGGGAAATCCAGAGACCGCTCTGGAAATGATTGGTGATCACGTGGTCGGCCTCAAGTCCGACGGCATACCGGTTTGGGCGGCACAGCTGGCACTGGCTTCTGCCGCCGCACACATAAAGCTTTCGTGTTTCAACGAAGCCGAGGCCCTGTTGGAAGAGGCCGACACTCTTTCTGCGCGCTTATCAAACTCTTTCCTGAATGGGCTGAACCGCTTTTTGTGCGGGCAGCTGGCGCTGGCGCGTGGCGACGTCGGGGATGCGGAAACCCATTTACACGCGGCGCTGGAAATTCAGCGCGATGCGGCACTTCTGCCTGGTTTGTTGCGCACGATGGAGGCCATCGCTTCCGTTCTTGCCTTGAAGGGAAAGCACAAGGATGCCGCCCTGATCCTGTCATTTGTCGATCAATCACGCGCCGAAATTCACCTTGTACGCGGCATGGCTGAAGTCGAGGAATATGAGACATTGATTGACCTGCTTGGCAAAGAATTGGGTGCAGCAGCATTTGATGCATTGAAACGCGATGCGGCCGGATCAGATCTTGAAGAGATCATCGGACTGATTTCCCGTATGCGCGGGAAGCGCGGGCGTCCCCTGATGGGCTGGGACAGCCTGACACCGACCGAACGACGCGTTGTCAGTCTGGCCAAGGATGGGCTGTCAAATCCTCAAATTGCCGAGCGGATGTTCATCGCGCGCGGGACGGTAAAAGTGCATCTGTCGCATATATACGAGAAGCTGGACATCTCCTCACGAACCCAGCTTGCCGCAAAGGCTGTTGCCGATAAGTTTGACCCGGTTGCCGCTAACTGAATCCACACCGTCCTGTGTGTTCGATGGTTTGGAGGCTTCGGGGCCGTGATAATGAAAAACCAGTCTCTTTGCTCCACCATTTCGGTTTGTGCTGCGATGGTTTATCATTGCCGCGAACAGACCGGGCAGGGGAGGAATTCAACCGATGAAAATCAACGGTGCATGTCATTGTGGGGCGATTACCTATTAGGCGGAGATAGACCCCGAAAGATACGGGATTTGCCACTGCACGGATTGTCAGACGCTTTCCGCGTCGGCGTTCAGAACGGTTGCGCTGGTTGCGGGAAACTCGTTTTGGATCACCAGGGGTGTGCCGAAGGAATATGTGAAAACGGCGCAAAGCGGAAACCGCCGGGTGCAGGCCTTTTGTGGCAATTGTGGATCGGGTCTGTATGCATCCGATCCCGGTGACAATCCCGCACAATATAACATTCGCGCCGGCACGATCGCACAGCGTTACGATCTGATCCCCCGGTTTGAGGTCTGGCAGCATTCGGCGCTGCCCTGGGTGCCTGAGAACCCGACGACAAAGAAATTTGATGGCACTCCGCAATAGGCGTTGATCTGCGCACAGGCTTCGAAGATCTGAGTTTGGATTATTATTGAGTTTGCGCTCACGCTGTCGGCCTTCGCTCCGCGGGGGCGGCTCGGCTGGTTTTGATTTCGCGCTAAAGCGCTTGCGCTCACGTAGGCGACGATGTCGCCGCTCCGCGGGGGCGCAAAATCAAAACCCTGCGAAAATCCAAACCCCGCGAGAACCAACTCCCCCAACACGCCTGCAGAAGATCTTCGGCGATCACAGTTCCACCCGGCCGTTGTTGATACAATTGACAAAGTTCCCGATATCCGAAGGACACATCCTGCGCCTACAAAATTTGTATGCGCAGCTGCCTGGTGCAGGGCGATATCAAGATCGAATTTCTCGAAACCCGATTGAAAGGAACCGTCATGAATATCAGGACAAAGCCCAGAATTGCCCTTGCCGCAACCACCGTCGCGTTGGCGGCGGTGATGTTTGCTTCCACCACATCAGCCTCGTCCAGGTGGCAGGCAGATGGATGTTGGGGCTCATCCGTTACCGGCGCCACCGGGGTGGCGACGAATACCGACAAAGCCAAACAACGCGCCCGTGGAAACTGGCAGTCCGCCATCCGGCGTCTGGGTCTGCACAAGCAAAAACCGCGAGCCCAGATGTGGAATTATGCCAGGGGCAATAAATACGCCTGTCGCCGCAAACGCGGGGTTTCGCGGTGTAATGCAAAAGCTGTGCCCTGCGGCATCAGGGAAGTCGATTGATGACCCTGCAATGAATCGACGTCTGTTGGGATGGTGTGGGTTTGGGAAGAATGTGGCAGCAGGTCTTCCCCAGCCCATGGTCCTTCAACTCCAAAGGAACGGATCAGGTATGTGTATGCGGGACTGCAGCTGAAAGAAGCGCAAATGCCGAGTGTCGTTCTAGGGAAACAATTTTCTGCTGAGACAAAGACGTTGGACCGTTCATACGTGTAGCAATGAGCGACTGAAGCAGTTGGCAGCAATATAACTTGATTACCTGTTCAATTCACGCAATCTAGTTGCTTGTCAAAAGGTCGTTTGAGGAGACACAAACGGACCCTGCGATCTAGCAACGGAGTGAAAGATGGACATTGAACGCGTGCTGATGAATTTCGTGGGCGAGAACATTGTCTGGCTGCTGTTGGCGGCATTGATTGTCATCTGCATTTTGCTGGGTGTTCGTATCGTCCCACAGTCCATGAAATTTGTTGTAGAGCGGTTTGGGCGGCTGCGCAGTGTGTTGGGTCCGGGCATAAACTTTATTGTTCCGTTT
>CAJQPW010000303.1 GCA_905480295.1 uncultured Rhizobiaceae group bacterium | reverse complement strand
GAATAACGTCCGCCAATACGATCATATCGGATACGAGTGGTATCGGTCCAAACCATTGTGTGTTCCTTCGAATCTTTGAAAATCCGAATGAATCACAAACAACTGATATCACTCAATTAGTTTTGGGTTGGACACTTAGAGGTGTGCCTGATTCTCCGGCAGCCCCGCAACATCCATATCGATCACGATAACCTTACCGGCATCGGGTTGCTGTTTGAGTGATTCGGCGCTCAATCCTTCGCGTGCGGAGGTGATGAACATCAATTTCAGGTCTTCACCACCAAAAGCTGGGCAGGTCGGTTGGCTGACTGGCAAGTCAATGATTTTGTCCAGACTGCCATCAGGTGCATAGCGTGCGAGCCGCGATCCAGCCCACTGGGCATTCCACAAATAGCCCTCGGCGTCGCAAACAGCGCCATCGGGGTAGATGCTTCCCCCTTTCAGCGAGACATGTACCTGGCGCTCTCCGATTGGATTGCCCGCCTCATCAAGCGCCCAGCGCCAAATCGTCTGCTGGCCACCGTCGGCCAGATAGGCGGTTTTTTTGTCGGGGGAAAAGCAGGTGGCATTGGGAATACTGATCTCACCAAGCAGCAGATCAAGTCCACCGGCTTTATAGCGATAATAGGCGCCGGCCTTTTTGGCGGCGTCCAGCGCCATCGTTCCGATCCAGAAGGACCCGTCGGGGGCAATCCGACCGTCGTTGGAACGCGTCAATGGGTTGTCGGATTCCATCGGGCAAAGGACGGACCATTGCCCTGTTGAAATATCGAACACGTTTAATGCCGAGGCGGTGGCGACAATCAACCGGTCTTCATCAATCCAGCCTGCGGCTGAAGCTGGTTCACCAAAGTCCCAATGTTGCCGTTGGCCGCCCATGGCATCGCTGACATGGAGCCGCCCTGCCGGTATGTCGAACCAGAACAGCTGGTTTCTCAACGGGTGCCATAGCGGCCCTTCACCCAACGCGCATTCGGGGCCGATAAATCGCATGATCAACCCTAGTGATTGTCGCGAGGGATGATCTTGGCAACGTCGCGATATTTAACCGCCGGTTTCAAAACCATTCCCTGTTCGAACTGATCGACCATGCCACGCTGGATTTCCTGCCAGGGTGTCTGGTGGTCGGGAACGTAGTCGAGACCACCTGATGCAAGTTTTTCGGCTACGGCGGCCTTTCTTTGAGCCATGACTTCATCAGAAATCAGAATATCAGCCTGCCTTGTATTCAAGTCGATGCGCACCTGATCGCCGGTTTCCAAAAGGGCGAGGCCGCCGCCGACGGCCGCTTCTGGTGAAGCATTGAGAATGGACGGAGAGCCGGATGTGCCGGATTGTCGACCATCACCGATGCAGGGCAAGGACGTAATCCCGCGTTTCAGCAAGGCATCCGGTGGCTGCATGTTCACAACTTCCGCCCCGCCGGGGTAACCGATCGGACCAGCGCCGCGGATGAACAGCAGGGTGAATTCGTCGATTCCCAGACTCTCGTCGTTGATCCGCGCGTGATAGTCTTCGCGCCCGTCAAACACCACCGCACGGCCTTCAAATGCATTCAGATCGTCGGGGTTGGACAGATATCGTTCGCGGAATTCGTCAGATATCACCGACGTTTTCATGATCGCGGAATCAAACAGATTGCCTTTCAAATTGAGGAAACCGGCCTTTTCAAGCATCGGCTTATCGAACGGCCAGATAACCTTTTCATCGGCAATTTCAACACCGGAACAGTTTTCGCCCATGGTCTGGCCGTTGACAGTCATCGCACCCGGGTTTGGTAATTTTCCTGCACCGATCAACTGGTTGACAACCGCGGGAACGCCTCCAGCGTGATGATAGTCCTCACCCAGATATTCGCCAGCAGGCTGGAGATTTAGCAACAGCGGAATATCCCAGCCGAGGGTCTCCCAGTCCTGGTTCTCCAGTTTCACACCCAGATGATTGGCAATTGCTTTCAGGTGGATCGGGGCGTTGGTGGAGCCGCCAATCGCGGAATTAACAACGATGGCATTTTCAAACGCCTCTCGGGTCATGATGTCGGACGGACGGACGTCCTGCCACACCAAATCGACGATCCGCTTGCCGGTTTCATAGGCCATGGAAGCCCGCTCTTTGTGGACCGCCGGAATGGCAGCCGAACCCGTAAGCGACATGCCCAGCGCCTCGGCCAGCGAGTTCATGGTCGTGGCGGTACCCATTGTGTTGCAATACCCCGGGGAAGGGGCGGACGATGCAACGATATCGGCATATTCTTCGTAGGAGATATCACCCTTGGACAGCTCTTTCTTGGCGTGCCACTTGATGGTTCCTGATCCCGTGCGCTGGCCCTTGTACCAGCCGTTCAGCATCGGTCCTACCGACAAGGCCATGGCTGGGATATTGGCGGTGGCTGCAGCCATCAGCATGGCTGGCGTGGTTTTGTCGCAACCAATGGTCAGCACCACACCGTCGAGTGGATAACCGAAAAGGGTCTCAACCAAACCAAGATAGGCCAGATTGCGGTCCAGGTTGGCGGTCGGCCGCTTGCCGGTTTCCTGAATGGGGTGAACCGGAAATTCAAAGGCGATGCCGCCAGCTTCGCGAATGCCTTCCCGCACCCGGTCAGCCAGGATCAGATGATGGCGGTTGCAGGGGGAAAGGTCAGATCCGGACTGGGCAATGCCAATGATTGGCTTTCCTGACTGCAATTCTTCGCGGGTCAGTCCCCAGTTCATATAGCGCTCGATGTACAAAGCGGTCATGTCGTGGTCGTCTGGATTAGCAAACCAAAGTTTGGAACGTAATTGCGACTTGTCTATTTTTGCCTTGGGGGCCATTGCGCGTATCTTTTTCAAAGCGTTTTTTGGATGACCCTTTTTTTCTCAATCTGCGACCCGTTGTCAATTGGTGCTTCGTGTTTGCGTTGTTAAGGCATGAACTTTACGGATAGGCGATGGCTGAGATTCGTATTCCGGTTTTTGCAGATTTCTACATCTGGGAGAGAGATCTTTCGGAGCGCTTTATCCATTCCGGTGGTCCAGGTGGTCAAAATGTCAACAAAGTCGCCAGTGGGGTGCAGCTTCGATATAACCCCCGCCTTGGCCGGACCTTGCCCTGGGAAATCATTTTGAAGGCTGAAAAACTGGCTGGCCAACGCCTGAACAGCGATGGGGAAATCGTGATACAGGCAACCCGTTTCAGAACGCAGGAAAAGAATCGGGCAGACGCCCGGGCCCGTCTCATTCAACTGTTGGCAGAAGCTGCTAAACCGCCGCCGCCCAAACGAAAACCGACGAGGCCGAGCCTCAATGCCCGTCGAAAGCGAACCGACGGCAAGGTAAAACGGGGGCAGATTAAAAAATTGAGAGGCCGGGTGCAGGACGATTAGCTTTCGTGCAGCATCTGGACATCTGTTTTCGCAGTGAAATTTGAGCCCGGACTGGGGTCAGCCCGGGCAATGCGGCAATCCTGTTGCGTGTTGGCTGTAGCTAGATACCTTTCATCAATGTACCAGCTGCCAGCACAACATATCCGATTGTCATTAACCAGAATGCGGAGATGGGAATAATGCTGAGTATCCCCAGTCCAGCCAACAGGCCGAGAACGGCGATGGCAAGTGAGATCAAGAACACGACCATTGTGGGAGCGCTAAGATTCATGGGACTTTCCTTTTTTACGGGCATCGAAAACTGATACCGAATTAATTATTTGCACAAAAAATAGGCAATCACAAAAATATTGGCTCTTTCTCAAAACCTGTCCACAGGCAGCAAATTGGTGAAAGCTTGTCTGATTTTGCAAAAACCACTCTCAAACAGAGATCTTTTGACCTGAAAGCCAACCGCATTGATCGATTCCGATCCGCAATGATGGTAGGACAGACTTTCAGGCAGTTGGAGAGAGACATGACACTTATTCAGGCTCAGGGCGTTCACCACATCACACTGATGGGTGCGGATCGACAGACTTCGATCGACTTCTGGGAAGGGGTGCTGGGCATGCCTTTCGTCTTTGAACAGCCAAATCTTGATGATGCATCTGAAAACCATCTGTATTTTGATCCCGGCGACGGACGGTTGATAACGATATTCTGCAATGAGGATCGCAAGGCAGACCGAACGCGGACGTCCACCGATGCTGGTTGCGTGCATCACATCGCTTTCAATGTGTCGCAGGCAAGCTTTCGTCGAGCCACTCAACGGCTGGAAGAGGCCGGAATAGGTCATAGCTGTCACAAGGATCGAGGATTCATGGATTCGATCTACTTTAAGGATCCACTCGGCCTGCTGATCGAATTAGCCAGTTACATATTCGAACCACCGGCCGGCAAATCTCACACTGACGTATTGCACCGGGCCCATTTGTTGCGCGTTGAACGGGGCGACGCTGCAATCAGTGGACAACATGTGGCCGATGCGATTGAAGCCCTATGCGAAGAAAGCACCCAGTCGCTGTCCAGCGGTAGCGGCTAAATCAACCACGGCCGATTGCAAACAGTATCGCGGCTTTCAAATCGTCAACACCCCAGTTTTTTTCACTGGAAGTGGAGACAATCTCAGGAAAAGCGGCTGGCCGCTTTTCAATCGCCTTCAGGGTTGCGGCTTCAAGTTTCACAAGCGCGGGCGGTTTGATCTTATCTGCTTTGGTAAGCACCAATTGGTATGAAACAGCGGCCTTGTCGAGCAGGTCCAGAACCTCCTCGTCATTTTTTTTCAACCCATGGCGGGAATCGATCAGTACATAGACCCGCCGAAGTGTCGAGCGTCCCTGCAAATAGGAAAAAATCAATTCCGTCCATGCGTCGACCACCGATTTGGGAGCTTTTGCAAAGCCGTAGCCCGGCATGTCCACCAGGGCCAAGGGTGGCAAGTCGTTCTCATACTCTCCATCCTGGACAAAGAAGTTCAATTCCTGTGTCCGGCCAGGCGTATTTGACGTACGTGCCAACCCCTTTTTTGCAGTCAGAGCATTGATGAGCGATGATTTTCCAACGTTGGAACGGCCGGCAAAGGCGACTTCATCCGGTCCGATCGGGGGCAGGAATTTCATCGAGGGAACACCCCGTATGAAAATCCAGGGGTCGGCAAAGAACTTGCGGGCTGCCCCCTTGCGGTTGGCACGTGCAATCTCTTCTGGGGATAATTCAGGCACTATTTTTCCAATCCGTAAAAGTTGGAAACAACGTCCCAACCTTCTTCAGCGGTGTCCACCACTGTAAACAGATCGGCGTCGTCAGGAGAAATCGTGCCTTCCTCCGCCAGCGCTTCCAGATTGATCACCCGTTTCCAGAAGTTCCTGCCAAACAACAATACCGGGACCCGTTCCATGCGCCCGGTCTGGATCAGTGTCAGGGTTTCAAAAAACTCATCGAGTGTTCCGAACCCACCGGGAAAGACCGCGACGGAACTTGCACGCATCAAGAAGTGCATTTTTCTGACGGCGAAATAATGAAAGTTGAAGCTGAATTCCGGGGTGACAAATTCGTTGGGTGCCTGCTCGTGCGGCAATACGATGTTGAGAGCGATGTTTGGTGCGCCAACTTCAATGGCCCCGCGTGAGCCGGCTTCCATCACACCGGGACCACCGCCCGTCACCACAACATATTCTGAATAATTGGTTTTCTTGGAAGCCAGGGACGCGAGCTGCGCATATTTGCGGGCTTCGGTATAATATTTGCTGCTGGCGATCAGGCTCTTGCGCTGGGTTTCGTTCTTTGCAGCCCACGGATCTTTACCGGGTTCGGCGATACGGGCACCGCCAAACAACACTGTCGTTGACACAATGCCTGCCTCTTCCAACAACATTTCGGGTTTGAGAAGCTCAAGCTGCAAACGGATCGGGCGGGTCTCGGGTCTGCAGAGAAATTCCGGATCGTCAAAAGCCAGTTTATAGGCGGGCGACCGCGTTTGCGGGGTGTCGGGAACGACCTTTGCTTGCTCACGGTCACGTCGGGATCCTTTGAGCGGATTGCGTGGCTGAGGATAGTGTGAGGTGGTCATGAATATGATTCCGGAATGGTGTTCGCTGTGCCCATACTAGTCATGCTCAGATACGTCAAAGGGTAGGAATTGGCACATCATTCTTTTTATCAATTGGCGACTTCGCCATTGCCCCTGAAAATGGCCGCGCTATAAAGGCGCAAAATAGCATTCAGGAAAAAATCGATGAGCCATGCAGACCTTCAAGCCACAGTCGAAGCCGCATTTGACGACCGTGATAATGTCAACACGGGAACAGGTGGAGCGGTTCGGGAGGCTGTTAACGACGCACTGAATTTGCTCGATAGTGGTGCTGCCCGCGTCGCCGAAAAAGCTGCGGACGGTAATTGGAGTGTCAATCAATGGTTGAAAAAGGCGGTGTTGCTGTCATTTCGCCTCAACGACATGACTGTAATCGCCAACGGTTCAGGTCAATCAACGTGGTGGGACAAGGTTCCGTCAAAGTTTGAAGGCTGGGGTGAAAACAAGTTTCGTGATGCTGGCTTTCGTGCCGTTCCAAATTGTGTCGTTCGCCATTCAGCGCATATTGCAAAAAATGTTGTACTCATGCCGTCCTTTGTAAACCTGGGGGCATATGTCGACGAGGGCACAATGGTGGATACCTGGGCAACTGTTGGTTCCTGCGCGCAGATTGGTAAAGGGGTTCATCTGTCGGGCGGTGTTGGAATCGGAGGTGTGCTGGAACCGTTGCAGGCGGGACCGGTCGTGATTGAAGACAATTGTTTCATCGGTGCCCGTTCGGAAGTGGTTGAAGGCTGCATAGTGCGCGAGGGCGCGGTTTTGGGCATGGGTGTTTTCATTGGTCAATCGACCAAGATCGTCGACCGGGCGACCGGATCGGTGACGTATGGCGAAGTGCCACCCTATTCCGTGGTTGTGGCTGGTACGATGCCCGGCAAGCCTATGGGCAACGGCGAACCAGGCCCTGGTCTGTATTGTGCCGTGATCGTAAAAACCGTTGACGAAAAGACCCGATCCAAGACGGCGATCAACGAGTTGTTGCGTGACTAACGCCAATAAATTCTTGGAGCTGGATTATCATGACTGATAAGGCGGGACCACAATCGGTTAGGTGGGCGCTGTTTTCGCTAAAAGGGCGAATCCGGCGGGCGACCTACGGATTGGGCATGGCGTTGATATTTACCTTATGGTGGTTTGCTGTGTCCCAGCTTGTTTCTTTTCGCGAAGATTCAAGCCAGTTCACCCTTTGGGCGCTCATCCTCGCTGCGCTGGCAATCGTCTCCACCTATTGCATCTATGCGCTATGCCATAAACGGATCCATGATTTGGGCTATCCGGGGGCATATGCGCTGGTCATCGTTGGTTTCTCGACATTTCTATGGGCGTTTCTTGCCATTCCTTTGTTGTTGCTGGGTTTTCTGCCAGGTCAGCGCGAGGTCAACCCGTACGGACCACCACCAGTAAGCTAGTTCACAATTGCGAGTGTGGAATTGGCCTGAAGCCATGAACGCGCTAAGGTTGACCGGTAGCTCACCGGTTCAATGGGTAATTGGCGATGTCTGGACTCTATATTTTGGCCTTGTCGGCCCTGTTACTGCTCTCCACCGGGTTGGTTCAATCCAACGCGCAGAATACGTCTGAGCGCGTGCCGAGCACCTGTTTTGCCGTGGCACAGAACCTGCATTCCCCTGAATTGCCGGTATATTTTGCCAGTTTCAGCCCTGCCAACGCACGATCGAAATATGATGTCACCATTTCTTATCAGGGGCATTCAACCTATCTGATCGAGAGTCCTGAAGGGGTAAAGATTGCCACCGATTTCGCCGGTTGGCTTACCGACCGCGTCGTTCCGGATGTCGTCACCATGAACCAGGCACATTCATCACACTTCACGAGCTCACCCGATCCGGCGATCGGAATTGTTCTGAGAGGATGGGGGGACGATGGTCAGGTTGCAGACCATCATCTGATGGCTGGTGATGTGCTCATTCGAAATGTCACGACAGATCTGTTGCGGTTTACCACGATGGCCGATGGCAATTCGATTTTCATTTTCGAAACCGGCGGATTGTGCATCGGGCATTTGGGCCACCTTCATCATAGACTGAGCGAAGATCACTATACCAAGATCGGACGACTTGATGTGGTTATGATTGCCGTCGATGGCGGATTGACGATGAGCCATCTGAGCGCGCGTGGAATTTTGAAAAGACTGCGCTCATCGGTGATTTTGCCCATGCATGTGCGCAGCTATGATGCTTTACCCCGATTTTTGAACCATCTGGGCGGTGAATTTGCGGTAGACCGACGGCGGGAAAATAAACTAACAGTTTCCCTTCGAAACCTGCCGAAGAGACCAACGGTCATATTGTTGCCCGGCGTTGCCACTTATTATGAGCCGGAAGAGTGATCCGGTCATCGGTGGCAGGTGATTTTGTCAGTTTGCACGATTGACGGGTCCTTTTTGCATGCTAAAGGCAAGGGATGAAAAATAGCGCTGAAATTCTGTCACCAGCAGCAATATTGCTGCGAAATCTCATTAAATGCCCGAGCGTTACGCCCGCAGAAGGCGGCGCGTTGGATGTTCTGCAAAATGAACTGGAAACACTCGGGTTTAAGGTTGTCCGCAAGGTGTTTTCGACGCCTGACACACCCGATGTTGAAAATCTGTACGCACGAATCGGCGACACCGCCCCGAATTTGTGTTTTGCCGGGCACACCGATGTTGTTCCGGTCGGGGATGAAGACGCCTGGTCCCAACCACCCTTTCAGGGGGCTATCACCGACGGCATGATGATTGGCCGTGGTGCGGTTGATATGAAAGGCGGTATTGCCTGTTTTGTCGCTGCAGTGAAGCGGGTTTTGGATGGTGGAAAGCCCAATCCTGGATCAATATCCCTGCTGATTACCGGGGATGAAGAAGGTCCTGCAGTGAATGGAACCAAGGCTATTCTCGAATGGCTGACTGAGCAGGGTGAGCAGATCGATGCGTGCGTTGTTGGCGAGCCAACCAATCCAGAATCTATTGGGGATGCCATAAAGATTGGCCGTCGCGGGTCGATCTCCGGTACGATTTATGTAACCGGAATCCAGGGTCATGCTGCCTATCCGCATTTGGCGGACAATCCGGCGCGGGGCATAGTTGCTTTAACCGAAGCGCTGTTGAAGCAGCCATTTGATGAGGGAACGGCTGATTTCCAGCCAACAAACCTTGAGGTGACGTCAATTGATATTGGCAATTCGGCTTTCAACGTGATCCCGAACAAGGCCAGTGCGCGATTCAATATCCGGTTCAATGACACATGGACCGCCGACAGTCTGAAGGTGGAAATCGAGCGGCGGTTGAACGAGGCGGCAAATGATCCCAAGCTGCGTCCTGCTCTGGGGTCGGGTCCGCGTTCCCCTGTTGAGTACACGTTAAAATATGAAATGCGGCCAAGCCATGTCTTTCTCACACAAGACGAGCAACTCATCGCCTCGCTGTCTTCTGCGATTCAGACCGTAACAAACCGCAGGCCCGATTTGTCTACCGGCGGCGGAACGTCCGATGCACGATTCATCAAGGACGCCTGCCCGGTCGTAGAATTTGGCCTGGTCGGACAAACAATGCATCAGATCGATGAACGGGTGGCGGTTGCGGATCTCGATGTTCTTACCGATATTTACCAGCAATTCATTGCAAACTTTTTCGACCGGGAACCGTCGTGAGCGGATCGGCGACCCCCTCCATTCTGGTTGAAAATCTTGCAGGTGCGCTCGACATTATGCTGGGCCGGCAATCCGGGCTTTCCCGAATTGATCTTTCCTCGCATGGATTCGCATGGTCCTTCTCCGGTCTGGTCCTTGCAGGTCTGATCGACACATCGGTGCTTTCGATGCTTTACGACGAGCGGGTTGCACAGGCCGTACAGGTTGCACAATCGGGCATTGCCGCTTCGTCGGTCGTGGAAGTTGGGCGGCTGTATTTCTTGCTTGGACACCTGCTGGTCGCCCTGTTCAGCTATGGTGCATCGATGGCCGCATTGTATTTGCTGTGCCGTTTGCCTGCGGAACAGCAACGGTTTCCCGTTGCCATCGTTGTTCACAATTGGGCCTCTGCAATCGTCAGCCTGTCATTTGTGCCGATTGTGATGATCGGAATCTACTTTGGTGGGGATCCCCATCCTGAGAACGGCTCACCACTGGTGAACCTTCTCAGCGTTTTCTGGATCGGTGTTTTGATTTTCGTGGGGTTGCGCCTGATGCGAATATCGCTGGATCTGAAACCGGGCAAATCGGTGCTGTTTTTCACAGCAACAAGCGCAGTTTCCATCGTCGCAAGCGAGACAATTAAACCAATTTTTGGCCTGAACTTCTAGTTATCGCAATTGTCACAGCTGGTCAGGATGCTTGTGCGGGGCACGAAGTTGCTCTCGTAATCGTATTCGGATTCCCCCATTTTGGGCAGTATCGCCCCAACAGTTGGTACATTTCCGATACTGCCCTGCTTGCCGGCCGCGATGCCGGACGAGGTGACCACATTTGTGTGCGAGAGACGGGCACGGGCGGATACGATAAAACCTGCACCATTCAAGATCTCAGGAGGAAGTTCATAGGGGTCCCCCGGAGACGGTTTTGTCAAGGAAGACAGATTGCCGTTATCACGCGACCATAATACTTGAGTCGAACCATCGGCGAAGATCTCAACGCCGGTGACATAGAGTTCCAGATTGGCCTTTCTGGTTGCGTTGACCATCAGGTCAACGGCTCCAAAGGTTGAATCGATAACGTCTCTGGTCACCGTCGGTGACTGCGAGATGATGTCTGCAACTGCCATTGTGACCTTGCCGACCTCGGTCGATGCATTCACCGAGTCATTGGCAGCGATCGTGAATAACAACATGGCCAGCAAAAAGGGCGCTGTCAGCGCAAATTCGACGGCACTCGTACCGCCATTATCACGGGCGAAACGAATGAAGGATCGACGAAACAGAATTTTTAACATTGGAAATCTCGAACTGGCATTTGGGAATTACATGGATTGGGATCTATCGATCCTATGGCTCATTTAAGAATGCGGCTGAGCCAACAATTCGGCGGTAACCGTTATTGCCCATGCCGGCACCGGTGATGGCACCCCAACCCGCCTTTGCAATATTCCCCCAATCAAGAATGGTGGGCCAATCGTAATAGACCCGGATCACGTTGATGGTCGAACGCCCGCCGGGCGCAAAGCCAAATCCTGTAGTATCCAATTGTCCATCATCGAGAACCGGAGGTTCTGCAGGTTTTTCGAACGTGGCAATTGTGCGCACATCGACGGACAGTTTTTCACAATTGAAAATCGCCATCAGGGTCTGGGAGCACAGGGCTCGCTTGAATTCGACTTCCGACGTGTTGCCTGCCGTAATCTGGCGGGTGCGCACCTGGCGAGAAATCTCATTCACGCCGGCATCAATCAGTCGATTGCCAAGGAAATAATATCCCTGCTCCAGGATCGAAAACAAAATCAGAAAAAAGGGTATGCTGACCAGCGCAAATTCAACGGCCGCCGTGCCGCTCTCGGACTTTGTAAACCGATACAGACGGCGTTTGCGCTTCAGCATCTTCGCAGCGGGCTTTCCCGTAAATTGTGCGAAGCGACCAGCGCTATTTTTGTCCTTGCTCAAATACATGATCATGCCCATGGGGAGGATTCTGCTCTTTGAGCCAAGATTAGCTGGCATTTCTTGAAAAGAAGTTGCTGCGCCGTATCGAATTTTCCCAATGGGTTTATACTAAATTAACGCTGACAATGATGTTGGCCTGGTGTTCAACCCTTGGCTTGCGAAGGGGAGACAGATCAGTTTTTCTTCGCGGCATCTTCGGCCAGGCCATTGCGGGCCTTGATCTGTTCGTCCGTGGCGCCAAATTTCCCGATTTCGTCACCCACCGTGAGTGTATTTTCACAGACGGGGGAACAGGCAAGGGTTTCACGAACGGCCTGACGATACACCCGAACAGTATTTGTCTCGTGGCCCTGAACAACGATTGTTTCATCAACGATGGCTTCGCCATCGGCGTCAAGTATAATGAGGTTGGTGACGCCAAAATTGCGGCCGGTCAAAACGATGGTGCGGGAATCCTGAATGGTTGCATCAACAATTGATGGATTGCCGACGATAATTGTATCGGCAGCTTTGGCGATGCGAACGACCTTTGCCCGGTCAATGATGACCTTCAATGCTTCATCGGCGTCTTGGCTGCCTGCTGCTACAGCTGGCTGTGTCGCCATGAACGTTGCGGTCAGGATTAAGACCAAGTTCAGAGATACCAATTTTGCGAGGGAAGCAAACACAGACAACGTCCTACTCATAACTAAAATACGTGTGGTCGCAGTTTCCCCGAAATTGGTGAACGAAGCTTTAAGCGGGAGCCGGACGCATTCGATTTATCCGCTTGTCTTTATATATAGGAAAAATCGATCGTGTGATTTACCTCTCCAACGTCGGGCTGTTCGTGCAATATTTGATCACAGCTTAATCCAACATTTACCTTAGCGGCCGTCTTGGCCTGGAAACCTTTTGGTAAGGCTGTTTGTCAACTTTATCCTAAACCCACGGACTTAGGTTGTGCTTATCCGATCGGAGAAACAAACCGACGGTTAAAGCTGTAACACGTGGAGTAAGGATTACACCCATGACCAACATTAAGCGTTTTTTCAAAGACGAATCTGGCGCAACCGCCATTGAATACGGCCTTCTGGCTGCTCTGATTTCCATTGCCGCTCTGACAATGATGACCGATGCCGGTACGGCTCTTAACGATGTCTTCACAAGCGTTGAAGGTGCTCTGGACAGCGTAACTCCTGCTGCTGCTCCATAAGGCTAGGCCTTATCAAATTGGGTCGCTCTGCTCTGCAGAGCGGCCTTTTTTTTGCCCGCTCGGGTGTAGCTAACCGGTTAACTCTTGGTTAGCCGCAATTGACTAAGTTTCCCTGGATTGATGGTTTCTGACCACTGGGGTGAAATTTATGAATGAATTTGTCGGCATTGCTATTCTTGCAATTTTTCCATTGTGCATGATCTTCGCCACATTCTACGATCTGTTCACAATGACGATCCCCAACCGCATTACGCTGGCGTTGATTGCGGCCTTCGCCATCTTTGCTCCACTGGCTGGCATGGGTTGGGAAACCGCTTTTTGGCACATTGGCGTGTCCATTGCCGTGCTGGTGGTTGGATTTGTCCTGTTCAATTTTGGCGTTATGGGTGGTGGTGATGCGAAGCTGCTGGCCGCATCCGCGCTGTGGTTTGGAACCGCATTCACTTTGCCTTACTTGCTGGCCGCAAGCGTAATGGGCGGTGTATTGACGGTGATTATTGTGATTGCGCGCCGAATCAGCTTGCCCAACAGTTTGATGTCTGTCGCTTGGATCGCGCGTTTGCACGACAAAAAACAAGGCATTCCCTACGGTGCTGCGCTGGGTCCGGCAGCCCTCTACGTCTTTTTGGGGTCACCGTGGATGACATTTATCATCTCCGGCCAAGCGATCAGCTAGTCCAGCAACACACGGAATTACAACAGACCGGCCCGGCAGTGGCCGGTTTTTTTGTTTTGAGCATCAAAATTGCGGTGCGCTGGGATGGAAAGGCTTTGTTTACCAAGTTTGTCAGCACGTCATTAACCATAAGTACACCAATGCCGGTCAAAACTGTCTGGAAGTTGATGTGTAGAGCGTTACCGGAGTGTTGAATTATGAAGCCCATTCAGTTTGTCCTCATTGGTGTGGCACTGGTTGCCGCAGTGGGTGCTG
>CAJQPW010000302.1 GCA_905480295.1 uncultured Rhizobiaceae group bacterium | reverse complement strand
CCTGCACCGTCTTCATGCTTTCCCGGTGTTGCGTTTTTTACGGCTGCTGCTGTTAACTTACCCATGGATCCTATCCCCCAAAATACCCCCCACTAAATGGGGGATACGGTGGGACATTACAAGATGGCTTGAGATAGTTTGAAAACAAAATAGTTATTAATATCAGCTTCCTATGTACAGAATGGGATGGTATGAAATATCAATTCAATGCACTTCAGCCGCACCACTGATTTTATCCCGAAATTTAGCCAGATGTCTGATGGGTTCGCCGGTCTGTTGTGTAGTGGGTTTGCGTTAATCCGCTGTCGAATACTTTCGATGAATTAACCTTCAGTTTGATGTCTGCATTCAATTCGGCAAACAGGGGAATTCCTGATCCGATCAGGACCGGAGCGGTGGAGATGATCAGGTCATCGACGAGATCCTCTTTCAAAAACTGCTGGATCACGTTGCCGCCATCAATATAGAGGTGTTGTGCACCCGCGGCTTCCAACTGCGCGATCATTGTTTGGGGGGAGCCGCTCATGACATTAATGCACTCCGCAAATTCCTGCGGGATGTCGAGGTCGCGATGTGTCAGGACCACCACCCGAGTGTCCTCTGGTGGCTTCCAACCGTCAAATTTCACGACGACATCGAATGTGGACCGCCCCATCACCAGAACATCGACCGTTTTGATAAAGTCAAAGTAGCCATAGTCCTGATCAGTGCTTTGCTGGTCGTTGGCCCCCGTCAACCAATCCAGTGCATGGTTCTGTCGGGCGATATAGCCGTCCAGGCTGGTGGCAATGAATACGGAGACCTTCATCTTTGTTTCCTTTGCTGAGAAGTCGATGTGCCATGCGACAACAATTCAAATCCGCCGCTTGAGGTTGCCCTCAGGGGTCGTGACGAATGAAATGAGAATGGCTCGGCGCTTCGGGTTTGAGGCGGCCATCGCTATCGAAATCCCTGTCTGAGTTGAATGTGATTGAAGGCAGGGAATCAAAATCTTTGATGGTGTCAGCGTGTTTTTTTAGAACGCTTGAGAGTCGTAACGTCAGTTCAGTTTCCGCTTCGTCCTTAAAGTAGCCATGCACGCCGCTGCAGACATTCGGTTGCAACACCGTCATACCGAGATATCGAAGTGTATAGGCCAGGGGCCATAGCAGCATCTGCACGTCCCCCTCCTTTCCATTATGTGCGCTTTCTGATTGTTGCGCGCCTGCGGTGACGCAGAACATTGCTTTCTTACCGATGCAGCGTCCGTTGTCGAAACGCTCGTCGACAGTGTGCAGCGCGCCGTGAGCGAGAACCCGTTCACACCAGCCCTTCAAAATGGCCGGTGGCCCGAACCACCAGATCGGAAAGTGAAAAATAAGCCGGTCTGCTTTGGTGATCTTGGCAATCTCGGTTTGGACGGTGTCAGGCAAGCTGTTTGCAAATGCTGCATTTTCTTGCGCTTTCAAGGGATCAAAGGGAACTGCCGGTGCGCGATAGTGTTTGGCAGATTCAGCCGGGTCAAACCCCATTGCGTTAAGATCTGACCAGAGCACGGTTTGCCCTTGTGTGGTTGATTGACGGGCGCTTTCTTCAGCCCAGGCGCCGTTAAATGATCGCCGTTCGGGGTGTGCCAGAATGATAAGCGTTGTGGGCACGGCCTGCGCCTTTAGACTGAATGAAGTTCAAGTCTCTATGATGCGGACAAATGCCAAAGGTGCAACCACGCATGTGGTGCTCAGAACAAATTTGGCGTGCTGAGTTCAGCTATTGTGGTTTGTCATTTGCCGACCGATAGTGAAGGTGATCTACCTGCGAAATGACTTCGATCCATGACCCAGTCACCCTACGACATTCTGTTTGAACCTGTTCAGATCGGGCCGGTGACAACCCGCAACCGGTTTTATCAGGTGCCGCATTGCACCGGGATGGGGCATCGTTATCCGCAGGCTGAGGCTCGTTTAAGAGGAATTAAGGCGGAAGGGGGCTGGGGAGTTGTTTCAACCCAGGAAACTGAAATCCACCCCAGTTCGGACCTTACACCCTACAATGAAGGGCGGCTTTGGGACGATACAGATATTCCCGCATTGCGGTTGATGACTGAAGCGGTGCACGCTCATCAAAGCCTGGCGGCAATCCAATTGGTGCACAACGGCCTGCATGCCCCGAACCGCTACAGCCGGTTGTCCCCCCTGGCTCCGTCAGCCGCCGCGGTTGATGGAAATGATCCGGTTCAGGCCCGTGCCATGGACAAGACGGATATTCGCCAGTTCAGAAAATGGCACGTCGCAGCAGCGCGCAGGGCCCGGACAGCCGGGTTCGATATTATCTACATCTATGCCGGGCACGACATGACTCTGCTGCAACATTTTTTGCTGCAAAGGCATAATCACCGTGGGGACGAATATGGTGGCAGTTTCGACAATCGGATGCGCCTGTTCAGGGAAGTGCTGGCCGACACCAAAGAGGCCGTTGGAGACACCTGTGCCATTGCCGTGCGTCTTGCTGTGGACGAATTGTTGGGAGCCGAAGGAATTCAACATGACGGGGAAGCTCGGGATATCATTTCAGCGCTTGCGGAAGAGCCCGACCTTTGGGATGTCAACCTGTCTGACTGGTCCAATGACAGCCAATCGTCGCGCTTTGCCAGGGAAGGCTTTCAGGAACCCTATACCGAATTTGTGAAATCGGTGACCAGCAAGCCGGTGGTGGGTGTCGGTCGATACACGTCGCCAGATACTATGCTCGCTGCAATCAAAAAGGGAAAACTGGATCTGATTGGTGCTGCCCGCCCGTCGATTGCGGACCCGTTTTTGCCCAATAAGATACAACAGGGGCGTCTGGAAGATATTCGCGAATGCATAGGCTGCAATATCTGTGTTTCAGGCGACAATGCCTGCGTACCGATGCGCTGTACTCAAAATCCGACAATCGGTGAGGAATGGCGCCGGGATTGGCACCCGGAAAAGGTGACACACGATCCGGGGCGAGAGAGGTTCTTGATTGTTGGTGGTGGACCGGCGGGGCTTGAAGCAGCCTGCCTTCTTGTCAAGGCCGGGCATGAAATCGTCATTGCGGATGTCCGCGATACATGGGGTGGACGGGTGAGTCTGGAATCGACGCTGCCGGGTCTGAGCGAATGGGCACGGGTGCGTGATTGGCGCCTGTGGCAATTACAACAGGTGCAAAACGCCGAACTTTATCTCGGTAGCGCGCTGACGGCGCAGGACATACTCGATTACGATGTCGCGCATGTCGTGCTTGCGACGGGTGCCGACTGGCGGTCTGATGGCGTTGGGCGGACCCACCGAAGACCTTTGGACTTTCTCGCAGACCGCGCTGTTCTGACACCGGATGACGTGATGGACGGTGCGCTGGACGCCAGTGCAGATTCCGGCCCAATCGTGATTTACGATGATGACCGGTTTTATATGGGCAGCGTGTTAGCTGAGCGCGCAGTGCAATCCGGTCGCCCCGTTACCCTGGTCACCCCCTCACCGGTCGTTGCCCCCTGGAGCGAACACACCCTCGAACAGGCACGCATTCAAACCCGTCTGATCAAACTGGGAGTCAATATCGTGCCGCTGCATCTTTTGTGCGGGTGCGATGATGAAACGATTACCGTCTCATGTGTTTACTCGGACCGGCGACGCGACATTGAGTGCGCCTGCCTTGTCAGCGTTACCGCGCGCAGCCCCAATGACGGGCTCTGGAATCAACTGCAACAACAGCAGGACCAATGGGACGCTGCCGGGATCAAGTCGATAACGCCGGTCGGGGATTGTGTGAGCCCCGGTCTGATCGCGTCCGCAGTTTATGCCGGGCATGAATACGCACGATCGATGATTGCTGTGGGGCCAGTTTCGCCTCTGCGGGAGGATAATCGTTAGCGCAGCCGTCCGACATTCCCACTGACCGATTGCGGTTGATTTGTTCGCAACGCGGTTGTTGGCTACGGTCGGTGGACGACAAAAGCTGCTGCCAAAGGTTCGACAGCAGTTCAGTTTGGTACAGGCGAGGATAATGACATGGCAAAGGTAACCGGCATCGGTGGTGTTTTCATCAAGTCAAATGACGACGGCAAAGCTTTGGCGCAGTGGTATGCAGATCATCTGGGCATGCAGTTGGAAGTGTTCGGCGGCGCTATTCTCAGCTGGCCTGATGATAAGGCTGAGGATAAGGGCATGACAGTCTGGACAACGTCGGCCAGCGACAGCGACTGGTTCAGCCCAAGCACTTCATCCTTTATGATCAATTATCGCGTTGATGACATGGCTGGCATGATCGCCCAACTGAACGAGGCTGGTATCCCAATTCAAAAGGGCCCCGAATACCACGAAAACGGGGTCTTTGCCTGGATTATGGACCCGGAAGGCAACAAGGTCGAATTGTGGGAACCGAAAATCTGGGATGAGAAAAACAAGGTGGCTGACTAGATTGAGGGGTTTGACCTTTCTGAACCTATTGGTTCTTTCTGCCCCAACCGACTTTTGACCACACCATTTCATGCACAAAATAGCTAATAAAACCGGCGACCGAACCGGCAATGGCAATGCCCCCGCTGGCACTCAGTGAATTCGTAAACAGGTATCCGATCAAGGTCATCGTGATCAAACCTGCCAGTTGCCAGGTGACGGATTTGGTGATGAGGCGGGTCGTGCTGTCCATGGGTTTCTCCCGGCGTGTCTGAGTGTGTTGACCCAGCGATAGGACAATTTGACCTTGCTGGACATTCCGTATTTTTGCTGCAATATTTCTCCAATGGTGATTAAAATCTACAAAAGGGATTTTTATGGACAGGCGGGATCGAGCTGCAATTTTTCGCACGCGGCTGATGGAGGCGATGGCCCGCAAGGCCATGTCCCGCAGCGAACTGGCCCGTGCCACGGGCGTCGACCGCTCGACCATTGGTCAATTGCTGAACAGCGATTTACCCCGCCTTCCCAACGCTCAGTTGGCGGCTGATGCTGCGTCAGAATTGGGAGTGAGCACCGATTGGCTGCTGGGTTTGACAGGCCGCCCCCCGAGCGACCGGGCGACCTGGTTGCTGCAGCCATGGCGTTGAGCCCGGCAGCGAGAATGTCGGCAGACGCGCAATTGTTGGAATGGCACCAGGAGGCGGCAGGATACAAGGTCCGACACGTACCAGCGACCTTGCCGGACATTTTGAAAACCGAAAGCATGCTGGACTGGGAATATGCTCTGTTTCGCGACCAGCGGCTGGACCTGGCCATCCGCTCAATGCGCGACCAGCTGGAGTGGTTGGAATCAGGTGTTTCGGATTACGAAATTGCGCTGCCGGTTCACGAGTTGGAAGCCTGTGCCACCGCCTCGGGATATTATGCAGGACTGGACCGCGACGTTTGCCGCCAGCAGCTGAACTTCATTGCAGATTTGTGCCGGGATAAATTTCCCCGCTTGCGTCTGTTTTTGTTTGATGCGCGCAAAGTGTTCAGCGCCCCCGTTACTGTTTTCGGTCCCAATCTTGCCGTAGTCTATGTCGGCCAGTGCTATCTGGCATTTCGGGAAAGCCAGCGCGTACGCTCACTGACCGATCATTTTGACTGGCTGGTGCGCGAGGCCAGCGTGGATGCGCGGGATATCCCAAATCACATACAAGGTTTGATCAACCGATAGGCCAAAAGGTTTCAGCTTGTCGGATCAGGCCAGGGATTGAGACCGGCCTGCATTGCGTCCTGAGAACAGGCAACCGCCAAGAAATGTGCCTTCCAACGCGTTATATCCGTGATAACCGCCGCCGCCAAAACCTGCCGCCTCTCCAACTGCAAACAGGCCTGGAATCACCGATCCGCCCTGGCTGAGCATCTGCGAATCCAGGTTGGTTTCCAGCCCTCCCAGGGTCTTGCGTGTGACGATATGTAATTTGACTGCAATCAGTGGACCATTTTTCGGATCCAGTATCCGGTGAGGCCGTGCCGTGCGGATCAAACGGTCTCCACGATAGTTGCGCGCCGCATGGATCGCCATGACCTGGGCATCCTTGGAGAACGGATTGTCAATTTGCCGGTCGCGGGCTTCAATCTGTTGTCGCAATCCATCCAGATCGATCAGATCGGTGTCGGTTAAACGGTTCATGCTGCGGACCAGATCTTCCAGGTTATTGGCGACGACAAAATCCTCACCATGCGTCTTGAATGCCTCCACCGCTGGGGTCGCCCCTTTGCCCAACCGGCTTTTGAGCACTTCGGTCCATTTCTTTGAAGTGATATCCGGGTTCTGCTCTGACCCTGACAGGGCAAATTCTTTCTCGATAATCTTTTGCGAAAGCACAAACCAGGAATAGTCAAACCCGGTTTTGAGAATTTCGCGCAGGGTCGACAGCGTGTCGAAACCGGGCAGACACGGGGCAGGGAGGCGGTTGCCGCTGGCATCAAACCACAGTGAAGAGGGGCCGGGCAAAATGCGAATCCCGTGGTTCGGCCAGATCGGGTCCCAGTTTTTCACCCCCTCCGTATAGTGCCACATGCGATCAGCATTGATCAGGTGGCCTCCGGCTTCC
>CAJQPW010000301.1 GCA_905480295.1 uncultured Rhizobiaceae group bacterium | reverse complement strand
TGAGCTGGAGCGCATCACACTCGATCCAACACAGCCGGTAGCTGCACGCATTCTAGCGGCTAAAGTTGCGCTGCCGTTTCTGCTGCCTAAGCCACAACCAGACAGGTCGAGAAATGGTGCGCCGGACAATCTGGCCAACATCCTAAATCAGCGCCGGGATCAGGTTGCTAGAATGAAGCGCGATTACGAGCTTTCACCTCAATAGCGGACCTTCGAACTGGTATCTCGAAAATCTAGGCCAATGACCGACATGCGGACTTTTGAGACCTTCACTCTGTGTCGCGTTTTAGCAATGGTTTACTTCAAGAAATTCATTGGCGAAGTTTGGACTATCGCCCAAATCCGGCCTGATGGGGTAACCAGGTTGCAAGTGATGGGACTGCTACCAGAACCATGAGACCCACCAGCATCAGCAAAACAAAGGGCGCCGCACCACGAACAACTTCGGACAGTGGTTCGTCGGTAATACCTTTGATGACAAACAGGTTCATCCCGACGGGCGGTGTGATCATTGCCAGTTCTAAATTCACCATGAGAAGAATACCGTACCAGATGGGGTCAATTCCAAGTTGGAACATTGTTGGCAGCAGGATGGGTGTGGTGATCAGGATGATGGCGATGGATTCCAGGAACATGCCCATGACAAAAATTAACACCATGACGCAGACGATAAAACCGAGCGGTCCCAATCCCATCGAAGCTACAGCCTCGGTAATGCCCACGGGCAACCGGATGATGGTGATGGCATGACCGAACATGGACGCGCCCGCGATGATCATGAACACCAACATCGACGTGCGCATTGTCTGATACGAGCATTGAACAAGATCACGGATGCCAAAATTGCGGTAGATGACGACGGCGACGAACAGCGCGTAAAGAACACCGACTGCGGCGGCTTCCGACGCAGTAAAGATTCCAAAATAGATGCCACCCATGACGACAGGCGGAGCAAGCAAGGCCCAAATCGAGCCCTTGGTGGCTTTCATTATGTGCAGGATTGATGCCCGTTTTGGAGAATCCAGCTCGTCTCGAACTGTCGCCTGAATGACGCAAAAAATTGAGAACACAAGCGCGAGCAACAGGCCGGGAATGATGCCGGCCAAAAACAGCGCACCAATCGAAACTTCGGAAACAATTGCATACAGGATCATCGGTCCAGAAGGCGGAATTAAGATTCCTAACGTGCCACCCGCAGCAATGACACCCAATGCGTCTCGCTCGCGATAACCGAAACGCTTCATTTGTGGCAACGCACTGGAGCCGACAGACAGCGCCGTCGCGACTGACGAACCAGAGATTGCTGCAAAGATGGTACAGGCCATGACGGTTGCGACCCCCAACCCGCCCTTCACATGACCGACGACGGTGTTGGCAAAATCATACAGGTCGTCAATCACTTTGGCGCGGATCATGATCTGCGCCATCAGCACAAACAGCGGAATTGTGGCCAGCAGATCCTTGTTGAGATGGGAAAAGACCGTGTCGCCGATACTGGATATGCTGCCTTCGAAAATGAGCAGGATGATGGTGGCAGTCAGGCCGAGCGCGGCAAAGATCGGCATTCCGGTCAAAAGCAAAAGGATCAATCCGACAAAGACGAGGAATACTGTCATGCTTGACCTGATCTGCTGCCAAGTCGTAGCAGTCGGGAAACGGCGGCGAGTGTGAGTAGGACTGCACCAACAATCAACGCAGATTGGGGAATCCACATAGGCGCTTCAAGATATCCTGGTGAATAGGACCCAAAGCCGTAGGAAAAACGTACGACTTCATCCGAACTGATGAATAGAATGGTCGAGAACACCAGAACTGAAACCGCAGAGAATACCTCAGCACCGAATTTAAACGCGCCGCTCAAACGTGCCGAAATAAGGTCAATCGCAATTTGATCGCCCTGGCGATAAGCTTCCGCCGCGCCCGTCATAACGATGGCAACCAGCAGATAACCGAGCATTTCATCGCCCCATTTCAGTGGCGTGTTCAAAAAATAACGTTGAAAAATCGCGTAAATCACAAGAACAAACGCGGCCAAAATCAAGGCCGTGCTGACGACGCCACCCAGGCGAACTGGCCATTCAAGCCAGCGAATAATTTTTGGAGTATGTTCCGGGGGAGAAGCGATGTCCCCCCCGGTGGATTGTTCTGTGTGCACTAATGGACCTACATTTTGCCGATGAGCTCAATCAGTTTCTTGGCTTCGTCATTGCCAGAAAATTTCGCATCAAAAGCGGGTCTCATGACAGCTTCGAGAGCCTTGATTTCCGCGTCGGTTGCGATGTGTACATTTGACCCCTTGGCTTTTAGCGCACCCGGCGCATCAGCAGATGCGGCAACCGAGGCTTCAATAGCCCATCCTGCAGCAGCATCGCCCGCCGATTTCAAGGCGGCTTTTGAGTTGTCCGAAAGGCCTGCATAAAATTTTGGGTTCAGGTAGCCGTGGAAATAGACCGAGATGACGGGGACCACGACGAAATGATCCTGAACTTCATAATACTTGCGCGACACGGCGGCGGCCACGTCTGTCACGCCTGCATCGATAACATTCGTGGCAAGAGCCTGATAAACTTTGGAACCGGACATGGAGGAAGGTGCCGCGCCCAATGCTTCCAGTGACGCATTGAACGAAGGCTCAAGTCCACGAATTTTGATGCCATTGAAGTCTTCCGGTTTTACCAGATATTTGTCTTTCGAAGTGAAGACACTCGTGTTGGTGGTGAACAGCCAAACTGCATTTTCAACACCCTTGTCACGAAGCTTTCCGGCCAGATAGTTGGCAGCTTCGGAATCCGGCCATTTACGCCATACGTCGAGGTCGCCGAATGCAAATGGAGCAACGGTGACGTTCATGATCGGCAGCGTTTTGCCCCATTGAAAGTTCACGGAAAAGGCGCATTCAATGTCGCCCTTTGCTGTGGATGTGATGTTTTCCCGGGCACCAACGAGTGAATTGGCACCAAATATCTGGACGTCCAGTTCGCCACTGGACTGCTTTTCGACTTCTGCCGCCCAGCGATCAATAACCTTGGCGATGTGGTGTCCCGGTGGCAGTTGGTGGCTGCACCGTATTTCAGTCGCGGCATTGGCCGTTGATGTCGCCATTGCTGCGGCTGCAACGGTCAGCGAAAGTGTGAGTGATCTGATCTTTCCCATGATTTCCTCCCTGGGGTTTCGTTTTGTAGCGATTCTCAGGCTCGCCAAGTCATATTGTTCGGTGCTCCGACCTTCGTGATATCGCCAAAAAACGGCTCTTCTGGCATGGCATTTTCAACGATGTGCCGAACATTCTTGAGGGCGTCGATATCGATTCCCGTGGCGAATCCCATCGTCTCACAAAGAAAGACGATGTCTTCGAACACCACGTTGCCAGTTGCACCCGGTGCGAAAGGACAGCCTCCCAGCCCACCCAAAGAAGCGTCGATGATACGCGCGCCGTTATCGAGAGCAGCAGCGGCATTGGCGATTCCCATGCCGCGCGTGTCATGCAGGTGAATCGCAAACGGACGGTCTCCGCACAGACGTTCCATCGCTGCACACATTCCGCCCACTTGTTTCGGCCCGGCATATCCCACCGTATCGGCGATGCCGATCACGTCAGCACCCGCATCGAGACAGGCTTCTGCCAATTTCAGCACTTCCGATTGCTCAACTGTTCCCGCGATCGAGCAGCCAAAGGCCATCGACAATCCTGCATTAATGACCTTTTCAGGAGCTTCCCTGCGCTGCATGGCCGCCACTGTGCCAATCAACGCGACGGCATCTTCACGCGAACGACGCATGTTGGCCTGACTGTGTTCTTCGGTCGCCGACACAACACAAACAATCTCGTTGACTTTCGTTTGCAGGGCGTTTTCGGCCCCGCGCTCGTTCAACGCCAAAGCTGCGCTATGCGCGTTGTCGAGATCAGCCACGGTCTCGATCAAATCCGGCAAATCAGCAAATTGTGGAAAACGGGCAGCCGGCAAAAATGAGCCAATTTCAAAGTGACGAACACCTGCACGATATTCTGCCTCCAACCAGCTCCGCTTTTCGCTGGTCTTCGGCCATTGTTTCACCATCTGCAATCCATCGCGCAACCCGACTTCCCGCAATGTTACCCGGTCGTTGGGATAGGTGTGGGTCAACTGGCTCATACCGCTTTTCCTCCAGATAAGCCCGAGGCCTCGGCAATCTTCGGCTCATCAAAACCAAGACTGGCCAGCACCTCGTTTGTGTCATCACCGATGTCCGGAATATCCACGCCATAGGGCTGCGGCACCTTGCCATCAGCCTCGAACGGCAATCCCGGTGCACGATAGGTGATGCCGCCTGGATGGGTCGACGTAAACAGCCCGCCGGGACGGTTGACGTGCGGATCATCGTACATTTGCGCAGGCCGATTGATTGGCGAATACGGAATGCCAACCGGTTCAAATGCGCCACAAAGTTCTTCAAAGCCCCTATCTGCAATTGCCTTGGCGACGATTGGCAGCGTCCAATCGCGGGCGTGGATTTGATCCATCCTGTTCTGCAGTTTTGGGTCGGCCTTCAGTTCATCAAGTTTCAATATGTCGCACAAACTGGCCCATTGCCCTTCGGTGACGGCGCCGACAAACAATTGTCTGCCTTCTTTGGTTTCAAAGATATCATAAACTGGCCAGGAAAACTCCCTCTCCGGCATGGGTGGGGCTTCTCGTCCTTCAATGTCGTACTGAACCATGTGTTGGGACACGAGCAACAGACAATTTTCAAACAGCCCGACACGCAGCGCGTGACCTTCACCATCCTTGTTTCGCTGAAGCAGTGCACCCAGCACAGCCAATGCGCCAAACAATCCGGCCATGATGTCGTTTGCCGAAGATCCAATCCGCAATGGCCTGCCTGTCGGCCCGGTCATGTAAGCCATCCCGGTCATCATCTGGACGACTTCGTCCATCGCTGTGCGGTTTTCATACGGACCTGTCAGGAATCCCTTACAGGAGGAAATGATCAGTCTGGGAAATCTTTCGCGCAGGACATCCGGTGCAAACCCCATTATGGCCAACGTTTCATCGCGGAAATTCTCAACGAACACGTCAGCAGTTTTGAGCAATTCATCCAGTGCTGCCCGTCCCGCGTCGGACTTCAAATCAAGTGTGATGGAGCGCTTGCCGCGATTGAAGGCTGGGAAGAAACCCTTGCCCATTCCAGTCAGGTGACGGGTCTTGTCTCCCTCTGGTGGCTCGACCTTGATCACCTCAGCGCCAAGAAAACCCAAAAACATTCCGCATGAAGGCCCCATTATCATGTGGCTCATCTCGACCACGCGTATGCCGGACAAAGGTTGGTAGTGCTCAGACAATATTTTCAGTCCTCCCAATTCCAGTCTAGGAAACGGCTAGGCATCGCGATATTATAAAGTTTCTAAATAATCATTCGAAAAAATAGAACTCATGGATTTTCGCCAGTTGAAATATTTCGAGGCCATCTTCGAACACGGCACGCTAACCGGTGCGGCTGAAAATGTTCGTGTGGCCCCCTCTGCGTTGAGCCATCATCTGTCAAACCTCGAAACCGAGTTGGGCGTCAGCCTGTTTCGTCGTAAACCCCGTGGCATGGAGCCGACTGCTGCCGGACAGCGCCTCCACGAACATTCGAAACTGATATTGAAGGCCTTGGATTCGGCTCGCGCAGACCTGCAAGAGGCAGGTCAGGAGATTTCCGGAAACGTATCAGTTGGTATGGCATATTCTGCCGTAAAGGCGATCGGCGTTGGGCTCGCACAACGCATGATAGCGGATTTTCCTCGCGTGAACTTTGCCCTATCGGAAAGCCTGTCTGGGGCGACATTTATGCAACTGATGCGGTCCGAAGTCGATTTGGCGCTCTTTTACAATCCTCCCCCAGACCCACAATTGCGGGCGACACCGGTGTTGGAAGAACGCATGGTTCTCGTCGGCAGGCGCGAGATCATTGGTGAAAGTTCGGACCCGATTTCATTCAATCAATTGCTTGATCTTCCAATCATTCTGCTGCGCCAGGGCTTGTCCGCGCGTGCCATTATCGATGATGCCAACTTGCTCAAAAAACTGGAAACCCGCGCGAAACTGCAAATGAACTCGGTGCAGGCGATTACCGGTTCTTTAGAAGCTGGACTTGGTTGCGTCATTGGCACAACGCTTTTCATGCGCGACCAGATCGACAGCGGTGCGCTGCATTTCCGGGCCATTATCGAACCGGAACTTTCAAGAACACTCTATCTGTGTGAGTTGACAGACCGCCCCTCCACTTATGCTCTGGAAGCTGTGCGCGATCTGGTCCTGGATCTGGTTTCAAATGCGGTATTGAATAAAGACTGGGAGGCCACTCTTATTGAGTGACAGTCTCCATTTATATGGGGAACATTGAACAGTCTTTTTAGTAGCAGTTCGGTCGAGAGATCGGTCGCAAATCGAACGATCCTTTTTGAGGAACGTCGTCGATCAGGGCTCCAAGCCGCCATTCGCCTCGTCAGATTCCCTGTGAACTCAATGTCTGCTTCGGGGGAGGGGTGTTGTCGCTAGGGGTTTCAGTTCAAGACATTTGCTGTGGCCAATATATGCTCGGAGACCAGTTCCTGCTGGGCGACCAAATCTTGGTGCATTGCCGCAGGTGAGGCATACACGTCGGATATGTTGCCGATCTTGTGGTGCAGCAGTAGTGCTGATTTAAGATCGCTCACACCTGCCACGAGTGCCATTGTTTTATGTGTGCGGCGCAACGGGTGGCCAGTTTGACCGGTCATACTTTTTTCTCGAGCTACGCTTGTTGCTACAACTCCACCCTTGGTTGAGCGGGTAGGGAACACCCATGGAGAACCGCTGTACAATACGTCGCCGATGGTGAAAGCCTCTTCTAACAACTCTAACATTGGCGTTGATAATGGCAGATCGAATGCCTCACGGCGCTTCATGACCTCAGCGGGCAAGTGGATGACGTGATTGGGAAAGTCTATCCAATCGCGCTCCAGCGCCATTAGCTTTCCAGGTCTTAAGCCAGAAAGAAGCCCGAAGCGATGCATGCATCGCCGCAATGGGTTTGGAAGCGCTTCTGTCGCTTCCCACCATTTCGGCAGATCGTGAGGCAATACAACTTGGGTTCGAGCTGCAACGGCATTCTTGACGATCGAGGCTGTGGGGTTGGGTTGCAATGGTACGGGGTCGGTATGGTTGGAACGTCCAGCTGCTGATCGGTTCCAAGCCGTTCGCAAAGCTCCGATTGCATGATTGGCTGCGACCGGTCCGACTTCGTCGGTTAGATCGTTGAAACGGTCGGCGCACATGGAATTCGTAATTTCATGTAGTCGCAAACTGCGCCAGTTGCTTAGGTGTCGATCTAAATATCCGCGGAAATCTTTTATCGTACGTGGCGATCGTCCACGGCGCACAAGTTCTGCTTCATAGGCATCCCACAACTGTTGAATAGTCCAGTTGGCGACACTCCCAGGATCTATGGGGGCGTCGGGCGCATTGGGATCAATACCTTTCTTGATTTGTGCCAGTACTTCTTGAGCGCGGGTTCGAGCCTCATCCAAAGACATGTCTTCGGTAGATCCCATGGTGTGTCGAACAGTTTTTATCAATTTCCGACGCTGCCAAAGGTCAGCCTGTATCTTCCACGTCTTTGAAGTCTTGTTGACCGCGAGTATTAAGCCCGGTGTTTTTGCGTCTCTAAGCAGAGCGGTTTTACCAGCCCATTTTTGGGAGTCCACCAGCTTTTGGGTAAGTTTGACAACTGCCATTGCGAACCGTCTCCACTCAAAATAAGAACCGTCTGCGAACTGTTATAGCTGTTGGCGAGAGCGGTTATGGGAGTGTTAGATTATCAGAAAACACAAGAAAAACAATAATATGTGTGCAAGGTAGGTTAATAGAGGGTCCAGAGCGAAGTAATCATAATCCGCGTGTCGGGGGTTCAAGTCCCTCTCCCGCTACCAATCTTTTCAATGGGTTAGAGTAATTATCTCTAAATTTTAGTCTCTTTCTAGTCGCATAATTGTATATTATAGTTGTCTTGATGATTGGCTTCTTGGGGCATCAGCGCTGATCAAAAAACAAACATGC
>CAJQPW010000300.1 GCA_905480295.1 uncultured Rhizobiaceae group bacterium | reverse complement strand
CGGCAGCACCTATAATCCCCACAATCCATCACTGACACCTGGCGGATCGTCCGGCGGTGCCGCGGCGGCAACAGCCTCGGGCATTGGCTGCATCGGGCACGGAACCGACATCGCAGGTTCGGTGCGCTACCCGGCCTATGCATGTGGCCTGCATGGTCTGCGCCCGTCACTGGGACGAATTCCGGCGGTGAATTTCACGGCACCCGATCGCCACATTGGTGGTCAGCTGATGGCCGTTTCAGGTCCGATGGCCCGCACTATTGAAGATGTCAGGCTCGGGTTTGAGGCAATGGCGGCGTCCGACATCCGCGATCCGTGGTGGACTCCGGTTCCCTTGCAACTTCCAAAGCAGGAGAAACGCGTCGCCCTGTGTTTTGAACCATCGGGCATGACGGTGGACCAATCCGTTAAAGATGCCCTGCTGGACGCCGCAAAGCGATTGCAGTCAGCTGGATGGCAGGTGGACGAGGTCGCGTGTCCGGACATGCGTGAACCAGCAAGACTGCAGGCAATTTTGTGGCTTGCCGAATTTCGCCGCGGGGCGGCCGCGCTGGTAGATCAGGAAGCAGATCCCGATGCCAGTTTCGTTTATCAGCAAATGCAGCGCCTGTGCCCCGAACCGGATTTGAACGGGCTGTTGGACTGCCTGCAGCAACGGGTGACCCTCATGCGCAGCTGGGCACAATTCTTTGAACGCTATCCCATACTGCTGTGTCCGAATTCTGCCGAACCACCCTTTGCCAACAATCTTGACGTGGAAAGCGCGGACAGTTTTGATCGGGTTATTGAAGCCCAATTGCCGCAAATTGCGCCGCCGTTCATGGGCCTGCCCGGCCTTGCGGTCACCACCACAATCGGACCAAACCATACTCCAATTGGTGTGCAGCTGCTTGCAGCGCGGTTCCGGGAAGACACTCTGTTTGACGCCGGCGCTGATATCGCGGCGTCTGGACCAACCCTATCCCCGGTTGATCCGGCAACCCCATAAGGACCAAAGATGACAGATATTGTTGCCGAATTGCTTGACCTGTTAGAGGTGGAGCGTTTGGAAGTGGATTTGTTTCGCGGCACCGGAGCAGGTGGTGAAACCAGCACGCGCATCTTCGGTGGACACGTCATTGCCCAGGCATTGGCAGCGGCCTACCGCACGGTGGACGATCGACTTTGCCATTCCCTGCACGCCTATTTTGTGCGGCCAGGAGACCCCGCAATTCCGGTAATATACAATGTGGACCAATCAAGGGATGGCCGCAGCTTTACCACACGGCGGGTTGTCGCGATCCAGCATGGCAGGCAGATCCTCAACCTGTCAGCTTCTTTCCATGTGGCAGAAGACAGCTGGCCCCATCAACATCAGATGCCGGACATTCCCGGGCCGGAAGGACTGAAGTCACGACACCAGTTGCGTGAAGAGAGCGCCCACCTGATGCCACCTGAACGGCGCGACGATTATCTGCGGGAACGACCAATTGAAATTCGAGAAGTGGAACCGCAGAACCATTTCGACCCGAAAAAACTGAATGATACAAATTACCTTTGGTTTCGAATGGAAGGGGCTAAATCGGCCAGCCCGCAATTGCATCAATGTCTGTTGGCCTATGCTTCCGACATGAACCTGCTTGGTTCTTCTCTTCGCCCGCACGGACTGACCTGGTTCAAGCGAAATGTAATGACGGCCAGTCTGGACCATTCCATGTGGTTTCACAGCCCCGTGGAATTTGACCAATGGCACCTCTATTCCATGGATTGCCCGTTCACGGGAGGTGCTCGGGGTTTCAATCGGGGCTCGATCTATTCCCGGGACGGAAGACTGGTTGCCAGCGTGGCACAGGAAGGTCTGGTCCGCCCGATTGACACCAATCAGGACTGATCATCGACCAATCCGCCGCATGCGTTGCGTCAGGCTAGCTCGACCCAAGGCATTGCGTCCGCAACGCCCGTCGATCGGTCTTGTCGGTGGCACCGCGGGGGAGTTCATCATGCCGGAACCAGAAATAATCCGGTATTTTAAACTGAGCCAGGTGTTGGCCAAGAAACCCCCGCAATTCGTCAGCCTCGACGCGATGTCCGTCTCGCAATTGGATGCCGGCTCCGACGACTTCACCCAGCCGTTCATCAGGAACGGAAAACACGCCGGCTTCGACCACGGCCGGATGACGGTGTAATGCCGCTTCAACCTCAAGACAGGCGATATTTTCACCACCTCGAATAATGATGTTTTTCTTGCGATCAACAATCGTCACATAGCCCTCATCATCGACCCAGGCGAGGTCGCCGGTTCGTAACCATCCGTCTTGCAGAATTTCAGCCGTTTCTTCCGGCTTGTTGAGGTAGCAGCGCATATTTGCCGCACTTTTCACCGTTAACTCGCCGACCACTCCATTTGTGACTTCCCGACCATCATCATCGATGATCTTGAGCCGCTGCAGGGGCGGATACAACCGTCCCGCTGCACCGGGTCGTGCAAGATAATCCGGGCCTGAAATTCCAATGCCAATTGCGTTGGTTTCCGTCATCCCCCATCCCGAAGCGACAGCGGCCTGCGGAAAAGTCTGCTGCAGTTGGGCGACCTGTGCAGGCGGACGCTTGGCGCCACCAGAACTCAAAAACTCAAGAGACGGCAATTCAACGCCCTGACGTTTTACTTCTTCCATCAAATCGGCCGATTGAGTTGGTACACCCAGAAAGCGGGTAATCTGCTCCTGATTGATCAGCCGGATCGCCTCCTGTGCGTCCCATTTATACATCAGCACCACTTTTGCGCCGAGCGGAATGCTGAGCAGGAACATGGGGTGAGTAGCGGTCACATGAAAAAGCGGTGTCACGATCAGGACCGCGGGTGAGCTACTTTCTGCCCGTTTGGCGCTTTCATCGGCCATCAACGGACCCAGCAACAAAGTCATCCACCAGCAATAGACAGCGGAAATCGCCCCCCGATGGGTTTGCACGACCCCTTTGGGATGACCCGTCGTGCCCGAAGAGTACATAATCGCAAAGTCGTCATCAGTATCGATAACCGTCTCCGGCCATTCACTCGAGTGCCCCTTGGCCATCAGTTCGCCAAACCCGACCAGGTTCGCAAAGTTCTCCGAACGCACCGAAATGAGTTGGAGCTCCCGGCTTTCAATCAGAGGAGCCAGTCGCTGCAACCGTTCCTCATCAGCGAAAACGATCCGGGCTTCGCTATCCTGCAAGGCATAATCAAGTTCGCTGGTGGTCCACCAACCATTGAGGAACACAACCACCGCACCAATCGAACTGATCGCCATCATCGCAATCAACATTTCGGGGTAATTGCGCATGGCCAGACCGATACGGTCACCTTTGCCGATATTGAAGTGCTGTATCAATCCGTGAGCAAGCCGGTTGCTGTCGGCGCAAAAAGCATCATAGCTCCAGCGTTGCTGCTGATAGACCAGAAACTCATCATCTCCATTGCCATGGTATTGGCGCGCCACCTGCAACATGTGCCGCATATGATCAGGTGCATTTTTAAAAACGGGATAGGTCACACCGTCGACCGTCGCCTGATCCAGTGCAAAAACCGGATTGGTCGACGTCATATGGTTCGACGCCTCATCGAGAGTCATGCCTGTCATCAGCTTGGCTGTTCCAACAGGGCCTCGATCTGGCCCAGTCTTTCTTTGCCGAAGAACATTTCATCACCAACAAAAAATGTCGGCACACCGAACGCACCGCGTTTAACTGCCGTCGCCGTATTGTTGATCAGTTCAGCTTTCACCATGTCCCGCTGACTGGCCACCACATAGGCGTTTCCGTTCAGTCCACATTCATCCAGCGCCGCCACGTAGATGTCCTTTTCATCCAGTTTTTTCGGCTGCTCCCACATGTGGTGCAGCATGCATTCAATATAGGGTTCCAGCTCCCCGGTCTGTTTGGCATGAACGGCACCACGCATAGCCAGCAATGTGTTGACCGGGAAATGCTCATTAAACTGGAATTTGGACAGGCCATGGGCCTTGATGAAACGGACGAATTCCAACCGTTCATATGCCGATTTGTTTTCAATTCCGGCATTGGAAACCATCGGCGGTTGATTGTTGGTAGCCTTGAAAATCCCCCCTAGAAGACAGGGAATAATGTTCAATTCAGCTCCTTTGCGCAACACCAATTCGCGCAAGGGTCGGTACACCAGATAGGCGTTGGGGCTCGCGCAATCAAAAATGAAATCGACGGTTTTGGTCATGCTGTCTACCACTTCTCTTTCCAGGGC
This sequence comes from uncultured Rhizobiaceae group bacterium, assembly GCA_905480295.1. Lineage (GTDB taxonomy): Bacteria > Pseudomonadota > Alphaproteobacteria > Rhizobiales > Rhizobiaceae > Pseudahrensia. The sequence continues at coordinate 25,828 of CAJQPW010000300.1, read as the reverse complement.
CGCAGATCAAGTTCATGCGTCCAGGCATTGGGTTTCTGCCTGTGCAACCAGACATAATTAGCCGCGATTTCATCGGGGGAAAGGATACGGTCTTCCTGCCTTGCCCTGTCGACATCCGGCATATTTTCTCGGATGAAGTTTGAATCTATCGCCCCATCGATCACCACATGAGCGACGTGAATATTTTCAGGCCCCAACTCCCGGGCCATGGATTGGGCAAGCGCACGCAGGGCGAATTTGGCCCCGGCAAATGCGCTGAATCCACTGGCCCCGCGCATGCTGGCCGTCGCCCCGGTAAAGAGGATCGTGCCTCGTTTACGTGGCAACATCACGGAGGCCACTTCACGGCCCATCAGGAAACCGGCATAGGCCCCCATTTCCCACACCTTGCGGTACACCCGTTCGGTTGTTTCCGTGATGCCAAATCGCACATTGGCGCCAATATTGAAGACGGCGACCTCCAACGGACCCACCTCTTCTTCAATTCTCCGCACCAGTTCCTGCACCGATTTTTCATCGCGTGCATCGCTTGGAAAAGCGCGGGCATTGCCACCCTCCGCTTCAATCGATGCAACAAGGTCAACAAGCTTCGCCCCATGGCGGGGTCGCCGGGTAACGCAAACACAATAGCCTTCACGGGCAAAAGCCCGTGCCAAGGCTGAACCGGTGTCATCTCCCGCCCCCACAATCAGGCAGGACTTTTGGTTTTCCAGTACCTTACCCATCGTTGAACTCTAATCCGCTCTGCTCATACCCGCCAGATTCCCTGCCCTTTGATCACACCATTTTCTCCGCCTCAAGTCACGAACACAATTGGCTGTCGGCGGCGCAGAAAATCTCCTAGAGTAGCCTACTGCCTTACAAAACATCAGCGCACCAAGGAACTTCCATGACAATTTCCCCTCCCGATACAATGCAACGCGTGGTTCTGGCCGCCCGCCCCAAAGGCTCGCCCAAAACTACTGATTTTCGGTTGGAGACTATACCAATGCCGACACCGGGGCCCGGTGAGTTCCTGGTACGCGTCATCTGGTTATCGCTAGACCCCTATATGCGTGGTCGCATGGACGAGAGCAAAAGTTATGCCGCTGCGGTGGAAATCGGCGACCCTATGGAAGGTGGTTGTGTCGGGCAGGTCATCGCATCCAACAATCCCGGCTTTGAGGTTGGCGATTATGTGCTGGACCGTTTTGGATGGCAGAGCCACGCGGTCGGCACTGGCGAGGCCACCCGCAAGCTTGACCCCAAACTCGCACCGCTTTCAACCGGACTTGGTGTTCTGGGCATGCCGGGGCTCACGGCCTATGTGGGCTTGAACACACACGGACGGCCAAAGGCCGGAGAAACCCTGGTGGTGGGCGCTGCTACCGGCGCTGTCGGCTCACTGGTTGGACAATTGGCCAAGGCTCAGGGGCTTCGTGTCGTCGGTGTCGCAGGCGGTGCCGACAAGTGCAACTACGCCGTTGACGTACTGGGGTTTGACGCCTGTATTGACCACAGGGCAGCAGGTAATGCATCCGACATGCGGCAAAAGCTGGCTGCTGAATGCCCCGACGGCGTGGACATCTATTTTGAGAATATCGGCGGCATAACACTGGAAGCGATCATCCCGCTGATGAATGTACACGGACGAATACCCGTCTGTGGCATGATCGGCTGGTACAATGCCGGCGCATTGGGGGCCGGTGTGGGTGATGGCCCGAATATTCTACCGAAGGTCTGGCGCACTATTCTTGTCAGCCGTCTGGCTGTGACCGGCTTCATCATCTTCGACCATTACGATCAATACCCCCAATTTCTCAAAGAGGTCTCTGGGCTGATTTCACAGGGCAAGGTGATTTATCGGGAGTCCATTGCGGAAGGGCTGGATGCCGCGCCCGAAGCCTTCATGAAACTGCTCGAGGGCGGGAATTTTGGCAAACAATTGGTAGCGGTATCCAACGACGAAACGCGCTAGACGCCGGTTGCAGCCGGTTTATTAATGCTTCTCTCAGTGTCCAGAATGCGCTGGTGCCAGACGCCCGCACCCGGTGTGATATGAAGGGGCAGTGCGTTGGGCATGGGCATCAGCCCAGGCTCAACGCGGGTAAACTCATGGGCCGCAATCCACAACCCGCCATGGGCGACGATCAGCGTGTTGGGTCCAAGATCAGCGGCCCGCCCCATCGCCAGCCAGACCCGGTTGGCGAAGGTCCGAAACGTCTCGCCATTGGGTGGGTCAAAGTCTCCAACCCAATAGTCGGCAAGCCATTCACCATTGGGCTGACCCTGCATGTCCCCGAGGTGACACTCCTTCAGATCATCATCAAATGTGATTTCAACATCATGGTGTCGCGCCACAGCTTCCGCCGTATGGCGCACCCGTGACAGAGGGCTCGATACAATGCGCTCAATCGGTTCGCTGGCCAGAATTTCACCGGCCCGTTGTGCCTGCTGGCGACCTTTATCGTTGAGCGAACTGTCATACTGGCCTTGGGTTTTTCGAATTTTATTCCATCCGGTTTCGCCGTGCCGCAAAAAGTAGAATGGATGTGAAAATGCCATGAAGCCGTCCTGCTATCGGCCCCAGCATATAAAGCGGCGCCACCAAATCAATCGATCAGTGGCTTATGCCCCATTCAGGTCAAAAACTCAAAAGCCAGACACATGTATCCCCATTTCCAAGCCGAGCCTGGTTCATGAATTTTTATAGGCGTCGATGAAGTTCTTGAGTATCTGCCCCGGAATGCGCACATCCTGTTGATGGCAGAGGTCGATCAGTCGGTCGGCACTTGATGGAGGGAAATAGCCCTTGTTCTTGTAAATTCTAATGCGCGCTTCAAATACGGCGCTGTCGGCTTCCGGATGAAATTGCGTTGCATAGATGTTGGACTTGTAGCGGATCATCTGAAAAGGACAGGGGTCTGACGCAAGCAGTTGCGTGCATCCGACCGGCAAAGCCTGCACCGCTTCTTTATGTCCGACAAAAGCCATGAACTTTTCGGGCAATCCAGCCAGCAGCGGATCGTCTGATCCATCCTCGGTCATAGTGCATTCGACGGCTCCGACTTCTTCACCAAATCGTTCCTTGCTGACATTGCCACCCAGATGATGGGCAAGAATGCCGATACCGTAGCAACAGCCCATATAGGGAAAATCAGATTCTGTGATCGCCGGCATCAATCCGAAAATAGCGTCTTCGATTCGCCGTTCCATCTCCGGCTTTTCATCCTCAGCATCACTGACACAACCGGGGCCACCACCGACAATAACACCAGCGTAGTCGGACAGGTCCAACCCTTGTGGTATAGGCTCTTGATCCAACCGGATGCGGTGGGTCTGCGATGGATCCAGCCCACCCTTTTCGAGAATTGCCCGATATTCTTCGTCGGAGGCCTGAGTTTCTGGCCGAAGCTGGAGGATCAAAAAGGGTTTCATCTGTTCTTTATCACGGCACTTCATTCATCTCGAGTAATTGCGGGAAAACGCTACCGGAAACAAGCCTTGTCCGCCCCTCAATCCACCAGCGCCGCATGCACCAGCGCTTTGAGTTCTGCTCGATTGGGATAGCTGCTGGAGGGAATCAGTTGTGTGAAAAACACACAGCACAATTCCTCAACCGGGTCGGTCCAGAAATAGGTGCTGGCCATGCCGCCCCAACCAAAGTCTCCAACCGACCCCGGCACACCGGCACGGGCGGGTTCCAGCACAACGGCCCCACCCAGGCCAAATCCCGTGCCATGCATCGGCATTTCGGCAAAAGAGGACGGCCCCATTGACGCAATTTCTCCCTCGAGATGATTGCGCCGCATGAAGGCAAGCGTTCTTGGCGATAACAATTGCCGGCCATCCGCCCGGCCACCCAGTCGGATCATCTCTCCAAAACGCAGATAATCATCAAGCGTTGATACCAGACCACCACCACCGGACAGGGTATCTGGGACACGTCCCAGATAAGAGCTGGATGCTGCACGGTCGCAGCAAAAAATCGGATCTTCATCCGTTCGCAGATAACAATCGGCAAACCGATCAAGGGCATGGGTGGGAACCGAAAACCCGGTATCCACCATGCCGAGCGGTTCAAAAATTTCTTCGTGCAGATAACGGTCGAGCGAGCGCCCGCTGATCTGTTCAATCACCCGGCCAATCAAATCAATGCCAACTGAATAGTTCCAGTTGCGACCGGGCTTAAATGCCAGGGGCAATTCAGATACGCGTTGGCATACGGTTTCAAGCCCTCCCTCCCCATGAGAAAAATTGATCTCTAACGCGTCATAGTGTTGGGCAAGCAGTCCGGGGTTGAACGCATATGTCAGCCCGCTCGTATGGGTCAGCAATTGGTGCAGTGTCGGTCCATCCACACTTTCCACTTGATCCATGCTGGACGCATTGCTGACAAGAGCACGGGCATCGGCAAAGGACGGAAAATATTCTGCCGCCGGTGTAGCAAGATGCACCAATCCCCGCTCCACAAGCATCATGAACCCGACGGTGGTGACCATTTTTGTCATGGAATAGATTCGAACAATCGTATCCCGCTCATAGGCCAGATTGCGTTCTACGGAATGGTGACCTGCAGAACCAAAGTGAACCGTATCACCCTGCCGTGCCAACAACATCGAAGAACCGGTGAAACGGCCACGGTCAATGTTGTGCTGCATCCATTCATCGATAAGTGCCAGGCGAACCGGGTCAAAACTATTTCGATATGTGCTCGGACCGGGCATCAGACTTCTAGCCATTCCTTGCGCACATCTGGCGCCGCTTCGAGGTCTTCAGGGGAGCCTTCAAATACGATTTTTCCATGGCCCATGACATAGACCCGCGCTGAAACTTTCATCGCGATGGAGAGCTTTTGTTCCACCAGCAATATCGACACACCCCGCGCAGCAATTTGCTCGAGCAAAGTACCGACCTGTTGAACGATCTTGGGCGCCAGTCCTTCTGTGGGTTCGTCGATCATGATGATCTGCGGATCCCCCATCAGCGTTCGACACATGGTCAACATTTGTTTTTCACCTCCGGACAAAACCAATGCATCAACATCTGCCCTTTCTCGCAGGTTGGAAAACATATCGAACATGTCCTCAATCGACCATCGACCATCGCCGTTCTTGCACCCCGGTTTCAGCCCGAGAAGCAGGTTTTGCTTAGTTGTGAGGCCGGGGAAAATATCACGGTTTTCAGGCACGTAGCCGATGCCCTGATTGGCAATTTCATACGGTTTCATACCGACCAGATTCTGGCCCATGAAATTGACACTTCCAGTGGGCTGCACTTCGCCGATTATGGCCTTGCAGGTTGTTGATCGCCCGACCCCGTTGCGGCCAAGCAGGGATACGATTTCACCGGACCCTACATTGAAATTCACCCCCTGAAGGATGTGGCTTTTGCCGTAATAGGCATGCAGGTCGCTGACTTCGAGCATCTCAGTTCGCCTCTTCCAACACGGAGCCGAGATAGGCCTCTTTCACCCGCGTGCTTTCCCTGACCTTTTGGGGCGTATCACTTTCGATAATCTCGCCATAAACCAGAACGGAAATTCGATCGGCAAGATCAAACACCACACCCATATCATGTTCGACAACAATCAGGGTTTTGCCCTCAGTGACCTTTCGGATCAGATCCACCATGTAATTGGTTTCCGACGCGCTCATGCCTGCGGTCGGTTCATACAGCATGATGATATCAGCACCACCGGCAATCGTGATGCCTATTTCCAATGCACGCTGTTCGGCATAAGTCAGCACTCCGGCCAATTCATCGCGCCGCGCAACCATGTTGATCTGATCAAGAATTTCTTCTGCACGCTGGCTGACTGAATTCTGCCGGTCGATCAGGTGCCAGAATGAATACCGATAACCCATGGTCCACAGCAAGCTGCATCGAATGTTTTCGAACACGGTCATCTTGGGAAAAATGTTGGTGATCTGGAACGATCGGGAGAGGCCCATCCGGTTGATCTGGTAAGGTTTTTTCCCGCTTACATTTTCTCCGTGCAGCAATACCGAGCCAGATGTGGGGACATATTTTCCGGTGATCAGGTTAAACAGCGTGGATTTTCCGGCTCCGTTCGGTCCGATAATCGCGTGCCGCTCACCGCGATCGATTGCGAGATCAACACCCTGAATAATTTTTGCCAGGCCAAAGCTCTTTGTCAGATTTTGCAACTCAACCGCCGCATGAGTGGTAGGGGGGCGGGTCATGGACTGTCTCCATGATTAGCGTCGCCCCAGGCTTCCAGAAGGGCTGGAGCCAGTCGGGCTATGATAAACAGGCTTGCCGCCGCAACGATGAGTGCAAAGGCGAGCGGCGCCACAGCGTGGGAGTTAAAGCTGATCCCATAAAGCGACATCTGTTCGGCTCCGATAGAAGCATGGCGGGCATGAAACAGAATTTCCAGAACCGCCGCTGACGCCAAGACAAAGATCAAACCCGGCCCCGCTATCTGCACATACGGCCGAGCCAGCAGGCCAAGCTTGCCAATTTTCCATGGTCGGACATGCATCGCCAGCAGCCCGGCCAGTCCCGACGGGAAGAACATCACGGTCAGAACAAAAAGAATGCCGAGATAGAGCTGCCACAATTCCGTATAGAGACTGAGAACAGTTTGTAGCAGCGTAAAGACAACAGCCCCAATCACCGGCCCCAGGAAAAATCCGACCCCACCCAAGAATGTGATCAGCAATATCGAACCTGATGTTGCCAGATTGAGATTTTCCTCCGTCAGGATTTCAAAATTAATGGCAAACAGTGCACCGGCAATGCCACAGAAAAACCCGGATGCGCAAAACGAGATCCAACGCACATTGCGTTGCGAATAGCCCAGAAATTCAGCCCGTTCTTCATTGTCGCGCACTGCATTGGCAATCCGCCCGATTGGTGTGCGCGAGAACAGGTACATGCCCAGGGCTGCCAGCAGCAACCAGATAACGGTGAGATAATAAACTTCCAACTGCGAGGCGAAGTCGAAACCAAATACGGTCGGCCCCATGGTTCGATCACCGCTCACCCCCTCTTCTCCACCAAAGAAGACGACGATGATAATCGAACAGGCAGCAATCAATTCACCCACCCCGAGGGAAATCATCGCAAACACGGTTCCCGCCCGCCGCGTGGAAAAACTGCCAATCACAAAAGCAAAGATCAGGCCGAACAGACCACCAAACAACGGCAACAGCGGCAGAGGCAGATACAGCTCGTTATATTCCACCTGATTGAGCAGATGCATGCAGAAAAACCCACCAAGTCCCATGTAGACGGCATGGCCAAATGACAACATGCCGGCCTGGCCCAGCAACATGTTGTAGGCGAGCGCAAAAATAATGGTGATGGCCATCTGATTCATGATGGTCAGGGCGGAGCCGGATGCGAAAACTACCGGCATCAGGGCCAACGCGACCGCAGCAATAATCCAGGGCAAGGCGCTGCGCATCGCAATCAACGGCGCCCGACCAGGCTGCGCTGCAGACGGAACTGTTGAATTTTCGGTATCGTGCTTCATGTCTCACGCTTCCCGAACAGACCCTGAGGACGAAACGCCAGCACAAACACCATCAGCAGATAGGGCAGGATCGGCCCGATCTGCGGCAGGGTGAGACTCCAGAGATCACGCAACATGCTGGTGGTCATGTCAACCGGTTGGTTCAGGCCAAACGCCATCAAAATGTCTGCCATTTTGACATTGTAGGAAGCCGCAAATGTCTGCAGCCAGCCAATCAGCAATGAAGCGAACAGAGCCCCCCAAAGGGAACCCAGCCCGCCGATAACGATCGTGACAAAGACAATCGACCCCAGCACAACAGCCATGCCCGGAAACGTTCCCAAAACAGGCCCGGCCATCACACCAGCTATGCCCGCCATGGCTGTTCCGACACCAAAAACCCCCATGAAAATCAGCGGCACATTGTGGCCGAGGTTCTGCACGGTTTCCGGATAACTCAATGCCGCCTGGATGATCATGCCGACGCGGGTCTTGGTGAGAATATAAAGCAGCACCAGAAACACGCCCATGGCGACGAAAATCATGAAAACCTTGTAGGCAGGAAAGGCATTACCAGCGATTGAAAACGCAGAAAAATTCAACACATCCGGCGCTTCGAATGCCATCTGGCTCTTACCCCAGAAAAACTGCACCACTTCTTCGATCAACAGCGCCAGACCGAAGGTGAAAATCAGCTCCGGCACGTGACCAAATTTATGAACTCGGCGCAGGCCATAACGCTCGATCGCTGCGCCGATCACTCCGACCAATATCGGTGCCAGCAAAAGACCCGGCCAAAAACCGACAATGGTGCTGATCTGATAACCGAAATAGGCGCCCAGCATGTAAAAACTGGCATGTGCAAAATTCAATACACCCATCATCGAAAAAATCAGGGTCAGCCCGCTGCACAACATGAACAGCAACAGGCCGGTTACAAAGCCGTCGAGTATGTTGACAATGAAAAGCGACACGACACTCAGTTCCGGATTTCAGCTCAAGTGAGGATGGATTCCACCGGGTATCGGCGGAATCCCAAGGAAGTCAGCACCACCAATCTGAGGGGCTGGCGCGACGTGACAGGCGACTGGTGGCAGGCAACTTAATGACAACGCTTAGGGGCGTTTCATGTTGCAACTGGTCGCACTGTCTGCAGCCGCCATTTCAACGGTGCTTTCCACCTTCAATCCGAAACCGGAATTATCGAAATCGAAGGTCACATCATTGGCGGTATGGGCCATGATATGCACATTTTGAATAGCCTGATGGTCCTGTGGGCGCATCGTGATCTTGCTGCCCCAGATTGAGTCGTGTTCCATACCTTCCAGCGCGCTGGCGACTTTGACCATATCGGTGGCACTGCCAGCCTTGTTGATCGCTTTGGCCAACATTTCCATGACATTGGCAATCCGCGGCTGGCCGATGTCAAAATCCGGATACTGCGCCTTGAAACCCTTGGTATAGGCCGCTGCCCGATCGGACACCGGAGGATTGAGCTGCCCTTCCATCACCAGTTTCAACTTGCCTTCGCCGTCTTTACCGAATGTTTTGGTGATGCCGTCGGAAGCCGCGTAATAGGTGTAAATCGGGTTCTTAAACCCGGCTCCGATCACCGCCTTTCCAAGCCCCACCATGTCTGACCCCCAGTTACCGGTTATCATGGCATCGGCTCCGGAAGAGACGATCTTGCGGGCATAGGGGGTGAAATCCTTCACTTTGCCGATGGGGTGCAACTCGTTTCCAACAATTTCGATGTCCGGTCGTTTTTCTCCCAGGAAACGAACAGCTGCGGCTGCAACCGCCTTGCCAAAAGAATAATCCTGACCGATCAGATACACTTTCTTGATGCCGGTATCGGTTGCCATCACGTCGGTCAAAGCATCCATCTTGATGTCGGCGTTGGCGTCAAAGCGGAAATGCCAGAAATTGCACTTGGCATTGGTCAGCGCCGGATCGACCGCTGAATAGTTCAAAAACAACACCCGCTGATCCGGATTTCTTCGGTTATGCTTTTTCACAGCATCAGTGATCGCATTGGCAACACCCGATGAGTTACCCTGGGCAATGAAACGAATGCCCTGATCGATTGCCACTTTCAGCTGGATCAAAGATTCCTTGGCGGAAATTTTGTTGTCGAAGGGGACGATCTCGAATTTCGTTCCACCCAGCACGCCGCCGGTCTTGTTGACCAACTCTTCAGCTGCATATCGGTAATGAGCCAAACCGGACGTGCCCGTGGCCGCAAATGGACCTGACAGCGGATCAATGAATGCGACTTTGATCGTATCGGCTCCGAAAGACGCAGCCGTAGACCCCAGAAGCGCCCCCGCCCCAAACAATGATCCCATCAAAGCATTTGTGAATCGACTCATAATTATTCCTCCGCAAGATGATTTTGTTTTGAATTCCAGGGGTCTGCAACATACCACTACGCGTGATTATGCCGGCTCGACACCCTATCACCCTAGGATGAAGGCAGGATCAATGACAAGTCCAATAGGAAGTAATTTTATCTATTATATACATCGAGTTAGATCGTTTTTATTGTTTCCGGCGAATATTTTCCAAATAACGTGGAAACTGGAAAATCGATGCTATGCAGCAGAATTTGCGCGCAGATCCGCAGTATTTTCTTCCAATGCATGATGCGAAAATCCTGCTGACTGTTTCAACTGCAGATAATCCGCATACGCCTTCTCACGATCGACGGAAGCATCGCGACGACCAGCCAGCATCACGTTTTTTGATGTGTGTTCAAGCGCGGTGAATTCCAGGAATTTCACATCATAACCAAAGGATTGCAGTAGAAGCGCCCGGCAAACATCGGTGATGATGTCGGCTTGTCGCCGTTTCATCAGTGCGAAGCGATTGACCAGATCAAAGTCCGAATTGCTGGTACTGATTTGCGCCGCAATTTCAGCCTGACAACACGGTGCACAGAAAAAATATTGCGTGTTGGATCGCAGTCCCAAGGCCAGCGCATCGTCGGTCGCGGTATCGCAGGCATGCAGAGCAATCAGAATATCAACGTCCTGCGGTGTTTTCGGTTGAATGCGAACATTTTGAAATTCCAGCCCGGTGAAATTCAGATTACCAGCCAGATTGTTGCACAGGTCAATCACATTGGTCTTGATATCTATGCCACGCGCCCGCGGCTCCACCTGGGCGCGACTGCGGATATAGTCATATGTTGCAAAAGTCAGATAGCCCTTGCCGCACCCCAGATCGAGCATCGAAATCGGATCCTTCGCCTCGGTGACAAAGGTGCCAATATCGCGATCGATGATTTCAACAAAATTGGCAATCTGTCGAAACTTTCCGTAGTGTTTTTTAACAACATCACCCTTGGCATTGGTCACCCCCAACCCCTGCAAATACGGACGCTTGCTGTCGAGCACGTAGTTCTTGGCGCGATTGTGCTGTTGATCCACATTCTTCATTGACGCTTTTGAGCGATACAGTCGCGGCTGCAATTTGCGATTTTCCGAATAATGCAGGTCAAAACTGGACGTGCACAAAAGCCCCGTGCGAAACGGCGTGATTGGCGGTGCGGCCATCATCTCAAGCAGGCTTTTGCCATCGAGCTCGAGGCGCCGGGATTCAGCTGAATTGTTGTCAGCGTAAGTAATGAAATTCTTTTTGCCACCAACGAGAAGATCAAAGGAAGCCCGGAATTTTTTTCCATCTTCAGCGCGGCTGTTGAACACCGCGCGCTTGAACGTTCCATCCAAAAGCGCCGCTTCGCAGGTTTGCAAAAATTCGAGTTGTTTGTCGTTGGCCATGTCAGAATTCTGGTTCAGCGAATTGTTGCTTTGGCAGCAAATGGGGTTTGCAAGCGACCAATCAAATGGAATATTCCCAAGCAGAAAATATTTCCTAATGGAGACGCCCGTGTCGGATGAAGTGATGTTGTATGAAGTCGATGGTCCTGTGGCAACCATCACCCTGAACCGACCCAAGCAGTTCAATGCGCTCAACGATGTTTTGCGGCAAAAACTGAGGGCGATCGTGGACACTGTCGATGCTGACGATACGGTGCGGGTTGTCATTCTAAAAGGCGAAGGACGCGGCTTTTGCGCCGGCGCCGATCTTGCTGGCGGAATCGAAAATCCAGTCAGCCAACATCTGGAAGATGAATACAAACCAGCCCTGATGGGAATTGCCAACAGCAGTAAAATCTGGATCGCACAGGTTCATGGCTCGGCGGCTGGCATTGGCGCTGCATTCGCTATGAATTGCGATTTGATGACGATGGCAGATGACGCCACAATCTACATGGCCTTTGCGGCAATTTCACTGATCCCCGATGGTGGCAATACACAGTTGCTGCTGCAGAATATGGGCTACCATCGTGCGTTGCAGGCCGTGCTTGAGGGGCAAAAAATTCCCGCCGGAACGTGCCTGGATTGCGGCATTGCCAATAAGCTCTTTGCAGCCTCCGAGCTGGATGATGCCACAAAACAGTGGGCGCAGGATCTAGCCGCTGGTGCACCCCTTTCTATGGCGGCAGCGAAACGTCTTCTGCGTCAGGTTGGCCATATGAGCTACCGCGATACAATTACCGCTGAAGGTCTGGAACAAAACCCGCTGTCCCAAAGCAATGACTTTAAGGCTGGGGTTCAGGCGTTTTTCGACAAGGAAAAACCGGTGTTCAAGGGCAATTAAACGGCTACAGCGACGCGGTAATGCCACCATCAACATAAAGCGTGTGTCCGTTGACGAAACTGGACGCCGGTGATGACAGGAATACACAAGCACCAACCAATTCGTCGACATTGCCCCAACGACCAGCTGGAGTTCGTTTTTCCAGCCAGGCACTGAACTCAGGATCATTGACCAGCGCTTCATTGAGGGGCGTGTCGAAATATCCAGGTGCAATGGCGTTGACCTGCAGACCGAACGGAGCCCAATCCGTCGCCATGCCCTTGGTCAGATTGCCGACCGCTCCCTTGGTCGCGGTGTAGGGCGCAATTCCTGGACGGGCCAGTGCGGTCTGTACCGAAGCGATATTGATGATCTTTCCCGCACCACGGTTGATCATGTGATTGGCCACGGCCTGACCAACATTGAACGCGGTACCGATGTTGGTTTCCAGCAATTTGGTGAACATGTCAGCCGGGAAATCCTGCAAGGGTGTTCGAAACTGCATCCCGGCATTGTTGACCAGAATATCAATCGCACCCTGCTCGGCTTCAAACTGGTCGACCATTGCCCGTACCGTTGCATGATCTGTGGCATCGAAACACAAGGTTTGAATTTTATCGCTGTCTCCCTCCAGTGCATCCGCCGCTGTGGCAAGTTTTTCCTTGTTGCGCCCGTTCAGCACAACCGAAGCGCCGGCATCCAGCAAACCCTGGGCCAACGCGTAGCCGATGCCTTGCGAAGAACCTGTGATCAGCGCCCGCTTACCAGTCAGATCAAACATTTTTGCACCGCGAACCATTTTGCATTCTCCATTTCGTTCTCGCCAATTAGGTTGGGGTATAGGTGATCTTTATTGGACACAACCGCCTTTGATGAATATTCCTACGTGAAATGAAATGGCTTGAAACGGGTGATGAAACAAATGGCGAAACCTTCCTACGGACTGATTGGGCTGGGTACGATGGGCTCAAATCTGGCCTTAAACATAGCTGAAAAAGGTCATCCCATCGCTGTGTTCAACCGGACTGTGGATCGGGTTGACGCATTTCACCAGGAAGCCGGTGATCTGGCACCACGTGTCGTGCCCACCAATTCGCTGGAAGCTTTCGTTGAAGCCATTGCCACCCCACGCAACATAATTTTGATGGTTCCCGCAGGCGCCGTGGTCGATCAGCAAATGGCTGTTTTGCGTCCCTTGCTTGGTCCCGACGATCTGATAATCGACGCCGGCAATGCCCATTTTGAGGACACCAACCGTCGCGCCGCAGCTGCCACGGCCGCCAAGGAACTTTTCCTCGGCATTGGCGTATCCGGCGGTGAAGAAGGCGCGCGTCACGGACCTTCGATCATGGGTGGTGGCGACCAGTCTGCTTGGCAACGGGTTGAGCCGGTGTTGCAGGCCATTTCAGCAAAATATCAAGACCAGCCCTGCGCCACATGGATGGGTGAAGGCGGTGCCGGGCACTTCGTCAAGATGGTGCATAACGGAATTGAATATGCCGACATGCAGATGATCGCCGAGGTCTATGGCCTGATGCGGGACGGATTGGGGCTGAGCGCGGCAGATGTCGCCCCGGTCTTTCAGCAGTGGAACCAGGGACCGCTGAAGTCCTACCTGATCGAAATTTCTGCTCAGGTATCAAAGGCGGTGGACGGAAGCACCGGCAAACCGGTTCTCGACATTATTCTTGATTCAGCGGGTCAGAAAGGCACCGGGCGGTGGACAGCGATTGAAGCGCTGAAACTGGCCTCACCTGTATCTGTGATCGACGCGGCGGTTGCCGCACGCAATCTGTCTTCACGGCTGGCTGAAAGACAGGCCGGGGAAGGTTTGTTTGGTGCCAGTCCGACAGCAATCGCAAATGATGTGCTGACACTTGAGTTGATGGAAAACGCGCTGCTTGCGGGAAAAATCGCCTGTTATGCGCAGGGTTTTGTCATGCTTTCAGCGGCGTCTGACGAATATGGCTGGTCGTTGCCCATGCCTCAGATCGCAGAAGTGTGGCGCGAAGGCTGCATCATTCGCTCGACCATGCTTAATGACATGGCAGAAGCACTGGCCAATGATTCCAATCTGAATTTGATGTTTGCCCCCTATTTTGCAGACAAGATGCAACAGACCCACGACAGCTTGCGACAATTGGTGGCGATCGCCATCAGCCACGGCCACAGCGTGCCGGCGCTGTCGACTGCCATCGCCTACTTTGACACCATGCGCACCGCCCGCGGCACCGCCAACATGATACAGGGACAACGTGACTTCTTCGGCGCCCATTCATTTGGCCGGCTGGATGCCCCCGGTGCCCACCATGGTCCATGGGGCTCGAATTAGACCAATTCGCCCGGCCTGGTGGGAGACTGAATATTCTCAATTACTCAATCTGATCCAGATTTTGCCAAGGCGGGACATTCGCTGTAAACACCGCCTGTAAAGGGAAAAATATGCTTTTAGGTTGTATCGGAGACGATTTTACCGGGTCCAGCGATTTGGCCAACACGCTGGCCAAACAGGGCATGCGCGCAACCCAATATACCGGCATTCCAACCTTCGATGCCGATCCCACAGTCGAAGCGGGTATCGTCGCTCTGAAGTCCCGTTCAGTCCCGGTTCTGGACGCCGTTGATCAATCGCTGGCAGCCCTGAAATGGCTGCAGGATCAGGGATGTCAGCAATTCCTGTTCAAGTATTGCTCCACATTCGATTCCACGCCCGAAGGCAATATCGGCCCCGTTTGCGATGCGCTGGCTGATGCATTGGATGCAGATCGAGTGATCATCTGTCCGGCTTTTCCGGGGGCTGGCCGTTCGATCTATCAGGGGCATCTGTTCGTCAACGATGTCCTGCTCTGTGAAAGCGGAATGGAAAATCATCCCTTAACCCCGATGACCGATGCCGATATCCGAAGATGGCTGCGGCCGCAGACCAGAAACGAGGTCGGACATGTGGCAGCGGGAGACGTGTTGCGTGGAGAAGAGGCCGTCAAACAGGCACTGACCCGCGAAAAAGAGGCTGGAAAACGGTTGATCGTGGTCGATGCCACCCGTGATGAGGATCTGTATGATATCGGCCATGCCGCTGACGGGTTAAAGCTCATCACCGGAGGTTCCGGCATAGCGCTTGGATTGCCCGGCAATTTTGCCCGTCGTGGCCTGTTGGCCGGCACCTCCACACATTGGACCGGTGAAACGGGCAAATGTGTCATCCTCTCCGGATCCTGTTCCAACGCCACGCGTGAGCAGGTCGCACGCCATGCCGAAAACAACCCGACCTATGAAATCGAGGCTCGGGCGGTCATCACAGGTCGGCTGACTGCATCGAGTGTTGCAGACTGGCTGCTGCAGCAGTCGGGACTGCCTCTCGCCTATAGTTCTGCAGATCCCGGTATTGTGCGCCAGGTGCAGGCCGAATTTGGTCGCGAACGGGCAGCGGAAGCGCTGGAAAGCCTGTTTGCAGAAGTGGCCCGTCTGGTGGTTGCCGCTGGCGCAGGCCGCCTGATCACAGCCGGTGGAGAAACTTCTGGTGCCGTCGTTGAAGGCCTCGGCCTGAGCCAATTGGAAGTCGGTCCAGAAATCGCCGTCGGTGTACCGGCTTTACGGGCAGGACCAGAGCTGGTCATAGCCTTGAAGTCAGGCAATTTCGGTGGCCCTGATTTTTTCCGGGATGCTGCAACCGTGCTGGCGGGTTCCAACTGATGTCTTCCGACACCGCCCTGCGGGAACAGATTTGCTTGCTGGCACGATCGCTATTTGACCGGGGACTGACCGGTGGCAGTACCGGCAACATCTCCGCACGCACTTGTGATGGTGGGCTGCTTGTTTCTCCCACGGGAACCAGCTTTGGGCGCCTTGATCCTGGTCGGCTGAGCCGGTTTGACCAGTCGGGTGCTTTTGTCGATGGTGATCCGCCCACCAAGGAAATGCCCCTGCACACGGCCTTCTATGACACGCGAAGCAGCGCCGGAGCGGTTGTTCATCTGCACTCCTGCCACGCCGTTGCCTGGTCAATGATGCCTGAAGTCAATGAAGATAATTTTCTGCCACCGCTTACACCTTATGCGATTATGAAATTGGGCAAGGTCAAGCTGTTGCCCTATTTCAGACCTGGTGATCCACAGATGGGGCAAGCGGTGCGCGGCCTTGCAGGCAAGCGAAGCGCCGTGATGCTGGCCAATCACGGGCCAGTGGTCGCCGGGAAGGACGTTGAGGCCGCGTGCAACGCCATCGAAGAACTGGAGGATACGGCCCGGCTCGCTATGCTGATGCGTGGCTATGACGCAAGAACGCTCAAACCAGAGCAAATCTCCGATTTGGTGACGCATTTTGATATAGATTGGGAACAATGACCAAATTTTCAGCCAATCTCGGGTTTTTGTGGACCGAGCTCGCCCTGCCCGATGCAATCCATGCAGCGCATGCAGCAGGGTTTGACGCGGTGGAGTGCCACTTCCCCTACGACGTACCCGCCGGTGATGTTGTGAAAGCTTTGCAGGATACCAATATGCAAATGCTGGGCATCAACACCCGACGCGGCAACCCGGAAGCCGGTGACAATGGACTGTGCTCGATACCAGACCGGGTGGAGGAAGCGCGTGCTGCCATCGACGAAGCACTTGCCTATGGCGCTGAAATTTCCGCCCTTTGTGTGCACGTCATGGCCGGCACCGGGTACGGTGAAGCTGCCCACGCCACGTTTGTTTCCAACCTGCGTTACGCCTGTTCGAAAGCCGGCAAACTGGGACTAACCATTCTCATCGAACCCCTGAACACCTACGACGCACCGGAATACTTTCTGAACGGCACCGATCAGGCGCGGGGTATTATTGAAGAAGTCGGGGCTGACAATCTGAAACTGATGTTTGATTGTTACCATGTGCAATTGCTGGAAGGTGACATTTCCAACAAATTGGAAGAATTTCTTCCGCTGATTGGCCATATCCAGTTCGCAGCGGTGCCGGGACGCGGCGCACCAGACCACGGCGAATTGAACTATGCCCACGTTTTCAAGCGCATTGCCGAGCTGGGGTACCGCCAGCCGTTGGGCGCTGAATATAAGCCTGACAGCGCCACATCCGATGGACTGGCCTGGATGTGCGACCTGCGTTAACGCGCCGCAGTAATATCGCGGATGGCTTCGAGAAAACGCTCCACTTCGGCGTGTGAATTATAGTGACACATCGACACCCGAACGCAGGCTGGCAGGCCCAGAGGGTCCAGAATATTTCGGGAATAGTGGTCTGCTTTGCGGACATGGACGCGAATCCCGCGCTCGTTCAACTGCTGCACCAACGATTCCGCATCGATTGCGTCGATATTCATCGCGACCAGACCTTCCCGCTGCGGATTGTCGATGCCACCGATAACGGTGACCTCGTCATAGTCCGCCAGGCCCTTCATGTTGCCGGTTCCGTGTAACATTGCGTCAGTCAGTGACTTTTCGTGGGCATGAATGGCCTCACCGGCAGCCACAATACGCGCACGCTTGTCGTCAGACGACGTGAAATGAGACCCAACCCAGTCAAAATACTCAACAACTTCGGAAAATGTTGCGTAAGCGCCGGTATCGCGCGTTCCCAGTTCCCAGTTTCCTTCCGGACCACCGATCAGGCTGTCATGTGGCAATTTCGACAGGCGGTCTGAAATCCAGGCCATCCCGTATCCATGGCGGGAAAACACTTTGTAAGGCGAGATTGCATAGCCATCGATGTCATAGTGATCGATATCCAACCCACCATGGGCAGCATGCTGAATGCCATCGACAATGATCAGACAATCCGGTGCAACGGCACGGATGGTCTTGACGATCGACGCAATATCGACCCCCATGCCAGTCACCGGCGAGGTATGAATGATCGTCGCAACCCGGGTGTCCGGCGTTACATGCGGCGCATAATCCCGCGCCGTCACTGATCCCGTCTGGTCATTGTGACTTACCGCAACATATTGTTTATTAGCAACTTTCGCCCATCGCTGAGCAGCGCTGCGGGATGCTGGGTGTTCAAGCGTACTGCCGAGTACTTGCCCGCCAGCCGGAGTCTCCAACACTGCATTGCTGATCAGCCGAAACAACAGTTCAGTGCCGCTCTCGCCGACAAACACCTGTCCGGAACCAGCATTGAGAAAAGTCATAGCATCCGCTTTTGCCTGATCAATTGCCGCAACCAGCGCCTTGGAACCCGAATTGCTGCGTCCCTGATTGTCGGGAATGGCGGCATACCGGGTCGACACATCGACCACGGATTTCAGCGTCAGCGCGCCGCCGGCATTTTCAAAAAAGATACGCGGACCTTGCTCCGGGCAGGTATCTATAAAGGCGAAACGATCACGAATTTGGTCAAGCAGACCGGGTTTAGACTGAAACATTGTTTTCCTTCTCGGGAATTCGGACGATCATCTGATCGGCAATCCTTCGCATTGGTGTTGGCAGTGACAACCGTGGCTCTCGCACGCGTGGTGGCAGGAGCAGCAACCGGAATACACAAATTTTGAAGGGTTCATCTACGGGGAATTCGCGCGCACCATATTGCCTTGTCAAAGATGCGCAAGCCCTTGGCCTGCCAATCCAGACCAAATCTGAGTTAAAAGGCACCAACAAGAAGAAATTGTGTCATTGCTTGTTATACTGCCGACTTGATCCAGTGAGGTTTGACGTGGCAGGAAATTCAGCGCTATCGCATCAACAGCCGCTTTCCAATCCGGAATCGATCCATGTCCAAGTCCTATCTGCCTCTACTGCTCAACGCGCTGCAGGATGCTGTGTACGTCCTGGACGAAGATCGTGCCGTTTTATTCGCGAACCCAGCAGCCCTGGCCATGTTTGGTGGAGACCCGATCGGCATGGACTTTGTCAAAATATCCCGTCACCCCGATTGTATCGGCGCAATTGGTGAAATCTTGTCCGGTGCGAAGACAACCAAACAGGTTGTCACCGAAGATGCCCTTTCAGGTGCAAGCTACCGCGTCATTGTCGCGGATCTTGGCCATGACAATGAAGATGGCGCCCGCGTCGTGGTCAGCATGACCGATGTATCAGACTTGCGTGAGGCGGAACAAATGCGCAGCGACTTTGTCGCCAATGTCAGTCATGAGCTGCGCTCGCCGCTTACTGCTGTCTCAGGCTTCATTGAAACACTGCAGGACGAATCGGCGGTTGATCCCCAGCAGCGCCAACATTTTTTGTCCGTGATGGAGATGGAAGCGCAACGCATGGTGCGGCTGATTGCCGACCTGCTTTCCCTCTCCAAGGTCGAATCACAGCAACGCATGCGTCCCGAAGGCGAGGCCGATATAGGTGCCATCATTGCCAGAATCACGACCACCCTCGCGGATTCGGCAGAGCGGGAAGGCAAGCAATTTGAGCTAAAGCTTACCACCGACATGCCTCCTGTGCCCGGCAGTGAAGACGAACTGACCCAGGTTCTTCAAAACCTCATTGAAAATGCGATCAAATATGGCCGTCGTGACACGACAGTCACGATTGAAACCCGGCTGATGGACACCGTTCCCGGAATCAACGGTCCGGCGCTGGTGATCGATGTAAAGGATGAAGGGGAAGGCATTGCGCAGCGCCATATTCCCCGCCTCACCGAACGTTTCTACCGCGTCGACACCCACAGGTCGCGAAACAAAGGCGGCACCGGACTGGGATTGGCGATTGTCAAACACATCGTGCATCGCCACCGCGGGCGGCTGCAAATCAGCAGCAAACAGGATGCGGGTAGCTGCTTTTCAGTCAGCCTTCCCACCACCCGTCCAGGCCGCTGATCACTGATCACGACCGCCTGGGGATTGCGTCACAAAACTGTAGCAAAACTGACATAGTCCGTTCACACGCCGGGTTCATTGAAGCTCGCGTGAGCCCGATGGGTCGAATTCAAACAGGAGATTCTGACGTGATGTTCAGAACAAACAAACTGGTTCTTGCAGCTGGCGCAGCCGCTGCTTCATTTTCGCTTTCCACATTTTCTGCTGATGCGCGCAATCAAATCAATATCGTGGGTTCTTCCACTGTCTTCCCGTTTGCTACTTCGGTTGCAGAACGTTTTGGCAAGAACACCGATTTCAAAACCCCCGTTGTTGAGAGCACTGGCTCCGGTGGTGGTCTGAAACTGTTTTGTGGCGGTATTGGCACCAATACACCCGACATCACCAACGCATCGCGCCGCATCAAGGTCAGCGAAGTAGAGCTGTGCGGCAAAAACGGTGTGAAAGACATCGTCGAGGTGAAAGTCGGATACGACGGTATCGTATTGTCCAACTCCCGTGCATCGGACGTGATGAAATTGTCCCGCAAGGACATTTTCACCGCTCTGGCAAAAGACGTACCGATTGACGGCAAATTGGTCGCTAACCCCTACAAAACCTGGAACGAAGTCAATTCGGCCCTGCCCAATGTCAAGATTGAAGTGCTTGGCCCTCCCCCAACGTCTGGCACCCGCGACGCGTTCGTTGAGCTGGCAATGGAAGGCGGATGCAAGAAATATGACATGATTGCAGCCCTGAAAAAGTCAGACAAGGAAACCTACAAAGCGATTTGTCACACCATCCGTGAAGACGGGGCTTTTGTTGAGGCTGGCGAAAACGACAATCTGATTGTCCAGAAGCTGGAAGCCAACCCGGCAGCGTTTGGTATTTTTGGATACAGCTTCCTCGATCAGAACTCCGACAAGGTTCAGGGTTCAGAAATCGAAGGCAATCTGCCAACCTTTGAAAACATTGCAGAAGGTGCCTACCCGGTATCCCGTTCTCTCTATTTCTACGTCAAGAAGGCGCATGTGGGAGTCGTCCCTGGCATCGAAGAGTTTCTCGCTGAATTCACCAGTGAGGATGCCGTTGGCGAAGACGGATATCTGGCTGAAAAGGGTCTGATCCCAATGACTGAGGACGAAGCGGAAGCCGTAAAATCAGCGGTTGCAAACCTCACGCCTCTGTCCATGTAGGACGCCAACACCTCCATATGATGGTCCAGCATGGCCTGCATGCTGGACCCTTCCATTCCAAAGCAGAGCATCGTGTCTGATCCCACCTCCATCGCGATTACCCGCACCAGCAACAAAGACCGGATCACCGACCTTTTGGTCCGGGCGATCCTGATCCTGTGCGCGCTGATAGCTGTTGCCACGACAATCGGCATCGTTGCCTCCTTGCTGTTGGAATCCCTGCGCTTCTTCCAGAAAATTTCTATTTTCGATTTCCTTTTTGGCCTTGAATGGAGCCCGCAAACGGCGCTCCGTGCCGATCAGGTCGGAGCCAGCGGTGCCTTTGGTGCCATTCCGCTGATCGTCGGCACCCTGCTGATCAGCGCCATCGCCATGGCCATCGCAACGCCTCTGGGGCTGATGTCAGCGGTTTATCTGGCCGAATATGCTTCAAAGCGCAGCCGAAATTTCATCAAACCGCTGCTCGAACTGCTCGCAGGCATTCCAACAGTGGTTTACGGCTTTTTCGCTGCCCTGATTGTCGCGCCGATGCTGCGAAACGGCGGTGATCAGCTTGGCTTTGAAATCGCTTCCGAAAGCGCACTGGCTGCCGGCCTGACCATGGGTGTGATGATCATCCCATTGGTATCTTCACTTTCCGACGACGTGATCAATGCGGTGCCTCAATCCCTGCGCGATGCGTCCTATGGACTTGGGGCGACCCAGGCTGAAACCATAAAACAGGTGATCCTGCCCGCTGCGATACCTGGTATTGCCGGCAGCCTTTTGCTGGCCACGTCCCGCGCCATAGGCGAAACCATGATCGTCGTCATGGCAGCAGGCCTTGCGGCCAAACTGACGCTCAACCCCCTCGAAGCCGTGACCACGGTGACTGTACAGATTGTTACGTTGCTGACGGGAGATCAGGAATTTGACAGCGCCAAAACGCTGTCCGCATTTGCCCTCGGTCTGCTGCTGTTTCTCATCACCCTGTGCCTCAACGTGATCGCCCTGCGCATCGTAGACAAATACAAAGAACAATATGACTGATACCGTCGACATACGCATTCCGGCCCGATCGCCCCGGCACCGCTCTGAACGGCGGTTTCGCCTCTATGGCATGGCCGCGATCGCGGTATCGCTTGGTTTTCTTGCGTTGATGGTCGGATCAATTGTCCTACGGGGCACGGGGGCTTTTCAGCAGGCCTTCGTAAACATTGAGATCAACCTGCCCGCGAACAAGATTGATCCTGACGGCACGGGCGACCCGCTTGTGATCAAGAAGAGCCGTTTCGGGAGCCTCGTAAAAAAAGCAATGCGGGAACGTTTCCCGGAAGCAAAGAGCCGAAAGGAAAAACGCCAGCTCTATAAGCTGATCAGCGCCACCGCCGAATATGGCGTCCGAGACACCGTGGTGGCCAATCCGAAACTGGTCGGCACACGCGCATCTTTATGGGTGCGCGCTTCAAGCGACGTTGATATGTTCCTGAAGGGAAATATTTCAGCGGAAGTCGCCGAGGATCAGCGCCGGGTTAGCGACCTGCAACTGGGTTGGATCAAGGACCTGCATGACAAAGGGCAGATCGAGAAGCGCTTCAATACTCAGTTTTTCACTAGTGGCGATTCACGTGAACCTGAGCAGGCCGGAATTCTTGGAGCCATTATTGGTTCCGCGCTGACCTTGCTGGTTTGTTTCCTGTTTTCATTTCCGACCGGCGTATTGTCAGCGGTCTATCTGGAAGAATTTGCCCACAAGGGACGCATCAACCGGATCATCGAGGTCAATATCAACAATCTGGCTGCGGTTCCTTCCATCGTGTTCGGCCTGTTGGGCCTGGCAATTTTTCTCAACGTATTCGGCTTTCCCCGCTCGACCCCGCTCGTCGGCGGCATGGTGCTGGCATTGATGACCCTGCCGACCATCATTATTGCATCAAGAGCCTCGCTGCGGGCCGTACCGCCCTCGATACGGGAAGCCGCGTTTGGACTGGGAGCCAGTAAGGTTCAGACCACGTTTCACCACGTGGTACCGCTGGCCATGCCAGGCATGTTGACCGGATCGATTATCGGTATGGCCCAGGCTCTCGGTGAAACAGCCCCCCTCTTGATGATCGGCATGGTGGCCTTCATTGTGGATTTGCCGGGCGGGGTAACCGAAGCGGCAACCGCCCTGCCCGTTCAGATTTTCCTTTGGGCAGACAGTCCGGAGCGGGGATTTCTGGAAAAAACTTCAGCGGCGATTTTTGTTCTGCTGATCTTCCTGGTGCTGATGAACCTGATAGCCATCGTCCTGCGCCGTCGTCTCGAAACTCGTTGGTAAAGGTGGCTGACATGAATATACAAACCCATATCGAAGAGACCGTGATGCCAGTTCCCTCCGCAAGCCCCACACCGATTATCGAAGTTCGGGACACTCAGGTCTTCTATGGGGAAAAGCAGGCCATCATCGATGTAAATGTTGAGATTGAGCCAAATGCGGTAACGGCTTTCATTGGTCCCTCAGGCTGTGGCAAGAGCACGCTGCTGCGCTGCCTGAACCGAATGAACGATGTCATTCCCATCTGTCGGGTCGAAGGTTCGATCACGCTTGCCGGACAGGACATCTATGCACCGGAAGTTGATGTGGTCGCGTTGCGTCAAAAAGTCGGAATGGTCTTCCAAAAACCAAATCCCTTTCCCAAGTCCATCTTCGAGAACGTCGCCTACGGACCAAAAATCAATGGACTGACAAAACATAAACTCGAAATGGAAGAAATTGTCGAAACCAGCCTCAAGCGCGCGGGGCTTTGGGAAGAGGTCAAAGACCGTCTTGATCAGCCAGGTACCGGACTGTCAGGTGGACAACAGCAAAGACTGTGCATTGCCCGCGCAATTGCGGTTCAGCCAAAGGTGATTTTGATGGACGAGCCCTGCTCCGCTCTTGACCCGATTGCGACGGCGACGGTGGAAACCCTGATCGACGAACTGCGGGAAAAATATACCATCATCATCGTTACCCATTCGATGCAGCAGGCCGCCCGGGTATCTCAAAAAACTGCATTTTTTCATCTTGGAGAACTGGTAGAGTTCGGAACCACCGAGCAGATCTTTTCCGCACCGCGCCAAGAACGCACACAAAACTACATTACCGGCCGTATCGGTTGATTGGAGAATTTCCCATGGAAAACACTCATATTGTTAAAAGTTTTGACCGGGACCTGACTCAGATCGAGAACATGATTCTCGAAATGGGTGGCATGGTCGAAAATCAGATCATGTTGTCGATCAACGCACTGATTGCCCGCGACGAAGACCTAGCCAAAACGGTTCGGGCCGCCGACAAGCCCATCGACGCGTTGGAATCCGCCATCGATGAAAATTCGATACGAATCCTGGCTCTGCGCCAACCCCTGGCATCGGATTTACGCCATGTCGTCTGCGCGATGAAGGTCGCATCCAACCTTGAGCGCATTGGTGATTATTGTAAAAATATTGCCAAACGCACAGTCGCATTGAGTGGCCATGATTCCGTCGGCTCCTCCGAAAAAACCCTCAAACGCATGGGTCAGCTGGTCCAACAGATGGTGCGCGATGTTCTCGATGCATACGTGAAAAAAGATCTCGCGATGGCGGAAGAGCTGATTTTGCGTGATGAAGAAGTCGACCATATGCACAATACGCTGTTTCGCGAATTGCTGACCTATATGATGGAAGATCCGCGAAACATCACATCCTGCATGCATCTTCTGTTCATTGCCAAGAACATCGAACGCATGGGAGACCACACAACGGCGGTGGCCGAGCAAATTTACTACGTGGTCACCGGAGAATTGCCAGAAGACGACCGCCCCAAGAGCGATATGACCAGTCAGATTGTGGTCAGCGCCGAAGGTGATTTGATCTGAGCATGAGCATGAAACATTCCGAACCCACTGTCTTAATCGTCGAAGACGAAGCCGCTCAATTGGAACTGCTGAAATTCAACTTTCAAAAGCAGGATTTCCGCACGCTGGTTGCTGAAGACGGCGAAGAAGGACTATTGCTGGCACAGGAATACCATCCGGATCTGATCATCCTCGACTGGATGTTGCCCGAACTGTCAGGCATCGAGGTGTGCAGGCAGCTCAAGCGCAATGACAAAACGCGGGAGATTCCAATCCTGATGCTTACCGCTCGCGGAGAAGAAAACGACAAGGTGCGCGGATTGGATACCGGTGCCGATGACTACGTGGTCAAACCCTATTCGGTAAAGGAATTGTTGGCCCGTGCACGGGCAATGATACGGCGCAGCAATCCGGTGCGGTCCGGCGAAGTTGTAACCTATGCCGACATCACCATAGACACAGAACAACACAAGGCCTATCGCGACGGAACGTTGCTCAAACTCGGGCCGACCGAATACCGGCTTCTTTCAGTCTTCATGGGCCGCCCGGGACGGGTGTGGAGCCGGGACCAGTTGCTGGAGCGGGTTTGGCCCCATGATCTGGATATCGACCTGCGCACCGTCGATGTGCATGTAGGGCGGTTGCGCAAGGCACTCAAGCAACCCGACAAGCGCGACCCGATCCGAACCATCCGAGCCGCCGGCTATTCACTCGACCTGGAAGATTAGTTATCCGGTAAGGGAAGCGATGCGAAACGGGCTATCAAAATAATATTCCTGAAGGTTGTCACCTTCACCAACCCGGTCAACCACCAAAAAGTCACTGGCTTCCACCAAGGGTGTCAGAACTCCATGCCATACCCCGCGGTTGAGATTTATGCCTTGATCGGCGGAAGCCAGAAAGACCTGCGGATCAACCGGCGCTCCCTGATTGTCCTGACACAC
>CAJQPW010000299.1 GCA_905480295.1 uncultured Rhizobiaceae group bacterium | reverse complement strand
ATGCGTTTGGGGAAGGTGAAGCGTTGAAGCTCCAGTCGGCCCAGGCCGCGCTTGCGAGAAAAACACCCATCACTGTACAAATGACCAAGGAAATTGTTCGCGTCATGAGACTACCTTTGTTTGAGAAGATTTTTTGCAACTTTTTGACACCTAAGATTCTGGCCGAACAGGCAAAATTTGATTGCTCAACCGTATTTCTCTCCGGTCGACCTGTCCAGAAAATACGTTAAGGATTGTCGTGTGGACCGTGAGCGTCGTTTGTCGACCGGCAATGAACCGATGCCCCCGCTGCTTAAGCGTGAAAGCAAACTTTCGTCTTGACACTCTAGCGTGCGGCCAATGCGCAATCGGTTTCCCCGTTTGCGCGGGTTTTGCATGACCGGGCAGAGGTCGGGACCAGATCGAGTCGTTTCTTTCTGTGAGTAATGTGAATTAGTGATTTGGTTCTGAGGGGTGTCAATCTACGGTCCTCCGGCACGCCGCAAGGAGTCTCTTGGGGAGGGAGAATCTTGAGCCGCTCTGATAAAAATCCGGAAAACCGGTACGTAAACGACCTTCGCCGCTTTGGCTTTGGGCAGTCGCAATTCTATGGCTTGCGCGGAGTCATCGTACCGATTGGACTTTCCATTCTGTTTCTGGCGGTCGTCGCCATCTATACGGGCAGCGCTTACACCGGACTGGGTGAAGAAACGCTGCTGATTGCAATTGCCGCTGTCATTGGCGGCTATATGGCTCTGAACATCGGAGCCAATGACGTTGCCAACAATATGGGGCCCGCTGTTGGCGGCAAGGTCATTACCGTTTTCTGGGCCGTGGTCATTGCTGCAATCTGTGAAACTGCCGGCGCGCTTCTGGCCGGCGGCGATGTGGTGAAAACCGTGTCCAAGGGCATTATTGCGCCCGGTGGCGAAGTCACCGTGCAGCAGTTCCGCTATCTGATGTTGAGCGCCTTGCTTGCGGCGGGACTGTGGATCAATCTCGCCACCATTCTGAGCGCACCCGTGTCCACGACCCATTCGATTGTAGGCGGTGTTTTGGGTGCGGGGATCGCTGCAGCCGGGGTCGGCCTTGTCAATTGGGGCACTATGGCAAAGATTGCCGCCAGTTGGGTCATCTCGCCGGTTTTCGGCGCCTGCGTTGCGGCGGCATTGCTGTATTTTATCAAGGTCCGCGTGCTCAATGTTCCAGATCGCCTGGAGGCTGCCCGCCGTTGGGTGCCGATGTTGATCGGCCTGATGGCCGCAGCCTTTGCAGCCTATATGGCTATGAAAGGGCTGAAGAAAATCTGGAAAGCCTCGGTGATTGAGATCATGTTGTTTGCTGCCGCATCGTTTGGCGCAGCTTACGTTATCGCGCGGCCCTATATAGCAAAACGTACGATCGGCCTGCAAAACCGCAAGAAAGATATCTATCGCCTGTTTGATCTTCCTTTGATCATTGGCGCTGCCCTGCTGTCGTTCGCCCATGGGGCAAATGATGTTGCCAACGCGGTCGGCCCGCTGGCCGCAATTGTGTCGACCATGGGCGGGTCCGAAGAGATTGCCAAAAGCGTATCTATTCCTGTTTGGGTGATGGTTGTTGGCGCGTTTGGCATCGCCCTGGGCCTTGGATTATATGGCCCTAAACTGATCGCCGTTGTTGGTGAAAAGATCACCCGTCTGAACTCACCGCGCGCCTATTGCGTGGCCTTGTCTGCAGCGGTGACGGTATTGATTGCAACGTCGTTGGGCCTGCCGGTCAGCTCAACCCACATCGCCGTGGGTGCGGTATTCGGTGTTGGCTTTCTGCGGGAGTTTTCGGAAAATCCGAATCGCAAAAAATTGCGTCCGGGTCACAAGCTCAACGCAACCGCTGCTGAAGCATTCGCCAGTTCGGTCAATCGCAAAAAGCGGCGGCTTGTGCGCCGTCGTTTTGTTCTCTCCATCGCCGCTGCCTGGGTTATCACCGTGCCGGCCTCGGCCATGTTGGCGGCTACGATCTATGCTGTTCTACAGATTTTTTGATCCAGGGCACGAGACTTTCAAATTGCCGCACCAGGGCCAGAAGATCTTCGCGATGGACGACTTTTTCAGCATCGCTCAACAGCGCCCAGTGGCGTTCGCGTTTGTCTGATTCCGGCCACACTGAACTCTGCTCTTCCACAAGCAGCGGATAATACGTTACCGGCACGGCATTTCCCTCGCCGGGACTCTTCTTGTTTATCGGCAAAGTCATGGGGAAGTTTTCCATGACGACCCCACCGATACCGGCTTCCTCAAACCCTTCGCGCTTGCAGGTTTCCGTGTGCGTTTCCCCTTCCTTGGCAAGCCCCTTGGGCAGGATCCAGCGCCCTCGGGTTTGTGACGTGACAAACAAAAGGGCAATCTGCCCGTCTTTGACGTCAAATGGAATCGAACCTATTCTTTGCATGTAGCGTCATCCCAGCGAATCGA
This sequence comes from uncultured Rhizobiaceae group bacterium, assembly GCA_905480295.1. Classification (GTDB taxonomy): domain Bacteria; phylum Pseudomonadota; class Alphaproteobacteria; order Rhizobiales; family Rhizobiaceae; genus Pseudahrensia. The sequence goes on along the minus strand of CAJQPW010000299.1, from coordinate 774 downwards.
TATTCAAAATCTACGAATTTTCGATCATTTGTGCAAAATTCTGTGCAACCACCACCAGAAATTTGGCATTGGACGGCGTTTCAACCCCAATTGGTTTGTGAGCCGGTTTTCAGGTGCTGCACTGGAAGGCGTGATGGCATGCCGTGCAGCCAATGTTTGCATTGACCCGGAGCAGTGACGCTTTCCTGTCCGGAGCGAATATTTGAGCATGCTGATGGGTTTGGCGGGTGAGACAGGCAGGCGCTTACCCGGAGCGGTCCTGACCGGACCGGGCGGCTCTTCGCCGCCTTGGTGCGGAGAGGTTTGTGCGTGGGGGAATTATGTTCTCGCTCGGGTTTTGTTCTCGCTCACGCTGTCGGGCTTTGCCCTTCGCTCCGCGGGGGCGGTCCTGGCCGGACCGGGCGGCTCTTCGCCGCCTTGATACGGAGAGGTTTGTGCGTGGGGGGAAGTATGTTTTCGCTCACGCTGTCGGGCTGCGCCCTTCGCTCCGCGGGGGCGGTCCTGACCGGACCGGGCGGCTCTTCGCCGCCTTGATACGGAGAGATTTGTTTCTGGAAGTTTCGCCGCATGGCCTGTTCCCGTGCCCGCGCGCTCTCCGTAGGGACAGCGAAGAGCTGTCCGGCGCTTGTGCGCCGCCCCCGCGGAGCGGCGACTTCAGTCGCCTGCGTGAGCGAAAACATAAACCTGAGCGCAAGCGGCAAAGCCGCGAATAAAAACTCGAGCCCCTTCGTTCCCGCGCCCACCTTACCGGCGTCCGGGTATTGTTCGTGCCAC
>CAJQPW010000298.1 GCA_905480295.1 uncultured Rhizobiaceae group bacterium | reverse complement strand
CAGATCGAACGTTTTTCTTCATCCGGCCAACGCCGCTTCTTCTGCTCTCCCGCCATACAGTGCCCCTAAGTGTCCACTTCCCATGGTGGACACTAACGCAACAAAAACGCGGACGTTAGGCGGGGGACACCGGACGCTCACACTCAAGGAGTTGTCGTAAACACTGATCAGGTCGTGACCCAGCAGTAATAGGGCCGTCCTATCGCGAAAGTCTGCAAGCGCTATTTTCGCCATACGGGTTTGGGGAGACGCGTTCAGAGAGTTGCGAGAAGCGGGCGCTGATCGTGCCCGTCTGATGGCTCGGAATGTCGAGAGCACCATTTTGAGGTGAAGCCAAGAGGCTGTTTGCCATCCAGAATGTCCCGCACGATGTCCGGAGCCAGAAACGCGCGCTCAATCCATACACGAACGGAGGGCTGGAAATCGGAGGGGACTTCGAAGCTTCTGGTATTTGATGCTTACGGTGTATCGAGCGTTGCCTGGAGCGCTGTCTATCAGGCTAAGGTGATCAGACTCTCCGACAATCCCTACACTTCGATCTTATTCGTTTCGATAAATTGAACTCCAGTCTCCAGCTGTTTTTTCAACATGATCTCGTACGAATCTCCTCCCAACGCACAAATTGCATCTTCAAAAACGAAGACCTCGAATCCCTCCTTCAACCCGTCGAGAGCAGAGAATGCGACACAGAATTCAGACGCCAATCCCAACAAGAAAATTCGACTTATGGATTTTTCCCTTAGATAACCGGACAGACCTGTCGTTGTTTTCTGATCGTTTTCAAAGAATGCAGAATAAGAGTCCACCTCACTTCTGCAGCCTTTTCTGATTATCAGGCTGGCCGCGCTGGTGTTTAAATCAGGATGAAATTCCGCTCCACGACGGCCCTGAATACAATGGTCCGGCCAAAGGACCTGATCGCCATAAGCCGTCGTAACCACTTCAAAAGGATCTTTGCCCTGATGGGATGAAGCAAATGAATGATGTCCGGCGGGGTGCCAATCTTGACTCAATACCACCGTCTGAAAAGCCTCAATCATGCAATTGGCAGGGGTAACAACCTGATCTCCATTGGGAACAGCCAGCGCACCTCCGGGACAAAAGTCGTTTTGAATGTCGATCACAAGAAGTGCATCAGAATCCGGATTAATACGTAACTTTGTCATCGCAAAACCTTCCTGCTTTAATAAACTTGCCAGAGTTGCGCGGATCGAAACCCGTCCAGAATTAGTGGAAAAGGCATTATTTTGACAGACTCAGTTCCTCGCCCATCATATCTCGCATAATAAATTTCCTCGGTTTTCCGGTTGCAGTTATCGGCATTTCACGAACAAATTTAACGTAGCGCGGGATTTTGAAATGGGCGATTTTTCCCTCACAATAGTCCTTCAATGCCTGTTCGCCGAGGGATTCATCCCGTGCAACGATCCAGACAGCGACCTCTTCGCCGTATTTGGGATCTGGCACCCCGAAAACCTGGACTTCAGAAATGCCAGGATGCGTGAGTAAAAATTCCTCGACTTCTGCTGGATAGATATTCTCACCACCCCGGATAAGCATATCTTTTATGCGTCCGACAATTCGGCAATACCCCTCATCGTCCAGTGTCGCGAGGTCGCCCGTATGCATCCAACCGTCGATGATTGACTCTTTGGTAATATCGGGATCGTTCCAATACCCCGCCATCACCAGATAACCCCTGGTCAGCAATTCACCCGTTTCACCAACTGGCGCCGTCTTCCCTTCAGCATCGATGATTTTAACTTCACAATGCGGCTGAATACGCCCCACAGTGCCCACCTTGAGATGGATCGGATCATCAACGGCAGTTTGAAAAGAGACGGGACTTGTTTCAGTCATCCCGTAAGCAATCGTGATCTCATTACAACCCATATCCCGCATAACCCGTCGCATCAGGGGCTCAGGGCAAGGTGACCCGGCCATGATGCCCGTGCGCATGGCAGCAAGATCAAATTGGTCGAACTCTGGATGGTCCAGCATCGCCGAAAACATCGTCGGCACGCCATGCACGGCGGTGCAATTTTCACTCTCCAGGGCCGTCAGCGTCGCCAAAGGATCAAAGCCTTCAGATGGAAATACCATCGTAGCGCCACAAGCCATTGCAGACAGGTTCCCAAGAACCATCCCGAAACAATGATAAAGCGGGACGGGAATACACAACCCATCAGTCGCGGTCAGTTTCATCGTGCGTGCGCATCCGATTGCATTGTTCACGATATTGTAGTGCGACAAAGTCGCTCCCTTGGGTGCGCCTGTTGTGCCCGACGTAAATTGCACATTGATTGCATCATGCGGTGATAATGACGACGAAATTGCATCAAGCCGAGATTGCACTGCGCGATTGCCCTTTTTCATGACCTCGTCAAATGAAAAAGCGCCGGAAAGAGTATCAGCTCCAAGCAGAACAATGTTTCGCAGATTTGGTAAGCGCTTTGCGCGCAATCGGCCTGGAACACTGTTTGGGATTTCAGGAGCTATATCCAGCAGCGACCCTGTATAGTCTGATGTCTTAAATTTCGAAGCAAGAATGAGCGCCTTTGCTTCAACCTTGTTCAGCGCGTATTCCAGTTCAGATGATTTATAGGCCGGATTAATATTGACGAGGACCAGTCCAATGCGGGCCGTTGCAAATTGCGCGATCAACCACTCCGGCCTGTTGGGTGCCCAGATGCCGATGCGGTCGCCCTTGTAGAGTCCGATCGACAGCAGGCCGGCGGCCAATCGATCTACACGTCGTGCAAGCTGCTTATAGGTCCACCGCTCGCCTGCCTGACAGAAGACCGCTGCCATACGGTCACCGTGCCGCTCAACAGCTTTGTTGAGAAATTCCGGCAGAGTGACGTCAACCAGCGGCAGGTCGGTTCGGCCCTGAACATGGGAAATGCCTCCTGCGGGTACAATTGTGCGCGTTTTGCTCACATCTGACGCCAATCGCCCGCCGATTCAAATGCGCCGGCCGCACGATAGATTGTACTTTCCTCATAACGTCGTCCAACCAGCATCATGCCCACTGGCAGGCCATCTGACATGCCACAGGGAACCGACATTGCCGGATGTCCGGAAACATCGAACGGTGCGGTGTTGGGCAGCATCTCAAAAGCTCTTTGACACCACAACGCCAGATCGGCATCCGCAGGTGGAAGCGGTGTGGCCTTCATCGGTGTCGTTGGCATCAACAACAGGTCGTAAGAAGTAAGTGCCTTGTTGTATTCCTCGCGCAATTGGCGCGACAGATTTTGCGACTTTGCATAATAGTGGCCACGATGATGCTTTAGGTAATACTGACCAATAAACATGGATACTTTGAGCGTATCGGAAAGCTCATCCGCTCGCTGCCGCCAGTTGGCATGAAAATCGAGAAGAGAGGTCGTATACATTCCTTCCCAACCCGTTCCCATACCATTGCCGGTCATCATCTGATTCATCAGGCCTTCAAGGGCAATCGGCGTCCAGATTGCTGTGCCTTTAAGATGCCATGGAACTGAAATTTCATCGACGGAAGCTCCAAGTTTCCGAAATGTCTCGGCAGCGGCTCGAACTTTTTGGTCAACATCAGCTTCCGAAACGTCATGACCAAAACCCTCTTTGACAATGCCGATCTTGAGGCCGGAAACACCGCGCCCAACTGCTGCTGTGTAACGATCGGTCTGCACATCATACTGCCGTGGGTCGAGACCGTCGGCACCCGCCAAAACCTCGAGCATGAGAGCATTGTCCATGACGTTTTGTGTCATAGGCCCTGTGTGGTCGATGGTGGCCTCAATGGGCATAACGCCGGTGTAGGGGACAAGTCCGTGGCTCGGTTTCATACCATAGCAGCCGCAAAATGACGCTGGCATGCGGATTGAACCGCCTTGATCTCCACCGATCGCCATATCGACTTCACCCGCACCAACGAGTGCGGCGGAACCTGAGGAAGAACCTCCTGCCGAATAGCCCATTTTGTGCGGATTATGCACATAGCCGGTTGCGTTGGTGTGGGAGCCACCCGACAAGCAGAAATATTCACAATGCGCCTTGCCAACGATCGTTGCGCCAGCGTCCAAAAGTCGTGTGACAATAGTGGCGTCCACATCAGGCGTGTAACCCTTTAGGGTCGATGCTCCGTTCATCATCGGGACGCCCGCCAGGCAAACATTGTCTTTCAATACGACCGAGCGGCCCTGCAGGGGACCACGAGGTGCACCCCGCACTTCGGACTTAACATACCAGGCATTGAGGGGGTTTTCCTGCTCATTGGGCCGGGACCCTGCAGTTCTTGGATAAAGAACCGGAGGCAAATAATCCGGCAATGCGTCAACGACGTCATACGCATCAAGTGTCCCTTGCATTACATCCAGGAATTCCTGAATGCGCTGATCAGACATGTGCATGCCGAGTTCTTCGACAATTTCTTTTAGCTGGGAATGCGTTGGTCTTTGGGCGGTCATGCTGGATATCCTCTCGGTCAGCACCGAATTGACAGGATTGGAGGTGGGAGCAAGTTTGTTCGTGGAGTCGTTGGATTGTTGAATATTTTTCGGTTTTGAAATTACCGAGGATATTGGGCTCGACGTTTCTGAACGCCCCGCACCAAACCCTGTAAACTCTTCAATTAGCGCCGGATCAGCGGCGCCCGAGCCTGCAATTTCACCGGTTATTACGCCTTTCTGCAAAAGCAGCACCCGGTCAGAGAGCTCTGTGATAAAATCAAGACTTTGTTCGACCAGAACGATTGCGACTCCCCGTTTTTTGTTGAGGTCACGGAGCAGTTCGACAATCTCATCGATGATTGACGGCTGAATGCCTTCGGTTGGCTCGTCGAGCAATATCAACTCGGGTTCGGAAACCAGGCATCTGGCCAAAGCCAAAAGCTGCTGTTCTCCGCCCGAAAGCGCGCCACCGTCGCGGTCCATCAGCCGTTCAAGCCGGGGGAACTCGGCAAGAGTTTGGCGAATTGCCTCTTCTTCATCGAGGCCATGGGCGGCAAATCCCATGCGAATGTTATCGTAGACTGAAAGGTTTGGAAAAATACCCCGCCCTTGCGGCACATATCCCAGACCAAGCCGAGAGCGTTCAGAGACAGATTCGATTGTGAGGTCGAGGCCAGCATAGATGATGGATCCGCTTTTGGCTGGAACGATACCCATCAGCGTTTTCATCAGGGTACTCTTACCCATCCCATTGTGTCCAAGCACCCCCACAATCTCACCGTCATTGACGGTCAAATCCACGCCGTGCAATGCGGGCACCTTTCCGTAGCCGGAGCGCAAGCCTTTGACTTCCAGAAGCGCACTCATGCCTTACTTCCTAGATATACTTCCCGGGCGCGGGGGTCAGATGAAATTTCTTCCATCGTTCCTTCCATCATTATGGCACCTTCATGAAACAGAGTTACGTGTTGACTGATAGATCTCACGAATTGCATGTCATGTTCCACTACGATGATTGTTGCTGAGTGGTTGATCTCTCTAATTAAATCGGCTGTTCGCGCTGTTTCCTCGTGCGTCATTCCAGCAGTTGGTTCATCCAACAGAACCAGCCACGGTTCAGCAGCGATTACCATTCCAAGTTCGACCCATTGTCGCTGTCCATGGGCTAGATTTCCGACCAGCGTCGAGCGAATATCACCAAGTTTCAGTCTCTCGATTGCGTCCGAGGTCAGCGTTTGCGCCCGCTTGGCGTTGTGCCAACGGCGAGCTGCTGTCCAAATGTTTTCCTCAACAGTTAATCCATCGAAAACATTGGGCACCTGAGTTTTGATGCCAACGCCCAGCGAGGCAACCTCATGAGGCTCACGACCTGCCACATGAACATCACGAATTACCACATCACCTGCGGTAGGGTTCAATTGTCCCGTGAGGCATTTGAAGAAGGTGGACTTACCTGCGCCGTTTGGGCCGATCAGGCAGCGCAACTCGTTCTCCCGTAGGGTAAAGTCAACCCGGTCTACGGCGTGAACGCCACCGAAATGCATGGATAGGCCACGGGTTTCCAGAACAGTGTGAGCCTTGCGCTTCATTCCGCGCCCTCAGTCGTAGTTGCATTGTGCGTGCTGGAGGGGCGGCGGCGCTGCAGGCGTCTTTCTCGGGCACGCAACGCCTTTCGTCCGCGTCTGCTCTGCATCAGGTCAGAAATCGCGGGCACAACGCCTTTGGGAACACCCAGTACAAATATGATTAGGATGGTTCCGAGCACCAGATTGGTGTTTAAAACAGATTGCGAGCCCAGCGCCGACGTTAGGTAATAGAGCGCAAATGTTGCAAGAATCGGCCCTATCAGTGTGCCTCTACCCCCAACTATCACCCAGATAATTGTCAGGGCTGATTGGGGAAGACTGAACACATCAGGGGTAACCCTGCTTACCCCGATACAGAAAAAAATGCCCCCTAACCCAGCTATGGCGGCTCCAACTGTGAAGATGCCAAGCTTATAAAGTCTGGTATCGTAGGCGAGTAATTCGGCGCGGTCTTCGTTCTCTCTTATTGCAACGCAAACTCTTCCGAAATGCGTGCGCACCAGCCAGCTGCAAAATACATAAGCGATGATCAATGCCAACATCGCCACATAAAATACCTGCTCTGGAAACAGGAATGCAGATGCATCCCATGGATAGTTGAGCGGGGGAGCGGAAATTCCATTGAAACCACCCAGCAAGGCGTTCCCGATTTTGTATTCCGGGCCAGATGTGCGGCGGATCAGCGAATAGAGGATCAATGTGACGGTCAGGGTTATGACGGCAAGATAAACATCCGAAACCCGGCCATAAAAGACAAAATAGCCAAGTATTGCAGCAAAGGCAGCAGCAACCAGCATGGCAACGAGAATTGCCCAGGAAGAACCGCCAAAATTGATAGCAGCAATCACGTAGGCGTAGGCCCCTAACCCGAAAAATGCGGTCTGCCCAAAGCACAGGATACCGCCAAATCCCCAGACAAGCGCCAGGCTAAGAGCAAGAATTGACAGACCGATCACCTGCGCGAGCGTGATAATCGTAAACAGCTCCAGCACTGACGGTCCTGCCAGCGTAAAAAGAATGCCAAATACAGCGATAATCCAGGTTGCTTTCATTTCCCGTAATTCGCGCATCAAAGACTCTTCCGGAAAATGCTGCCTGTGATACCGCGAGGCATCAGTCGCAGCAGGATAATGGCGGCCAACAGGAGGGCCACTTCTCCAAGAGTCGGGCCGGTAACAAAAGAAACCACGCCGTTCACCGCACCGAGCAAAATTGAAGCTGAGGTTGTGCCGGCCAGAATGGCCATGCCACCGGAAATGACGGTAATGAATGCTTTCGCGATATAGACCGTACCGATGGTCGGCAGCACTCCGGTAATCGGTGCGAGCAGTCCACCTGCCAGTCCGGAGACCGCTGCCCCCAAACCAAAAGTCAGCATGTAGATTCGAGATGTCGAGACGCCGAGTGCAGAAGCCATTTCAGCATTCTGCATCGTGCCGCGGGCAACCAGCCCGAGCGTTGTCATTTTCAAAACGAGAAAGACTGCGATCAGCAACAAGATCGTAATGCCGATCAAAAACAGTTCGTAGCCCGAAGAGGTGTATTCCCCAATCGTAATCACACCAAGCGGGGGAGATATGGTTGTGGCCGTTGAGGCACCAAAAATCGAGGTAATAAGCCCAATGAAGAGAAGAGACAGGCCCCAGGTGGCAAGCAAGGTGTCGACCATACGACCGTAGAGAAAACGGATTAAAAGTCTTTCGACAATGATGCCAATGAGGCCGACGACAAGCGGAGACAGAATCAGAATCGCTATCCATATGTTGACGCCGTTGTTGGTGGCGACCACCACCGTATAGCCTCCGAGCATCAAAAATTCCCCGTGAGCAAGGTTTATGACGCGCATCATGCCAAAAATTATTGCCAAGCCGAGGCTGATCAGAGCCAGATTGGCAATAACATACACGATCTGAAAAATGATCGAGACCAACAGATCCAAAATAAGACTCCCAGCACTTGGTTGAAAGACCGCCGCTGCGATAGCGGCGGTCGATTATTTATCAGATATCAATGCCGGCCGCTTTCAGTCCGTTTTCGAATTTGAATGTTGATTGCGTGGGATCTGCCACCAGATCGCAAACTAGAAGCGTGTCCGTTGGCGGCTGGTTCTCATGTTTCTCAATGATGTTGAAAGACTGGTCTTTCAACTCCGCCAGATAAACATTTTGAACTGCGTGATTGGTCTTCGGCTCAATCTGGACTTTACCAGAAGGACCATCAATCCCAAGGCCGGCACGTAAGGCTTCCGTGACTTTGGCTCGATCTGTCGAGCCTGCTTGTTTCACAGCTTCTGCCCAGAGATAGGCTGCTTCGTAAGAACGGGCCGCCAATTCATTGAGCGCAGGTGCTCCATCACCAGCAAATGCTTTGAACCGCTTCACAAAGTCTGCATTAGCCGGGGAGTCGATTTCTTCGAAGTAGGAATAGGCGCAGATCATTCCGTCACCTTCGGCTGCAGAAATCAGCTTATGTTCGTTGCCTACGCCAAATGTTGTTGAAGCAATCGGCACAGATTTGTTCATGCCGGCAGCGGCGTATTGGCGATAGAAAGAAGCATGGGCGCCACCAACAAGTGCTGACATGACCATGTCGGGTTTCGCAGCCTGGATTTTCTTAATCGTTGGGCCAAAATTGGTAACATCAAGTGGGAAGAACTCTACCGCGACTGACTCTCCTCCGTTGTCCTTAACGTATTTCTGAACCCATTGAGCCGTGATCTGACCGTAGTTGTAGTCAGCGGCAACAATATAGACCTTCTTGCCCCACTTATTCATGGTGTGTGGAACGAGCTTTTCAACAGTTTGCGCTGGTGTTGATCCGGTGCAGAAGTTGTTGATGTCACACACGCCACCTTCGTAGAGGGTGTTGTAGAAATACAAAGTTTTAAAGCGCGAGAGCGTTGGCCGAATTGCCTCACGGCTTGCCGATGTGATTCCCGCATGGACCACGTCCGCTTTGTCTCCGGCTGAAGCCTGTGTTGCAAACTGAGTATAGAACTGAATTGTGGACTGCGGGTCGTAAACCTTCAGATCGACTTTTCTGCCGAGCAATCCTCCTGCTTTGTTAATTTCATCGATGGCCATCTTGGTCGTATCGACCATCGGTTTGCCGTAAATATCAAGGCCACCGGATTGATCGAGAATGGAGACGAACTTGATGTCATCTGCAGCATAGGCGTTTCGCAGTACTGCGGGCATCGCAAGTGCAGATGTGGCTGAAACCACGAATTGTCTTCTGTTCAGTTTCATAATATTTCTCCCATTTTGATTTTTACGATTTTGAATATTTTTGGAGAGGTCACCGGTCCACCGATCTTCGATGGCCAAAGTTCAACACCCTACTTTTTCTTCCCACCCTGTTTAGAACTGCGCTTGTTAAGAGGCTCCGTAACCCCCTTGACACCATCTGAAATATTCATTCCGACCTCTTCGCCCAGCTTCTGAACCGCAGGTAATTGCAGCGCGAGGCCCAGCACACCGTCAACAACGTCATTCACGCCATTTCCCCCACCGGCTCCCGAACCACCACCGCCATCGCCATCCACACTGGCGGTCGAACCAGAGCCGAGCCCGGTAATGTGATTGACCCTGATTGAATCGATTTTTTCCGTCGGCTTCATGAGTTTTTCTACGACGTTGGGCAAAGCCGCCAGTCGTTTCTCATCCAGCTTTAGGGCCATCAACTCAGCGCTTTGAGTGTTTTCAGCTTTGACAAGAGCAGCAGTTCCTTCAGCTTGGGCGAGCAATTCATCCTTCTGTGCCGCAGCCCGTTTGAGCAGAGCCTCAGCCTCGGCATTGGCCATAGAGACAACAGTTCCTGTCTCGCTCTTAACGCGGATATTGTCGACTTCAGCCTGTTCCTGTGCCCGGATGAGGGCGAGCTTCTTTTCCCGGTCGGCGGTTGCGACGTCGCGAGCGGTCTGAACTTCTTCTTCAGCAGATGCTTGCTTTGCCATTGCTGCCTTCAATGCGGACTCGGCTTTCGCCTCTTCAATCTTCTTTTCAGCAAGCGCCACGGTATTGTCGGCCCGCGCTGTACCAATGTTGAGTTCCGATTCCAGTTCCTCCCGACGCACTGTCCGGTCGCGGGCGATTTCATCCATCCGGACTTCGCGTTCCCGTTCAATTCGAGCTGTTTCACGTCGCTTTTCAGATGACGATTGCTCCTCAGCCACGTGCGCCATGCTTTTTGCACGCATTGTTTCAATTTCACGCTGCTGGTTTATCGTCGCTTCTTCTTCTTCCTGCCCGATAACGAGTTTGCGTTTTGTGGCATCAACCTGTGCCTGACGAACGGCGACTTCCGCGTCAGCTTCAATAGCTGCGCGTTCTTTTTTGTTGGTTGAAATAATTTCCGACAGCCTGCGCATACCCAACGCGTTGAAAGCATTGTTTTCGTCTAACGATGAGAATGGTGTTTGATCCAGACGCATGATAGAAACGGATTCAAGAGCGAGGCCGTTTTGCGCGAGATTGTCTGCCAATGCTTCAGCAACGGCAGAACTAAATTTGCCGCGATTGTCCTGCAGTCCATCCATCGTATAAGCGGCGGCCACCGACAACATGGCATCCACAAGCTTCCCTTCCAGAACCTCTGCAAGTTCTGATGCACGGAAAGTTTTTCCGGCCAAGGTTTGCGCTGCCTTGGCAACACTTTCTTGATTGCCTTCAACGCGAACATAAAACTCTGCTGCCACATCAACACGCAAGCGATCAGACGTTATGATCGAATTGGAGCCACTTCGCTCGATCTCCAGTTTCGAGGTCCGCATATTGATCTCAGACATCTTGTGGAGGAACGGCAGCGCGAAACAACCACCATCAAGAACAATCTTTTGTCCGCCAGCACCGGTTCTGATTAGTGCCAGTTCGCGCGTGGCCTTGCGGTAGTATCGATTGAGAAACAAGATGGTCACTACACCAACGATGATGGCGACAATGATCGAGACCAGCAATGTCATGTCTTGTACCCCTATCGCCCAATCCGACATCCCGACAAATTCCGAGACATTTGGGCGCTCTCACGCAATATGTTTTCATAAAACTTCGTATAGGTTTTCGGTTTTGTCAACGCGGTTTTCTCAGGAGGTCGATATTCGACCGGCAATCCAGAACCGTTATTTTACATATGTTGTATGGGTAACCGTTGACCCGACAATGATTTTGAATTTTGAAAGTCATTCAGGTGAACTGTTGGTGGCTAGATTCACAAACCAAGTGCACCACCTTATCATGGTGGTACAATGGGAAGAAACTACAGCCAGCTCGATCTTGACGAGCGTATTGAATTGAACTGCCTGCGAGATGCGGGTTGTTCAAGACGGGAGATTGGCCGTTT
>CAJQPW010000297.1 GCA_905480295.1 uncultured Rhizobiaceae group bacterium | reverse complement strand
GCGTACGCGACCATACAAATCCACACTCTTCACCAACAACTCCGGTAAAACGGAGAGCCTATCAGTGGCGGAGTTTTACTCCGGCCTCAGCGAAACAAAATCGCCGATTCATTGGTGGATTATTGCTCCGGCGTTCTCAGGGCTGCCGTGGCCAGGTATCGCTGAGCCTGTATCCTTCCGGCCAGGGGTCGGATGGGTCGAGTGTGACCTGGTGGGTGCCGGTTATCCACGCTGTTCCCGAGACCTTTGGAATGATCGCGTCGCGGCCGCCAACTTTCGTTTCGGAGGCGATCTCTCCCATGAACTTGGAACCGATGATGGAACGGTAGTCCAGCTTATCGCCGACTTTCATCTCGCCCCTGGCCTGCAGAACCGCCATGCGGGCACTGCATCCGGTGCCACAGGGCGACCGGTCCAGTTTGCCGGGTTTGATTGCGACCGTGTTGGCACCGGTCAACAGACCGGAACTGCGTTGCAGGGGAGTGGTGAACTGGCAGAATGAAATGTGGTTCCAATCGGGAATCTCCGGGTGGGAAAAACCGATCTGGGCATTGGCCGCATCGGTGATGCGTGCGCCGAGCGTGGCGAATTCCCGCGCATTGTCGGCGACAAGCTCAATCCCCAGCTGGGCTGCATCGACAATCACAAAACTGTCGCCACCAAAGCCGGTGTCGACGGTCAGCTGGCCGATGCCTTCCACCTCCAGCGCCACATCCAGGCGATCGGCAAAGGACGCCACATTGGTCAGGGTAACCCTGAAAACCTTGCCGTGCTGACATTCGGCTTCGATCTGAACCAGACCGCCCGGCGCTTCAAGCACGATCCTTGTAACCGGTTCTGTCATCGGCAGAATGCCGGTTTCCAGCAAAACGGTTGATACACACATGGCATTGGAACCGGACATGGGAGGCGTGTCTTCCGGTTCCATGATGATCCATGCTGCGTCGGCCTTCGGATTCACCGGCGGCAGCAAAAGATTGACATGCCTGAACACTCCGCCGCGCGGTTCATTGAGCATGAAGTTTCGCAATGTGCCGTCGTTTTCGATCCACGTTCTTTTGTCCCATAACGTGTCACCGGGAGGAACGGCAACGCCGCCGACAATGACATCGCCCACTTCACCTTCAGCATGGCAGCTGACGACATGGATTACCTTTGAGGAACGCATTGTGGGCCTTTCGACGGACGTTGGAACGCATGGTATCAAGCCCGACGCATGGTGCCAATCAAATCGGGCGTCAATTCAGGCGGGCCTCAAAATGACAAGCTATTTGCGGGGCGGCCCCTTTCTTTCTGCTGATGCAGCCCAAAGATTGATATCCGCTTCCTGGGCATGGACTTCGATCTGAGCCAGTTCAGCGTCGCTGAAGTCCTGATTGTCCAGCGCCCGAACACAGTCCTCGATCTGCTCCGGCCGACTGGCTCCAATCAATGCACTGGTCACCCGACCGTTGCGCAGCACCCAGGCCAGCGCCATTTGCGCCAGCGTCTGGCCACGGGTTTCAGCAATCGCGTTGAGGGCGCGAATATTGGCGATGTTCTTTTCATTGAGGAAATCTGCTCGCAGCGACTTGTTCTGCGCTGCCCGGCTGTCGTCGGGAATGGCGTTGAGATATTTGTCCGTCAACATGCCCTGGGCAAGGGGGGAAAATACAATCGAGCCAATCCCATGCTCATCCAAAGTGTCCAGCAATCCATCCTCTTCGACCCAGCGGTTGATGATCGAGTAGCTCGGTTGATGGATGAGGCAGGGGGTTCCCAATTCCTTCAATATCGTGGCCGCCTCGCGGGTTCGCTTGGAATTGTAGGAAGAGATGCCGGCGTATAGCGCCTTTCCTGATCGGACAATCGTATCCAAGGCCTGCATGGTTTCTTCCAGCGGTGTATCGGGGTCGAAACGGTGGGAGTAGAATATATCAACATAGTCCAGGCCCATGCGTTTCAGGCGCTGATCGCAACTGGAGATCAGGTATTTGCGACTGCCCCATTCACCGTAAGGCCCCGGCCACATGTCATAGCCGGCCTTGGAAGAAATGATCAGTTGATCCCGCAGGCCGCGAAAGTCCTCCGCCAGGATTTTTCCAAACGCCGCTTCGGCAGACCCGGGAGGTGGTCCGTAATTATTGGCCAGATCAAAATGGGTGATGCCGAGATCAAACGCTTTACGACACAGGGCGGTCTTGGTGTCGTGTGGCGTGTCAGAGCCAAAATTGTGCCACAGGCCGAGCGAAATGGCAGGCAGTTTCAATCCCGACCGCCCACAGCGGCGGTAGTTCATTGTGTCATAGCGGTTTTGGGCTGGGGTCCACATATTTGCTTTCAGCTTTCTCTGGTCGGTTTGCGTTCATTCCGCGAACGGTAGGGGCGTATAGTCGAACGTTTTATATGTCGCTTTGCGTCCGCCACCACTGATGTCAAAGGCCACCATGGCGATGAATGCACCGGTAAAGGACGCATGTTCACCGCGCCCACCTTCATCGGAAATTACACTGGCGTCCAATACCGGTCCAACCGGAATCCACGCGCCGGCACTGTCGATGCGATAGAAGAACTGAAGATCAGCGCCGTCTGCCTGCATGGCCAGCCCGACCGGTTGATCCCCTGGCAAGGCAATCAGTTCGCAGAGCGGGAACTCAAGCTGCCCGTCTGGCCAATTGCCGGGGCAGCTCATCAGGCTCAAAACACGGCCCAGGGTTTCATGGTGGGTGACCGCGAGGAAATGAAATTTGGTTCGGTTGTAATAATGGGCCAGACCGGCGGCCTGTTGAATAGTCTGCGGGTCAAACTCAACCAAGGTTTCTGACCGGAAGGCGAGATGTTCCTGACGCCGTGCCACCAGAGCCTGTTCAAACCAACTGCCAATGGATTCGCGCCCGTGCAGGATCAGGCCATCGGTTGTTGCGGTAAAAATACGGTCAGGGTAGGGGGTTCGAAGCCATTGAAATTCGCCCGGCAATCGGGTGTCGTTGAATGTGCGCAATACCGGCCTGGCCGGCTCCGGATCAGCCGCACCGCTGGGGGCAGGCACCTGCAGTTGCGGGTGTGGGGTGCCGTGTTCCAGATAGAGCCATCCGTCGTCGCGCCAGACACATTTTTGAATGCCGGTTTCCCGACCGAGGGGCGAACGGCGTGTGTTCGGTAACGGGCGTGAACACAGATGGGTGTGATACACCTTGCCATCCGGTGTTTCGACAATCTGCCCATGACCAGAACGTTGCAATTCGATGGTGGGGTCATCTTTCGACGTGATCAGGTGGCGGCCGGGTTGCAGTTCGTATTCCCCGTCAATTGTCCGCGACCGGAGCATCGTGACCGCGTGCTCATAGCCGGTCCCGCCCTCGGCAACCGTCAGATAATAATAGCCATTGCGCTTGAAAATGTGCGGGGCCTCCGCCAACCCGTGCGGGCTGCCCCTGGAAATGTTTTTTACCGTGCCGATCAGTTTGCGGTTTTTAGCATCGTATTCCTGCAGGAGTATGCCCGCGAATGCCGGGTGTTTTGGATTGCCACCGATCGAGTTTCCCCGATGGTTCCAAAGCATGTTGACGAACCATTTCCGACCGTCATCGTCGTGGAACAGGGAAGGGTCGAAACCGGATGAATTGATATAAACAGGGTCCGACCAAGGCCCTTCGATGGCGGGGGCGGTGACAATGTAATTGTGGGCGTCCTTGAAATTCCCGTCCAGTCTTTTGACGTCGGTATAGACCAGCCAGAAAAGCCCGTCAGCATAGGACAGACATGGTGCCCAGACGCCACAGGAATCGGGATTGCCGCGCATGTCCAACTGGCTGGCGCGATCCAGAGGTCGCGCTGCAAGGGTCCAGTTGACGAGGTCGGTGGAGTGATGGATTTGCACACCCGGATACCACTCAAAGGTGGATGTTGCGATGTAGTAGTCCGGCCCGACCCGGAAGATGGAGGGGTCGGGATTGAAACCCGGTAATATCGGGTTGATGATCATCGCTGTCGCCATCGTGCTCCCATTCGCCTTGCCTATTTGCGGGCCCTTTTTACCGGTGCCAGCAGGGCTTTTGCCTCTCGTTGGTCAAGGGCTGCCGGTCTTTCACAGGTGGTTGAAGGTTTGATTGCCCGACCGGTTTCACCGGCTTTCAATATCGACGTCATGACGTCAACTGCGTGCAGCGACATTTCCAGGGAACAGCGATGGGGCCGATCGTTTTGAATGGCGCTGGCCATATCCGCCAGTCCCGCGGTTCTGTAGTTGGCCATCATGCCCTGGCCATGCTTTTGATTGGGAATACCCAGAGGGTGTGCAAACTTGGGCATTTTTTTCAGCAGTTTGCTGCCCTTGCTCATCTGCAGTTCACCGCCAAAGAAATTGGGGTCCGGAACATACAGCGTGCCGTCCTCACCATACAGCTCCATATTGTTGTGACCGTGATGCCAGACATCCCAACTGGCACCCATGGTGATGATGGCACCGGATTCAAATTCCAGAAGGCTTTGAATCGTGGTTGGGGTTTCGACCTTGATCTTTTCTCCCGCCCGCGGCTTTGACCCGATGGTGCGAAACGGCGAGGGGGTCGATGACAGGGCCATCACCTTTTTTACCGGCCCGATCAGCTGGATCAAATTCGTCACGTAATAGGGGCCGACATCAAGCACCGGACCGCCACCGGCCTGGAAGAAGAAATCGGGATTGGGATGCCAGTCTTCCATACCGTGGCTCATGACATGGGCGGTGCCACCGGTAATCTTGCCGATGGCGCCGGAATCAACCAGATGCCTTGCGTGTTGATGGGCGCCACCGAGAAACGTGTCCGGGGCCGATCCCACACGAACATTTTTCCGTGTCGCACGCCGCAACAGGTCTTTGCCTTCCTGTACGGACAGCACGAAGGGCTTTTCTGAATAGACGTGCTTGCCGGCATCGATGATCGACCGGGATACCGAATAATGGGCGGCTGGAATAGTCAGATTGACAACGATATCGATATCGTCAGCCGCCAGCAGATCATCGACGGTTTGGGCACGGATGCCGAACTGGTCGGCCCGCTGTTGCGCCGCGCCGCTATCCATGTCGGCACAGGAAACAACATTGATGGAACGAAACAGGGCGGATAATTCCATATAGGCTGCGGAAATATTGCCACAGCCGATGATGCCCACATTCATTGGTTTTGCCATTTTTGCAGTCTCCTATAGGCCGCGTGCAGCGGCAATCGAACGTCTTGCAAACCGCTCGTGATCGTTTGGTTTGTCATGTTCCATGACATAAAGAGTGGCCGGGGTGGCGCGCAGGGCAGCCATCAGACCTTTCCAGTCCATCGTGCCGTGGCCAACATCTTCCCAACCGTCTTCGTCGACACAATGGCCTTCAAGCGCGATGTCTTTGACATGGACCGAGCTGATGCGGTTTCCATGCTGGGCGATCCACTCAAACGGATCACCACCACCTCTGACGATCCAAGCGATGTCTGCTTCCCAGGCAAGGCCTGACCCACCGTTCAGAATTTCTTCCATCGGTATGGAACCGTCTGCCTGAACGTTGAATTCGAAATCATGGTTGTGCCATCCAAACACCAGACCTGCGCTGCGATAGGCTGCACCGGTGGCGTCGAGACCTGCGCCAAAATCACGCCATCCCTGGGCATCTGAGGGCCGTAATTCAGGGCCGATATGGGGACAGAAAATCTGTTTCATACCCGTTGCCGATACGATCTCCAGAACCCGGTTTTGATCGTCGCGCAACATGTCGAGGCTGAAATGGCCGGATTCCATATGCAGTCCGCTCTGTTTCAGCGCTGCGGCAAGGCCTTCGAGATCGTCATATAATCCGCCATATCCTTCAACCTGGGCGTAGCCAAGTTCGGCCAGCATGCCGAGTGTTGCGTCCAGCGGGGGAAACTCTCGGGAAGAATAGAGTTGATACGAAAAATCCATCAAGGAAACTCCATGTTTTGAATTCAGATGCAGATTGAAACGAATGCTCAGAGGCGCAATTCGGTCGTGTTATGAAAAATTGACGCGGTCTTGGGATCAAAATTGATGATCTGTTTGTCTCCGGGTTTCATGTCCGACTGACCGTCGACACGGAACCGCAAATCCTGATCGCCAATGCGGGACCAAACCAGCGTGTCTGACCCCATG
>CAJQPW010000296.1 GCA_905480295.1 uncultured Rhizobiaceae group bacterium | reverse complement strand
CCCTGGTCTTTCTTGAATGGACCATCCAACACCACCGATGATGGCGTGTATCCATTGTCGAGTGCAGCTGCATAAACGAACGGTTTGAAGGAGGAACCGGGCTGACGCTTAGCCTGTGTGGCTCGGTTAAACTGCGAGTCTTTGAAGGAAAACCCACCCATCATTGCCAGAACACGGCCGGTGTGGGGGTTCATGGCAACAAGGGCACCGGATACTTCAGGCACCTGTTCTAGTACGAACCGTCCCTCCTGGTTGGAAACGTGCACAACATCGCCTGGCTGCATGATTTCGGTCATGCTTTTGACGTTGAGTGTCTTACGTTTCTTGCCCTTTTCCTTAAGGCTATGTTTCTTGGCCCATGGCGCATCTTCGAGATAGATGGTTGCTTCATCCCGATCTTCTGATATAGCGCGGCTCACAAGCCGTTTGGGGCGCAGTCCGATGCGGGCTGATTCGTCACTCACTTCGAGGATGACGGCCTGACGCCAATCTGGCACGTCGTTCAGCTCCCGCACTTTTACCAATGCGTCGCCCCAGTCCTCGCCAAGCTCTATCTGCTCGTATGCACCGTGATAGCCTTTATCTCGGTCGTATTTCATCAGGCCGGTCCGCAAGGCTTTTCGTGCCATGAACTGCATTTTAGGATGCAGTGTGGTTCTGATCGAAAGGCCACCTTCATACAGGGAGTTTTCGCCATAGCGGTCGATGATTTCGCGTCTCACTTCTTCCGAGAAGTATTCCGTTGCTGCGAGATAGGCCCCCTGTTTTCTGGGATTTACGCTCAATGGCAACTGCTTGGCGCGTTCGGCGTCTTCTTCAGAGATGTAGCCATTGATCAACATGCGGCCGATCACCCAATTCCGGCGTTCAATCGCTTTTTCGGGAAACCGGAAGGGATGATAATTGTTTGGAGCTTTTGGGAGCGTTGCCAGATAGGCGACTTCATGGATGCCGAGATCGCCAACTGACTTGTCGAAATAGGCCAGAGAGGCTCCCGCAACACCGTACGACCCGAGGCCGAGAAAAATCTCGTTGAGGTAAAGTTCGAGAATTTTGTCCTTGGTGTAGGCTTCTTCCATGCGAAAGGAGAGCATCGCTTCCTTGATTTTACGGTCGGCAGTTCGGTCGCTGGTCAAAAGGAAGTTTTTGGCAACCTGCTGAGTGATGGTCGACGCGCCACGTGCCCGTTCATTGCGGCCGCTGATCTTGGCTTCGAAATAAGAAAATGCGGCGCTGCCCAGGGCTAGATAGTCGATGCCCCCATGGGTGCGAAAATTTTTGTCTTCCGCAGAGATAAAGGCATGTTGCAGGAGCGGCGGTATGGCCTGAATTGGCAGGTACAAGCGCCGTTCACGGGCATATTCAGCCATCAACGCGCCGTCTGATGCGTGAATGCGTGTGGTCACAGGCGGTTCATACTGGTTCAGTACCTCGTAGTCGGGAAGGTCTTTTTCCAGATCCGCAGAATACAGAAACGCACCCGTTGTCACCAAAATCAGCGCAGCGGTTCCGATGCCAAATACATAGCCAAACAGCTTTAGAAACATGATGTTGTTGTTCCTGTGGTTGAAAATTCGACCGCGTATGATTGAGCCCAGCCAGCGGGTAAATCATTTAACGTCAAATAGGGAGATAGTATGACAGATTGCAACATTCCAGAACCGTTGACAGGTTGGGTTGAAGATGAATTCACAAATGTTTTCATCATTTTTGCGCAATCCGTTGTGAAAAAAAGTCTCTGATCGCTTCAACGCTCAGCTCTACAGCCCTAGACAGCCATTCGTCATCCGCCATTAATTTTTCGTCTTCAAGGTTCGACAGGTAACCGAGTTCAAGCAGGATTGAGGGGATTTCGGGCGACTTAAGAACGTAAAAATTAGCAGATCGAAGCGGGTTGCGAATCAATTTGATGCTCTTTTGCATGCGAGCGACCAGCAGCCGGGCAAATTGTGTTGAAAACAATTCCGTTTCGCGACGGATCATGTCGATCAATATGTCGGACACATCGGGTTCTGCGGGAGGCAATTTCAGACCGGCAATCAAGTCCGTGCGGTTTTGCTTTCGGGCCAGTGATCGCGATATCTCATCCGACCCCCGTTCTGAAAGCGTATACACGGTGGCCCCACGAATGCTCCTTTGTGACAGGGAATCTGCATGAATCGACAACAGAAGATCGGCGTTGGATTCGCGTGCTATTTTCACCCGCTCAATCAAACCCATAAAGCGGTCTTCATCCCGTGTCATGACAATGTTGAACTCGTCGAATGCGGACAATGCCGTCTTTAATTTTTGGCCGAATGCCAAAGTCACATTTTTTTCAATCGTCCGGTTTTTGCCACTTGCACCACCATCCACGCCGCCATGACCCGGATCTATGACGATTACGAATTTCTGATTAGCCGTTGAGTCACCCGGCCCATCTTTGGCGGTGATTTCTGTTTTTTTTCGGCTACTTACTGGCGTATCAACCGGTTCTTTTACATCACGCACGCTCTTGAGAAATTCGCTGTCTTTCGCTTTGATGAGATCAACGATCAGTCGATGACGTTCCTCTCCGACCACCTTTTTGAGGCGATGATTTTCGACGATCACAGATTTCAGCAATTCCAAGACTATTCTGGATATTCCCGGAGCAACGGTGCCATAACGCAGGTCTTTAACCAGCGTTTTTGGCAACTTTCGGAATTCCTCATCCAGGCTGAAAACCGATTCTGGCAGATCGACAATGACCCGTTTGGGTTTGTCCAAAATATAGATATCCCGCGTAACTTCACGGTCGAAATCTACTATCAAACGGGAACGATCGGCGTCTCCGACCAATCGTGCTGCAAAGGCGATGGGCGGTTTGAAATCATCGCCCTCTCCCGCCGATTGCGCATCTGTGGCAGCAAACAGGGTGGCGCACAGAATCAACGCGATCATAACGATGCTATCGTAAGAACGAACAACCATGTTTTGACGCATAGAATCCTGTTATCGCTGCAGCGGCGTGTGCCTTATTGCCTGCCACTTACCTTAACGTAAAGGAATTATGGTTAATTGCTGGTAACTTTTGCTCTGGAAGGACATGTTTAAAGCGATTTTGCGCCGTAATGGGCACATGAAGAAAAATGGTGCTTGTTTTTAATGCTCTACAGGCATACGTTTAACCTGCGGCAAAACACTGGATCGTCCGATCTGGGTTGAGGAAATCGTTTATTGAACGCCTGTTGTGCGAAGGGGTAGCCCCTGCCCCGAAACGATAAACGTACGCGCTGATTGATTAGTGACAGCGTGGAAAAGCTTTCGACTCATAGACACCAGTTTGCCGGAAATTCGAATTTGCGATGCAATCCTCATTTTGGATTTGTGACGCGATATAACAGCCCAAGCCATGACAAAAGCATCCGGGCCCGCGTGAACAACACGCATTCATGGTTCGATGGGACAACCCATGCGAACTCACAATTAGGTAATGACTGAGCAATGGCGCAGACAAAAACAACAGAGAACAGGGATATGAGGTCGTTTGAACAACGAACGCAACTCATGCATGCCCATTCGCTGGTGTTTAGAGGGAAATCCCCGTTTGGGCTCCCGCTGCCTCGTGTTTCAAGTTCCCCGTTGAGTAGTGAACGTCGAACACACTTGCCAGTCCACAGAGCAGCCAAACCATTTTCCCGACACTGTTGGACAGAAAAGCGATTATGTATATCGCCTGCCCCGCTGAGTATGCGCAGGATGTGGTTTGCGGAAAGCACGACTCATGTCAAACAACAAGATGCTCATCGACGCGGCCCACCCGGAAGAAACACGGGTGGTTATGGTTCGCGGAAATCGGGTAGATGAATTCGATTTCGAATCCGAACACAAAACCCAACTTCGTGGAAATATCTATCTAGCAAAAGTAACGCGGGTCGAGCCTTCGCTCCAGGCTGCGTTTGTTGACTATGGCGGTAACCGCCATGGTTTCCTGGCTTTTAGCGAAATTCACCCTGATTATTATCAAATTCCCGTTGCGGATCGCCAGGCATTGCTGGACGCCGAGGCTGAAGATGCAAGGGCGGCGGCGGCTGCAGAAGCAGACGACGACAATGATGAAATTGACGCCAGCGAAGAAGCCGTCGAAAAACCACCAAGAAAGCGTCGTTCCCGTCGCCGTGGTAAGAAAACGGAAGCCAAGGATTCCGTCGAGGCGGAAGGCGCAGAAGCCGAAACGGGGGATGACGCCGCACAGGAAGAGCAACCCGCAGAATCCGATGATGCCGACGCAAATGTTGCGGCCTCTGGTGACGAATCGGCAACCGACGATACTCCCAAAGCTGATGCTGAAGCAGCAGAATCTGAAGAAGATGATGGTGACGAAAACACTATTTCGGCGGACAATGAAAATGATGACGTTGTTTCAGAACCCGCAGCCCAAGCCGCTGAAGATGGAACAGAAGCGCCGGTAAAAAAGCCTCGTAAACGGGCGGTGAGAAAGAAAAAGCCTGTCGCAAAAGCAGAAGATGCTGCAGTGACGGCAGAGACCGCCGAAGATGCGTCTTCCGATTCCGCAGCCCAGAATGCAGATCAATCTGTCGAAGACGAGACGGCTGGTGAAACGGCCACTGCGGCGAAACCGGCCCGTCGCACAGCTCGCAAGACTTCCCGTCCAAAGAAGAACGCGACAAAAGAAGAGTCAGACGTGGACGTATCGTCTGATGCATCGGAAACCGCAGAAACGACAGAATCGTCCGCAGCAGAAGAGCAGACGCCCGAAGATAAACCAAAGCGCAAGCGTCGCCGCACTTCCCGCAAAAAGGCCAGTGACGAAGATTCTGGAGAGACAACAGAGGAAACATCTGCCGTAGATGCGGTCGCCAGCGACGACCAGGTGGCTGATGCATCGACTGACTCGACAGAGACAGCTGCGGATGCTGCCAAGGAAGAGGCACCACGCAGATCCCGTTCAAGATCACGGCGTCGTGGTGGCAAGTCGGACAACAGGGATCAACGATCAACAAACGACAGCGATACTGAAAATGGTGCTGCTGTCGAAGATCTCGGTTCGGAGGATGCTCTGGCGGAAGTACCCGCCCGCCGTGCACCGCGCAGGCACTATAAAATTCAGGAAGTCATCAAACGCCGCCAGATCCTGTTGGTTCAGGTGGTCAAGGAAGAGCGGGGCAACAAAGGTGCCGCGCTCACGACCTATCTGTCTCTTGCCGGACGCTATTCTGTATTGATGCCCAACACCGCACGTGGCGGCGGCATTTCACGAAAGATAACCAATGCTGCCGACCGCAAACGCCTGAAGGCGATTGCCTCTGAATTGGAAGTACCGCAGGGCATGGGCGTTATCCTGCGCACAGCCGGTGCTTCGCGCCAGCAGGAAGACGTGCAACGGGACTTCGAATATCTCATGCGGCTATGGGAAAATGTGCGCACCCTGACATTGGAGTCGACAGCGCCGTTCCTGGTCTATGAAGAAGGCAGCCTGATCAAACGTTCGATCAGAGATTTGTACGATAAGGACACCGGAGAAATTCAGGTTGCGGGTGAGGCAGGATATCGTGAAGCAAAAGACTTCATGACAATGCTGATGCCCAATCATGCGAAAAATGTGAAACTTTATCGTGATCGCATTCCAATGTTTGCGCGCATGGGCGTTGAGTCACAATTGGATGCCATGTTGCAGCCACAGGTGACATTGAAGTCAGGTGGCTACATCATCATCGACCAGACTGAAGCGCTGGTTGCGATTGATGTGAACTCAGGCCGTTCGACGCGACAGCATTCGATTGAGGAAACCGCTACTCAAACCAATCTTGAAGCTGCTGATGAAGTGGCGAGACAATTGCGCTTGAGGGATCTTGCCGGTCTGATCGTCATCGATTTCATCGATATGGAAGACAAACGCAACATCAAGAACGTTGAAAAACGTCTGAAGGATGCGTTGAAAAACGACCGGGCCCGTATTCAGGTCGGACGGATATCACATTTTGGACTGATGGAAATGTCTCGCCAGAGGATTCGGGCCAGTGTATTGGAGTCAACCACGCAAGTGTGCCCGACGTGTGAAGGTCTTGGACACGTCCGTGCCGCGTCATCGGTAGTTCTTTCTGTTCTGCGCACCATCGAAGAACACCTCAACCGCAATTCGCGGAACAACATTACGGTAAATGTCAGCACTCCGACCGCATTGTATATGCTCAACAACAAGCGGGATAATCTGGGCGATCTGGAAACACGGTTTGGTGTTGCGATCTCGATTGTTGCTGATGACGGTTTGGGCAGTGTGGCCTGCACGATCGAGCGTGGCGAAGCCTCCAGACGCCAACCAGTGGCTGAATCAGCGGTGCAACCGGATTCAATTGATCTGGATGCAGATGTCCCTGCTCCGGAAGCAGAATCTCAGTCGTCGTCTGATAATGCCGTTGCGGATTCAGACGAAGAATCCAATGGAGAACCCCGCAAACGCCGTCGCCGTCGCAGACGGCGTAAGGGTGGCGGAGATGCTGCTGCAGAAGGTGGGACGGAGGAAGACGCAACTGCAGAAAACGCAGCTGCAGCCGAAGTTGCTGACAATGCCGATGCAACAGCAGAAGCTGAAGACGCGCCTAAACCCGCTAAACGTACGCGTCGAACCCGGGCTAAGAAATCAGATGCTGATCAGGAAAATGCTGACCCGGTTGCAACAGACGTGTCTGCTGCATCCGATGCAACCGAAAGTGCTGATGGGGAAGAAAAACCCGAAGAAAAGCCGAAGCGGACCAGGCGCAGAAAGACTAAAGCCACTGTAGAATCTGAAACCGAGACTGCACCGGAACAGACTGATGCACCTGCACTGACCACCAGTGTAGAGCCGGCAGAACAGGTTGATTCGGAAGAACGCCCAAAGCGCCGCACAACGCGTCGTAAAAAAGTAGAAGAGCCTGCGGAGAATGAATCTACGGAGTCTGTAATGGCTGAAACCGCCGAAAGTGAGTCGGTATCTGAAGTCGCCTCCCCGACTCAATCGGCAGAAGAAGAGCCCAAAAAAGGCGGTTGGTGGCAAAGAAAGTTTTTCTGACTGACTTCACTGCTATTCTGATCCAGGATGGGTACAAATCAGGGGGCAAGGACTTCGTCTTTGTCCCCTTTTGATTTGGTCCAGCCGTCTTCTTGCACATTGCTCGTTTTTTGCGCTTGCCAAGTGAAAGTCTGGATTGCACAGTTTGCGCCAAACTGAGACCAAGATGGGGAACGATCATGGATGTACAAGC
>CAJQPW010000295.1 GCA_905480295.1 uncultured Rhizobiaceae group bacterium | reverse complement strand
CTCCGGAAACAAGACGAGCAATGCCAGGCATACGGCCATTGCGAACCAAAATGGCAGCACGCCTCGGAATATCACGCTCATGGGCACGTTGCCCGCCACTCCCTTGACAACAAACACGTTAATTCCCACTGGCGGCGTTATTAATCCCATTTCAATGACCACCACTGCCACCACTCCGAACCATATCGGGTCGAAACCAAATCCTGTGATGATTGGATACACAACGGGCAGAGTAACGACCAGCATAGCAAGGCCGTCAAAAAACATGCCAAGAATGATGTACCCAACAAGAATGAGCAACAGGGTGGAATGGGGTCCCAGACCGAGTTCTTTCACGTAGGTGGCAAGCGTTTCTGGGATATGAGTAAGAGCGAGGAAGGGACCGAAGACGTGAGCGCCGATGATAATCAAGTAAAGCATAGCGGTCATTGTGACAGTTTCGATCAAGATTGATGGAACCTCGGAGATCGCGACTGCCCGCGTTACCAGTGCCAATACCGTCACTAATGTCGCTCCTACTCCCGCTGCTTCAACTGGAGTAAACACACCAAGATAGATGCCACCGATGGAAACAAAAATTACGCCGACCAAAGGTATGGAACGGAGCGTGGAAACCATCTTGGTGCGCAAGTCTGTGCGCGGGCCCATCGGGCCTGCGGAAGGATTCAATGTGGTGACTGCCATGATCACCGCGACGAACAGAAGCGACAGCAAAATTCCGGGCAGAATGCCAGCTATGAACAACTTGCCAATGCTTTCCTCGGTCAGGATAGCGTAGAGGACAAAGCCGGTTGAAGGTGGAATAAGAATACCCAGCGTGCCGCCAGCTGCAACAGATCCTGTTGCAAGCCCATCGGCGTAACCAAAGCGTTTCATCTGGGGCAGCGCCACTTTGCCGATTGTCACAGCCGTTGCGACGGAAGAACCCGATACCGCCGCGAAGGCGGCACATCCGACAACTGTGGCCGATGCCAAACCCCCACGCAGGCGCCCGATCCAGGCATAAGCGGCTTCATAGAGCCTCTGCGAATACCCTGCAGCACCCGCCATATTGCCCATCAGGACAAACAGCGGAATGATCGACAATCCGTACGCGGTGATCGACGAGTAGGTTTCTGACGACATGGTCGCAATTGCAACCCGCTGTCCATCAATGATCCAAATGCCTCCAAATCCAACAACCAACAGCGCCATGCCAACCGGCATTCTGGCAAAAAGGAAAAAGAACAGCGCAGCGATTCCAAGCACACCGACGAGTGTTTCACTCATAGTTTTTCACCCCGGAAGCGAGTTGAAAAGCCAATTGAACCATCAGAACGATGGCATAAATGCCCATGCCGAGAGTGATCGCTCCATAGGCGAGAGAAACGGGCAATTCGATCATGTTGGTGACGTCTCCATATTCATGAGCATCAAGCGCCTTAGCCCAGGTTTTCTGGATCAGCAAAATCAGCACATAGGCACCAATTCCACGCGCCAGCAGGTCCCCCAGATACCGACCCCAGGCGCCAATTCGGCGGTCAAGAACATCAACCTGGATATGCGCGCCGGCATTTGTGGCATGCGGCATTGCCAACATCACCACGAGCGCCATGCCAATTTGAACAATCTCGGTGTCGCCCAAAATCGGGTCATTCATTATGTAACGTCGAAAGACTGAATAGGTGACCAGACACATGATTCCGAAAAGCACAACACCGCTGACAGCGGCAAGCACTTTCAAAATGCGCCCGGGAATTACCCGGGCGCGTTCCCATTTGTCTGATTGATGCAAGACTATTTCTTGAGAGCGTCGGCCCATTCCTGAGCCTTGATGCCGTCGCCTTCAAGTTCTGCGATCAGTTTTTCAGCCAGCTTTGCGGACGCAGTGTCGAATTCTACTGCTTGTTCAGGTGTCAGGCGAATAACTTCACCACCAGCAGCTTCCCATTTCTCAAGCGCTTTTACACCGGCCGTAGACATGGTGACGTGTCCCCCTTGAGACATGTCGGCACCTGTCATGCCTTCGAGCTTGGCCTGTGTGTCTGCATCAAGACCACTCCAGCTGTCGCGGTTCATCACCAACATGAAGAGCGAATTTGATCCGTCCATTCCGGTGGTCACATATTTCACCACTTCTCCGAGCTTGAAGCTGGACAAAACCGACGTGTCCACAAGGACGCCGTCGACGACACCGGTGTCCAGGGCCTGGTAAACCTGAGTGATTGGCATGGAAACAGCGGTGGCACCCCATGCTTCGATTACCCGACCTGTGTTTTTCGAAGGCACGCGGATCTTCAATCCGGCAAGGTCAGAGAGCTTCTCAATCTTTTTTTCCGCCATCAACAGTTTGGCCGGTTCAGCGGACCATAGACCCAGCAGCTTGGTGCGGCGGAATTCACCGCTCACCAGGTCAATATTGTTCCACATCTTTTTGGTAATGTCCTCGTTGCCCGGGACAACACCCGGCAACTCAACCAGCAGTGTTTGTTTGAACTGTGCCGCAGTGTAGCCAGGCAAGGCATAAACAATATCGGCCACGCCATCGAGCACACGGTCATATTGCTTGACCGGACCTTTACCAAGTTCACCTCCTGGATAAACCCGGATAGTGATCGCACCTCCGGTGGCTTCTTTGATCTTTTCTGCCAGAGGCAGAAACATTTCATTGTGCAGGTGGTATTTGGTGGATGAGAAATGCGCCAGTTTCAACTCATCCGCAAATGCAGTGCCGGAAATGGCCAGCGCAGCGGCACCTACTAAGAGTGATTTTAAGATCTTCATTTTTTCCTCCCTTGGATTGAAGATTGTTTTGGCAGTGTTCAAAGATGGCTGGTCAGCCTTGTTTCCATGTCCAACAGAACCCGACTCCTTTCATTAATCCCAACATTTATCGCGCTGTCAAAAACAGCATGCAGTTCGCCCCCGTCGGCGATCGTCGTGGCATGGACTCTGCAGGCTTTTGCAATCAGTGCAATATCAGGGTGTTCACGGAGCAATGTTAACGACGCAGCTTCTGGTCGGCTTGCCCGTAACCCTAGCCAAAAGGCCCGGCATGTTGGCAGGATCAATCCCCTTTTTTCTATTTGGCATGCAAAACATGGAAATTTTAAGCACACTTTGATTGAGGATGCCAGATTGACACAGTTTTGTATACAATTTAGCACTATTCCAACAAAGAGGAGGAAGCCTGGTGGAACGACAGGAGCGAAACGTCCAGTTTAATCGAGCTCTGATTGAGCTCCGTTCACTAGTATTGGATGGGACGTTCGAAGCGGGATGCCGGCTGAAGGAAGCAGCGTTAGCTGAGCGATTAAACCTGTCACGCACACCCCTGAGGCAGGCCATGGACCGCCTCGCCACTGAGGGGCTGCTGAAGCAGAACCCGACAGGTGGTTATCTGGTCGCAAGATTTACCATCGACGACATCATAGACGCGATTGAACTACGAGGGGTTTTGGAAGGCACCGCCGCACGCTTGGCCGCAGAACGCGGAATGGAGCCTGCAAAACGCGAACGTATGGCGACAGTTCTGGATGAGCTGGACGAGGCCGTTGAAGCAGATGAACTCGACTTTTCCGCCTATGTACGCCTTAACGCAGAATTCCACGAATTGCTTGCCGGTCTGGCAGGATCTTCAATAGTTGCGCGCGAGGTCAAGCGCGCCAACAAATTACCTGCCGCTTCCCCGACAGCGTTTCTACAGGGGCAGGAACTCATTCCCGACTTCGTGCGCAGTTTGACTCAAGCGCAGTCCCAACACCGGGCCATTTTTGAAGCCATTTGTGAACGGGAAGGCGCCCGGGCAGAGTCATTGGCTCGTGAACATGCCCGGCTGGCCCGTACGAATTTTGAATACGTCATGAACCAAAAACCCAGTCTGGTAGAGCGCGTGCCTGGCCTCTCGCTCGTTGCAGGCCAATAAACTTGAGTTGAGGAGAACATCAAAATGACAAGTCTTGCTGAAGTCATGAAGCAACATGCCAATCCGGTAGAAATGCTGCGCAATTCCAAGGCGGGGATGTATGTGTATCCCGTCGTCGCTCCTGAATTTTCAAACTGGCGCGACGAACAGCGGGCATGGCGGGAAAGTGCCGTGCTGTTTGACCAGACCCACCATATGGACGAGTTGGTTGTTGAGGGGCCACAGGCAGAAGAGTTTCTTGCCCATCACGGCATTAACAGCATGTCGAATTTCAGTCTCAACCGCGCCAAGCATTTTGTACCGGTCACACCTGCCGGTCACGTAATCGGTGACCGCATTATTTTCCGCGAGCGTGAAGATAAATTCATTCTGGTGGGGCGAGCACCAGTTTCAAACTGGCTGATGTTCGCCGCTGCCTGGGGCAAGTGGAATGTTCGTTTGCGGCATGACCCGCGCTCCCCGTCGCGGCCCGAGGGAGAGCGAGTTTTCCGGGAGCACTACCGCTATCAGATTCAAGGCCCCAATGCGCCGATGATTTTTGAAAAGATGAACGGAGGTCCGATTCCCGATATCAAGTTTTTCCATGTTGACTGGATCAATGTCGGCTCCAGGCGGGTTCAGGCCCTGCGGCACGGCATGTCGGGTGCGCCCGGACTGGAAATCTGGGGCCCCTATGAAGACAAGTCCTATATTTTGTCCACTATTCTGCAAGCCGCTCGGGATGCCGAGGTGGAACTGGTGCGTTGCGGAAGCCGAGCCTACTCGACCAATACACTGGAATCGGGTTGGATTCCTTCGCCGCTGCCCGGGATCTATAATGGCGATGGCATGCTGGCAGATTATCGCGACTGGCTCGGTGCCGACATGTACGAAGCTGCAGGCGCCATAGGCGGCAGCTTTGTTTCAGACAATATCGAAGACTATTATGTCAGCCCCTTCGAACTTGGCTACGACTTCTATATCGGCTGGAAAAAAGACGACTTCATCGGAAAATCAGCTCTGCAGAAAATGAAGGAATCCGGAAATCACCGAAAAAAGGTGACTTTGGAATTTAACAAGGAAGATGTTCTGAAGGTCATCGCGTCCGCGTTCGAAGATGGTATTCCCTACAAATGGATCGACTTTCCGCAGCCCAACTACGCGTCGTCAACCGCTGATATGCTGATGAAGGGAGACACGATGGTCGGCATGTCGATGTTCAACGGCTACAGCTACAATGAACGGTGTCTGCTCAGCCTCGGGGTCGTTGATCAAGACATCGAGGTCGGCGAGGTGCTGACCCTCAAATGGGGCGAGCCAGAGTCAACCGGGAAGACGTCAACAGAACAGCACAGGCAGACGGAAATTCGTGTGCGGGTCTCACCCACACCGTATTCGCGTGAAGCGCGTGAATCCTATGCTGAGGACAGTTGGCGAGCCACTACCACTGGGTAGCGACGAGCAGCTGAAAGCATTGAGTGGGTGGCCGAAGCCATGTCTGGTCACCCCTTCCTCGATGCTCGCAACAGCATTAATGTCTGTGGATTCACGATCAGAACTGGCGCGGGTTTGAAATGATGAAAGGAACTCACCTTACAATTCCAACGCTTGAGACCGAGCGGCTGATCCTTCGTGCTCCGGAGTCCCGGGATTTTGGTGCCTATTACGAATTCCTGTCCTCAGATCGAACCGCCGGGATTGGCGGGCCACATACCCGCGATCGCGCTTTTCAGGAGTTTTGTGGTCTCATAGGACACTGGCATATTCGCGGCTATGGCCGCTGGCTGGTTGCCGACAAGGATACTGACGAAGCATTGGGTGTTGTTTGTGTCATGTGTCCCGAGAGCTGGCCGGAGCCGGAGATTGCCTGGTCTGTGTTCGCTCGAGCAGAAGGACGCGGCATTGCATGCGAGGCGGCGACCCGCAGCCGGCAGTTTGCCTATGAAAGTCTGGGATGGAATCGGATTGTCAGTTGTACCAAGCAAGACAACGAGAGATCCATTGCATTGGCTAAACGTTTGGGCGCTGTTCATGAATACAGTCACGATCATCCAGATCTTGGTGTGTTGCAGGTCTGGCGCCACCAATAACATGTGCAATAGCCAAGCCATAAGCAAACTTGGATTAATTCGGATGACCGCTTTGGGCTCAATGCGGCCGTTGACCGATTTACTGCCCGACTGTTTTCGACGTCCGCTCTGACGATTTTCTCAAGAGGCTGCTCCAAACCGCTAACGGCTGCTCACCCCCGAGTCTAACGTCGGACTATCAGCACGCACATTGTTAATTCCGCCGCAAGGCTATCTCGTAATTGTTCTCAGTTCGGATCACATCCGATGATCACTCGGCTGGTTCCTGGTGGGTGACCACCGCTCGAGCAGCAGGAATATGCTTGTAAAGTGTAGAGACGGACACACCAAGACGTTTGGCCACTTCCTTTGTGGTGATTGAGGGGTCAGCCAGCAGCGCGCGTGCTGCGTCTAGGTCGTCATCTGAAAGAGCACGCGGCCGTCCTCCGACCCGCCCTCGAGAACGGGCGGCGTCCAGGCCAGCCTTGGTGCGCTCCCGAATTATCGATCGTTCAAACTCGGCCAAGGCACCGAAAATATGAAAGATCAGTCGCCCACCCGATGTTGTGGTGTCGATGTTTTCGGTCAGTGATCGAAAGCCGATGCCCTTCGCTTCAAGCGCCTCGACAGTTTCGATCAGCTGCTTCAGAGATCGCGCCAGGCGATCCAGCCGCCACACAATCAGCGTATCGCCGGATCGTGCGTATTCGATCGCGGCCATCAATTGTGGTCGTTCACGCTGGGCACCTGAAGCTTTCTCTTCAAATATCCGCTCGCAGTCGGCCCCATTCAATGCGTCTAGCTGCAGGACGGGATTTTGGTCTTGGGTGCTGACCCTGGCATATCCGATGTTCATGGTGCTTCTCCTAAAACTCATCACAATGATAGGTATTCGGAATACATGTTTCAAGAAACTGTTTTAGGAATAGTATTGGTGGGAGATCAGAGTTTCCTGAGCTGCTAGGTCTGAATTCCGAAAAACGATCGTTATTCAGAATTATGGCTGCAACGACAGTCTTCAACCAATGCCATTGGCGATCGTGATGTCAAAATTGATCAACTGATACGACAAACTCCACCTTGAATTGTCTCATAGCCGCCACACGACCAGTGTGTCACCCGAACGAGCATATTCACAGTGGTCA
>CAJQPW010000294.1 GCA_905480295.1 uncultured Rhizobiaceae group bacterium | reverse complement strand
CAACCTTGGTCTGAGCAATGGGCCGGCTGATTGCGACATGAATATAAACGGCAGTTTGGACACTGATCGGTTCTGGGACCATCAGGAGTTTGGGAACACCTGGATGATCAATATGCGGACCTATTACCGATTGGGAATCCGACGCAACAGATCGAGCAAATTCTCAACCCGGCTTCATCCACTGATCCTGCTAACCATTTTTCGAACCTCTGCTTCCGAAGTCTCAAACCGCCCGCCCGGTGGATCGAAATCCGAAAATGCCAAATCTCCTGAAACTCTGATTCTGCATGCGGCATGTACCTCTTGTGCGCCGGTGATGGCCATCACGTCAGCGACGTTGTCTGCCGTCAAGCCACAGCCTGGCATAATCGAAATCCTCCCCGCCGCTTGCAACACCATCTGCCCAATCAGCGCTGCGCCGTCGGGTGCCAGTGGCTCTGCGCCCGAGGTTAGAACCCGTTCAAACCCGAGTTCTATTGCCTGATCTAACGCAAGTAATGGTTCGGGCACTACGTCGATCACCCGATGCAGGGTCTTACCCAGGTCACCAGCCGCCGTAATCAGTTGCGCCAGAAGCTTCATGTTCAACTCGCCATCAGCATTCTGTGCGCCGAGCACTACACCCGCCAGCCCTGCCTCGTGCACCATGGCAATGTCGTCCAGCATGACTTTGGCTTCTGCATCAGAAAATTCAAACAATCCGCTTCTTGGCCGGATCATCGCATAACACGGCACAGGTAGGACCGCCGCGGCCCGCATCAATCCAGCAGACGGTGTCAGTCCGCCCTCAGACAGCGATGAGCACAGCTCCACGCGTGCGGCACCGCCTTTCATTGCGGCGATCACTCCATCGATTGAATCAACACAAACTTCCAACATATCGCATCCCTCTTCCAGACCATCCGAACTACCTGGCTCGATTGTTTACGGCCATGGGTGCCAGACATTGAACGAGTTGTTCCACCGTGCTGTCAATTGTTGGACTTTCCGGGTCAGGATTTTCCAAAAAAATCTGCTTCACTTACGACCCTTATCGGTCATATGACCAATCAAACTGTTTCTGAAAATAATTCGGCGAAGCGGACATTAAGTCGAATGGAAAGCAGTGACACTCGATTGACCGAGTTGCGGACAAAGTGAGTTGGGATACCCATTGCTGATGTTCGCCGGGCGGCATGATATGAACAGGCATAAATTAGGGAAGTCTAATCGCAGTCCTTGTAATTGCTTTTGAGACAAACATCAGCGCCGTGTCAGGGTCCAGCATGACATCTCTACCTGTGGCATACATGATCGAATTCATCATTTGTGCCGGAATATATGCCTGCCCGACAACCTTGCGAAGCCATCTAACCGCCTCGGTATAGGTGTCGGCGTCGCAATAAGGACCGGCTTTCTTGAAATTCTCCACCGGCCATGCCTAAGCCGACACACATCCAAAAGCGAAAAAAGCGGCAACAAACCTCGCCTGTATCAGACAATGGTGCCAGTTACATATCTGGGGAACGAGGCGAGTGGCTCAGTGACAGTGGCATGGATCATGTTCGTGGTGCACCCTACCATCCACAGACGCAGGGTAAGTTCGAGCGATGGCATTGGATCCTGAAGAACCGCATCCTGCTTGAAAACTACTTTTTGCCGGATGATCTGATGCAACAGATCGAAGCCTTCATCACCCGCTACAACCATCACCGCGATCACGAAAGCCTCAGCAACCCGACACCAGCCAACGGTTA
Organism: uncultured Rhizobiaceae group bacterium; assembly: GCA_905480295.1. GTDB lineage: Bacteria > Pseudomonadota > Alphaproteobacteria > Rhizobiales > Rhizobiaceae > Pseudahrensia. Next base: position 25,863 of record CAJQPW010000294.1, on the reverse strand, counting down.
CTTCGGACGCGGCGAAACCAATCTACTGGAACGTTAAGGGATCAAACGAAACAAGAAGCCTAGTGTTCCAAAACCCCTGAATACGCACACTATTTATTCCATTCCTCACCATAGCGCAGATCGCCGTCGGCAGCCCCCACACCAACCTGTGACTGGTGCTTGAAAGCAGGCTCACTCACGGCGTCTCCGGCTTCCGCTTTTTCAATATTCACCCGCAGGTCATACCAGGCAGCCTGTCCGGTTACCGGATCAGAATTTGACCAGCGATGCCCGTCCCCTTTCGGGGGCAGCAATTCGCTGATCAGGTGATTGAGGAGAAACCCGTTCCTGGCCTCCGGCGCATCCGGGGCAAGCGCCCATGCACCGCCGCGTTTGCCGATCGCATTCCACGTCCAAAGGGTCTGGCCGTTGACTGCCTCCATGCGCATGATCTGTACTTTGATCCGTCCGTGCCAGGAGGTAACCCAGGCCCAGTCATGGTCCTTGAGCCCTTTTTCGTCACAAATATTGGTGGGTACAAACAGCCGGTTCGCGGTGTGGATTTGCCGCAACCAGGCATTCTGCGAACCCCAGGAATGATACATCGCCATCGGCCGCTGGGTGATGGCGTGATAGGGAAATTCATCAACCGTGCGGTCACCCAGATCCGCTGTCTCAAACGGTTCGTACCATATCGGCAGAGGATCGAAACTGGCTTCAACACTCTTGCGAAGATGCTCGGGTGGCTGGTGCTCTCCATGGCCCTGTGCCGCCAGTCGAAACTTCTGCAATTCCTCACAGTAAAGCTGGAATGTCACCGGTTGCGGCGCGTCAAAAAATCCCAGCGACACGGCCAAATCCTGATAGGCGGCGTTGGCGTGCTTGAAGAACTGCGCTTCCAGCGGAATGTGTTTGGACCAGAACGACCCGTTGGCCTTGTACCGTTCGATCTGATCGGCATTGGGGGAGCCTCTGCCCTCATCAGCACCATCCTCGCCGCGGAACCCCGCCAGCGGTCCGACATTGGGCCTGCGCTGGTGATTGACGATATAGTCGGCATAATCCTTGTAAAGCGCTTCACCGTTTTCGTCGACAAACCCATTCAGACCAAGCCGACCACCGAGGTCGATCAGCACCGACTGGAACCCACGAACGTCCCGGTCCGGCTCGACGACCGGCCAGCGAATGGCGTCGTTGACCGCGTCGGGTTCAGAAATCGGCCGGTCAAGCAGAGAGATGCAATCGTGGCGCTCAAGATAGGTCGTGTCCGGCAAGACCAGGTCGGCATAGGCAACCGTTTCGCTCGAATAGGCATCGGAATAAATGATATGGGGGATGACATATTCGCCGGTTTCGGGATCCTTGTCTTCCAACATCTCGATGACACCCTTGGTGTTCATCGACGAATTCCACGCCATGTTGGCCATGTACATGAAGAGTGTATCGATCTTGTAAGGGTCGCCGGCATGGGCATTTGCGATGACCATGTGCATCATGCCATGGGCGGCAAGCGGCGCGTCCCAGGAAAACGCCTTGTCGATGCGCAGCGGCTTGCCGTCTTCTTCCATCAACAGGTCTTCCGGTCCCAACGGATAACCCAGATGCGGCCCGTTGAGGGGCGCGGTTGGATCCCCACTGGGACGTCGGGCATGGGGCTTGGGATGTGCTTTGACCGGCTTTGGATAGGGCGGTTTGGAACGGAAGCCGCCGGGGCAGTCGACCGAACCGATCAGAACCTGCAACACATGCAATGCGCGACAGGTCTGAAAGCCATTTGAGTGCGCCGATATCCCGCGCATCGCATGCATCGACACCGGACGCCCGATAAAGTGCTCGTGGCGTTCGCCCTTCATGTCCGTCCAGGGCTGCTCGATGATAATTTCTTCTTCAAAGGCGACCTTGGCGATCTCGGCAGCAAGCCCCCTGATCGTTTCGGCAGCGATTCCGGTTTGCTCCGCAACCGCTTCGGGAGCATAGGCCTCATCGCAATACATGTCCGCCATCAGGCGAAGAACCGGCTTTGCCTTTTGACCATCTGCGAGGGTGACTTCCTGGGTGAGATTGGGCACGACCGATTTCGCCGTGTGGCCGACAGCCTTGTTCTTTTTGCTGTCCCAGACCAGTTCAACACCTTTGCCATCACGCGCAAACAAACCGTGGTCTTCCGCTCCGGGATTATCGATCACCAGCCAGGCCGCGTTTGAGTAGCGCACGAGAAAATCGATATCGATCTTGCGGGTGCGAAACAGTTCATGGATCAGCGCCAGAACAAGCAGTCCGTCGGTGCCGGGGGTGATGCCAAGCCAGTTGTCGGCAATGGCGGAGTAACCGGTTCTGACCGGATTGACCGATACGAAACGCCCGCCATTCTTCTTGAGCTTGCCGATACCCATTTTCAGGGGATTGGAATCGTGATCCTCGGCCACGCCGAACATCAGGAACAGTTTCGTGCGATCCCAATCCGGAGAGCCGAATTCCCAGAATGCGCCGCCGATCGTGTAAATCCCGGCCGCCGCCATGTTGACGGAACAGAAACCGCCATGGGCTGCATAATTGGGGGTGCCGAATTGCTGCGCCCAGAAATTGGTCAGGGATTGCGATTGGTCACGGCCGGTGAAGAATGCAAGTTTCTTGGGGTCGTTGCGCAGCGGGCCGAGCCAGTTAGAAGCAATCGTGAGCGCTTCCTCCCACGAGATCTTTTTAAACTCACCGGAACCCCGCGGGCCTGTGCGCAGAAGGGGTTGTTCCAGCCGTGCCGGAGAATAATGCTGCATGATTCCAGCCGAACCCTTGGCACACAAAACGCCCTTGTTGACCGGGTAATCGCGGTTGCCTTCGATGTAACGGACCTTGGCGACGCCATCCTCGTCCGCCTTCATGTGGACGTTGATGCCGCAGCGGCATGCACACATGTAGCAGGTCGTTTGATGCACCGTGTCGCCAATTGGAGCGGAAAGTTCGATTTTGTGGTCAACATTCGTCATCAGAAAGTCCCGGCCGCTCAAAGGGCGATTGCAATGATCTCGATCGCATCAAGGCCATGTACTGTTTCGCTGTTGGGTATACTCGTTGATATCCAGTTCACAATCAACGCGACACTTTTGTGGCTCCAATTCTATACGGATATTGGAGCCAGAAATTCATATCAATTAGTACCAGCGTTCAAACCTCGGCCAAACCCCTGCGATCTGATTGCCCAGCATGGCCAAATAGTCTAGGACCTCCCTAAAAGGCCCACAGGTCTGGGGAGAATTACATACATGTTTACCAGCAATCCGTTTGCCGAAATCTCGGCTTTTATCGCTCCATCGGTCATGCAGACATTTGTCATCATCATGATTTTATTGGTGGTCGGAGGAACGCTTTTCGACATCCTGCACAAGAGAAGCGCTGAGTATTTTTTCAATGCCGCGCGCAAGGCAAAGGAAGAGGGAGCGCGTGACGTTTCCGGTGGTGAAAAAGTCGGGCTGGCGGTCAAGACCGTTGCCTCCGATGTGCTCACATCTTCCGAATTCTGCAATCCGCACCGCCGGATCGCTCACCTGCTCGGCATGTATGGATTTGTCTTCTATCTGATCGCGACAATCGCCATGGTTTTTGGATACGCCAGCCCGGCGGCCGAAACCCCCGGCATTTGGCCGTTCCTTTGGTATTTGGGTGCATTGATGGTCTGCGTAGGCGGCTATTGGTTCTGGTTCTTCATCCGTGTTGATGTTGCTGCTGAAGGCAGTTCGCCGTTTCGCATTGTCCGGGCTGATCTGTTCATTCTTTCCCTGTTGGCGAGCGCGACATTCGGCCTGATTTGGGCTCTGCTGCAAACCGGTGGCATTGGCGTGTGGTCAAATATTTTTCTCGCACTGTATCTGATCGCGACGGTTGTGCTGTTCGCCGGTGTTCCGTGGTCAAAATTCGCACATATGTTCTTTAAGCCAGCGGCCGCCTTCCAAAAGAAGGTTGGGGTTGCAAACGGCTCAATGGCCAATCTGCCGCAACCGGCAGACCGGACCAATGCCGCCGACCGCGACCGGCATTCCATGGAACTGCTGAAAGACGCCCCCCTGAATATGGGACTTGGCATCAAACGAGAAAAACCGCGTCATTACTAAGTGGCGGATTTAATAAATATGAGAATGAGTTAGGGAGCTTCAATGCCAACCTTTGTATATATGACGAGTTGCGATGGCTGCGGTCACTGTGTCGATATCTGTCCTTCGGACATCATGCACATCGATCCAACCCATCGCCGTGCTTACAACATTGAGCCTGACATGTGCTGGGAGTGCTATTCCTGTGTGAAGGCCTGTCCTCAAAATGCGATCGACGCGCGTGGCTATGCCGACTTTGCGCCCCTTGGTCACAGTGTGCGGGTGCGCCGGGAAGAGGAAAAGGGCACCATCTCATGGCGGATCAAATTCCGCGATGGAACAGAGAAGAATTTCCTGTCGCCCATCACCACGGTTCCTTGGGGAACGGGTACGCCACAGTTGAAGGATGTGCCTGCGCCGACAAGCGAACAGCGCGACAGCCAACATTTGTACAGTGAGCCAAAATACATCCGCATGGACGAGGGTGAAGTACACACTCTTGAGTCCAACGGCCTGAAAATGAAAAAGGGAGTTTATTACTGATGGCTCACAAAACCGTTGTAGAAGACAACATCGACGTTCTTGTTGTCGGTGCAGGTCTTGGAGGCACAGGCGCTGCTTGGGAAGCCCGGTTCTGGGGACAGGACAAGAAGATTGTTATCGCTGAGAAAGCCAATATCGACCGCTCGGGCGCTGTTGCCCAGGGGCTTTACGCGATCAACTGCTACATGGGCACCCGCTGGGGTGAGAACAATCCCGAAGATCACGTGCGTTATGCCCGTATCGACCTGATGGGAATGGTGCGTGAGGACCTGCTGTTCGACATGGCGCGTCATGTGGATTCCACCGTTCACCAGTTTGAAGACTGGGGCCTGCCGATCATGAAGGACCCGAATACGGGGCAATATCTTCGTGAAGGGCGCTGGCAGATCATGATCCACGGCGAATCCTACAAGCCGATCGTCGCCGAGGCTGCCAAGAAATCTGCTGACAAAATTTACAACCGCATCTGTGTCACGCATCTGTTGATGGATGACGCCAAAGACAACCGCATAGCCGGTGCCGTTGGTTTCAACGTGCGCACGGGCGACTATCACGTGTTTAAATCCAAAACCGTGATCTGTGGAGCTGGTGGCGCTTCCAACATCTTCAAACCGCGTTCGGTTGGTGAGGGCGCAGGTCGCGTATGGTACGCTCCCTGGTCGTCCGGATCGGCCTATGGTCTTATGATCAACGCCGGCGCCAAGATGACGCAGATGGAAAACCGTATCGTTCTGGCCCGTTTCAAGGACGGGTACGGACCGGTTGGCGCTTACTTCCTGCACCTTAAAACCTATACCCAGAACGGGATGGGTGAAGAGTATGAATCCAAGTGGTTCCCAAGTCTGCAGAAAATGGTTGGCAAGGAATATCTGGACCCGGAAGTTTCGCACAGAACCCACCGTCCGATCCCCACCTGTCTTCGCAACCATGCGATGATCAGCGAAGTCAACGCTGGCCGTGGACCCATTCACATGGTGACGATGAAGGCGTTTCAGGATCCGCATCTGGAAGAAGTGGGTTGGGAAAACTTCCTCGGCATGACCATCGGTCAGGCTGTTCTTTGGGCCGCGACCGATGTTGACCCGAAAAACGAAAACCCGGAATTGACCACATCTGAGCCCTACGTCATGGGCTCCCATGCGACCGGTTGCGGTGGCTGGGCCAGTGGACCGGAAGATGTTTCTCCACCAGAATATTTCTGGGGCTATAACCGCATGATGACCATCGAAGGTCTGTTTGGTGCGGGCGATGCCGTTGGCGGAACACCTCACGCTTTCTCATCGGGTTCGTTTACCGAAGGTCGCCTGGCTGCGAAAGCTGCATGTAAATATATCGACGACGGCAAGGCCGATGGCATTGTGGTATCTGACAAGCAGATCGAAGGTCGCAAGGAAGAAATCTTTGCACCGTTGGAACGCTACAAGGTCTATCGCAACGAAATCGTCGCCGGAACGGTCAGCCCGAGTTACCACCATCCAAAACATGGCCTCGATCGCCTGCAGAAGTTGATGGATGAATATTGTGGTGGCGTGACCGTTGGTTACATGACCAACGAAAAACTTTTGAACATCTGCCTCAAGAAACTCAAGGTCATGGAAGAAGATCTTGAGAAGCTTGCTGCCAAGGATCTTCACGAGTTGCTGCGTGCCTGGGAACTGAAGCATCGTCATCGTACGTCAGAATGTGTGACGCAGCATACGTTGTTCCGTAAGGAAACGCGCTGGCCCGGTTATTACTATCGTGGTGATGCCATGAAACTGGACGATGAAAACTGGCATGTATTGACGGTTTCCCGTCGCGATCCTGAGACCGGTGAATACACCATGGAAAAAGCACCATGTTATCACCTGGTCGATGACGAGGAAGACGACGTCATAGCCGCTGAATAAAGCATCAGCTGTTAGGATATTTGCAAAGGCCGCCATCAAAGATGGTGGCCTTTGTGGTTCAACCCCCCAACATCTTTAAGACATGAAGAAATATCACCGATGAACATAATTGATCAAACCGATGAAGAAATACTGGCGGTGGCTGACCCGATGTGGCTCGACCTTGTAAAGTTCTCAAACGAGGGCCGATATCAGGAATTCTCGACAAATTTTTCCAAGTCACTCGCTCTTGCATTGAACGAGATTGAAGTGGGACGGCAGTTCACCAGCAGCGAACTTACCCAAAGTCTCTCCTATGAGATTGACTGCCTCGGGCTGATCCGTCGCGGTGAACATGTGACCGTGCTATACCGGCAAAGAAGCACGGCAAAACCCGGCGAATGGCTGGGTCGGCTCGTGCTGGGATACGAAGACGGCAAAGTCAAAATATTCGGCGCTTCGATTTTTTAATTTTCAGGTCAGACGGTTATGAGCAATACGATTCAGGACGATATGTTTGTCGAGCTCACCTACAAGGTGACGGACAAGAAATCGGGAGAAGTGCTGAGCTTTGTTGAATTCCCGTTGGGATATGTACACGGCCACAACGACACGCTTGCCCCGCAGGTTCTTGAAGACCTGGAGGGCAGGTCGGTTGGAGATGTGCTCGAGGTGCCGATCGACTGCAACCAGATATATGGTCCAAGGGACGAGTCGCTCGTCTTCACCGACCACCTGGAGAACGTTCCCGAAGCGTATCGGGAAGTGGGAACCACGATCACAATGGAAAACGAAAAGGGCGATCCCCGGAATTTCATCGTGACGCGGATGGACGACAAGACGCTCACCGTCGATGGCAATAATCCTCTATGTGGCCGACAGGTGATTTTTACTCTTGAGGTGCTGACGGTGCGTGAGCCCACGGAAGAGGAGATGGCCGCAGGGGGAACCGTTCAGAGCGAAAGCGACGTTGGCGGAGCGCGCAAGGTTCCCGTTTGATTGTTCAAACGACAAAGCACTCATGCAGGGCATAGCCTTGCAGAGAAATGATTAAATCAGTTTGAAATAGCCGGTGCCAAACAATGGCTTGCACCGGTACCGAAGCGCGAGCGGGGCCTGTTAGGGCTTTTTTGGAGTCTCGTATTCAACTTCTTTTTGGAAGGGTTCCCAGACCGTTTCGAAGCCGACAAAACCTTTTTCATTTGGTTCCATCTGACGGGTTTTGAAAAAACGAGCCTGACCCTCAGGAACTTTTTCGACGGTTTTCTTTTCAGCCATATTCTGTCCAAACATCTGCTGGCCCCGATCTGAAATGCGTCTGCCGCAGAACAATCAGGAGGTGGATCAATTTTCTCATCGGACACTACAGGTTTTTGGCCTGCGAGGAAAGGCTTCTCGGTTCCAAATTCATAGTCAGATCAAATATCTTCAGCTTGATCTCGCGTCGTATTTGGAGTGCGACACAATGATGGGAGTGTCGCAGAAACGGCTTGCCGAGACTGGATTCTTTCGCCACACGTGCATAGAAAGAAATTAACAAATTAAGCGTTTTCAGGAGATGAAGCATGTCGAAACTCGTACCGCCACACGGGTCGGATTCCGTCCAGCCATTGTTGGTGCCGGAAGCTGATCGGGCACAGCTGATTGAGCATGCAAAGTCGTTGCCGCAATTGCCATTGACCACCCGTGAAGCGTCAGACGTTTTCATGTTTGGCATGGGTGCTTACACCCCTTTGACCGGATTTATGGGCAAGGATGACTGGCACGGTGTGTGCGTCGATATGAAACTGGACAATGGCGTGTTTTGGCCGATCCCGGTCACCCTGTCTGCAAGCAGTGAAGCCGCTGACACAATCGCAATCGGTGACGAAGTGGCCCTGTGTGATGGTGAAAATGGCGAGGTGCTCGCCATCATGACCGTCGGTGAGAAATATGAAATCGACAAGCAACTTGAATGCGAGAAAGTCTATCGCACAACCGACCCGGCCCATCCTGGTGTTCAAAAGGTACTGGCGCAGGAAAGTGTCAACCTGGGAGGAACAGTGCGGGTTGTTTCTGAAGGGGAATATCCGGCAAAATATCCCGATCTCTACCTGAGGCCGTTGGAATCGCGGGCATTGTTTGAGGAAAAGGGCTGGTCCCGTGTTGCCGCATTTCAGACCCGCAATCCGATGCACCGCAGCCACGAACATCTGGTGAAAATCGCCGTTGAAGTGACCGATGGCGTGTTCATTCACCAGGTTCTGGGCGCCCTCAAACCAGGTGATATTCCCGCCGAAGTGCGCACCGAAGCTATCCAGGCGATGATCGATAATTACTTCGTCAAGGACACCGTGGTACAGGCGGGCTATCCCATTGAAATGCGTTATGCGGGTCCAAGGGAAGCGCTGTTTCATGCGCTCATCCGCCAGAATTTCGGGTGTTCGCACCTCATCGTTGGCCGCGACCATGCTGGTGTTGGCGACTATTATGGTCCCTTTGATGCCCACAATATTTTCGATGAGCTGTGGGACGGCGCATTGCAGACCCAGCCGCTGAAGATCGATATCACCTTCTATTGCCGCAAGTGCTATGGCATGGCCACCGGCAAAACCTGTCCCCATGACAGGGAACATCATATTTCGGTTTCGGGCACAGAACAGCGCCAGATGCTTGAAAACGATGCAGATATTCCGCTGGAATTTGGCCGGCCTGAAGTGGTGGAAATTCTCAAGAAATATTATGCCGGTCTGAAGTCATAGGCCTGAACCGACGGCATGATCATTGCTCAGATTTCAGACACCCACATTGCGCTTGATACCCCTGACGCCGACCGGCGAATTGAGGATTTTGAGAGAACGATCGCCGACATAAACGCGCTCGATCCGGCGCCTGACATGATCATCCACACCGGTGACATTGTTCAAAACGGCAGGCTGGACGAATACCAGCGCGCAGCGGAAGTTATGCAAAGGGCCGATGCGCCAGTCTATGTGATGGTTGGCAACAAGGATGACCGGGCCCACCTGCGGCAGACATTCTCATCGGCTTCCTACCCGACGGCCGATGAGGGGTTTATTGCCTATTCGATTGAAGACTACCCGGTCCGACTGGTGGTGCTGGATACGCTGAACCCGGGCAGCAACAAGGGTGAGTTCTGTGCTGAAAGGCTGGCCGGCCTGGAAAAGATGCTCGAGGCGGACACAACCAAGCCGGTGGCTGTGTTTGCCCATCATCCACCCTTTTTGGTGCAGGAAGGGCCTGATCCGCTCCACTTTGAATCAGAAGAAATCATGCAACGGTTCTGCAACACATTGCAGCGTTTTCCGTCCATCATCAGTATTTTCTGTGGCCACGTGCACCGTGGTGTGGCGGGCCTTGTCGGCTCCATTCCGGTTCTCGTGATGCCGTGCATCGCGACAACGCTGCGCAGGGGAGACTACCCGGAGCACATGAAAACCCGCCCGGTATGGCATCTTCATCGCTATGAACCCGACTGGGGTTTTACAACCGAATTGCGCATTGTCGCAGATCGATAAGGCAGACCATATTCTGCGCGCAGGCTCGTGTGGCTACCCGTTAACCCAGCTACAGAATCTGGCTGAGGAATTCCCTGGTCCGCGGGTCGCTTGCATTGTCGAAGAAAGTGTCCGGCGGACCATGTTCCACGATGACACCCCGGTCGGTGAAATAGATGTGGTCTGCAATTTCGCGGGCAAAGCCCATTTCGTGGGTAACCAGAATGCAGGTCATTCCTTCTTCTGCCAGGTCCTTGATGGTGACGAGAACCTCCTTAACCGTTTCGGGGTCAAGGGCCGCGGTGACTTCATCAAACAGCATGACATCCGGATTCATGGCCAGTGAACGGGCAATAGCCACCCGTTGCTGCTGTCCACCCGACAATTCGCCCGGATAGGCGTCTTCCTTGCCCTGAAGGCGAACTTTTTCGATCAATGCCCGGGCCCGTTTTTCAACTTCATCCTTGGGCTGTTTCAAGACCTTGATCGGCGCCATCATGACGTTTTCCAGCGCGGTCTTATGGGGAAACAGGTTGTATTGTTGAAACACCATGCCCACTCTTTTGCGCAATTCCAGCTGGTCGAGCTTTGAATCATGAACCTCCAGCCCTTCCACTTTGATCGAGCCGGCCTGGATGTCGTTGAGCGCGTTTATGCATCGGATCAGGGTTGATTTCCCGGAACCCGACGGCCCGATTATGCAGATCACTTCGCCTTTCATCACGTCCAGACTGACCCCTTTGAGCACTTCTAGCGCACCAAAGGACTTATGAACATTTTGAATGGAAACGATGGGTTGGTCGTCTGACCAGGTGTTGTTTTCCATGCTTGTCTCCTAAAGCTTGACTGCAAACCGCCGTTCCAGCGCGAGGGTGGCACGCGCAATGGGATAGCAATAGGCAAAGAAAATGAGCAGTGCGAAACCGTAGAACGGCACCAGCAGCTCCGGCCGGTTATTTTCCGCTTCAATAGCCTGTCTGCTCAAGGTGATGATTTCTTCCACACCGAGCAGCGAACACAGCGGCGTGGCCATGGTCAGGATCGCGTACCAGTTCATCCACGGTGGGATCATGCGTCTGAAACATTGGGGCAGAATGATTTGCCACAAGGTCTGCTGGCGGGTGAAGGCAAGGGATTCAGAGGCTTCCCACTGACCGCTGGGAACGGATTGGACAGCCCCTCGAACGATCTCGGCGATGTTTGCCATGATCGGCAGGCACAGGCCGAACACGGCCTTCATCCAGTCGGGTATGCGGATGGTGACCCCGGCAATTGTCATTTCGAAGGGCAGCGCCAGCAACACAATGAACAGCAGCACCAGCCACGGCGAATTGCGGAAAGTCTGGGTGATGATTTGTGCCGGAACTTTGATGAACCGGTTCGGCGAGATTTGCATCAATCCCAATATGACACCCAGAAACGTACCGATCAGCATTGCAAAAAACGAAATCAGAACATTGAACAGAAAGCCACTTTTAACGATGAAGGGCATCCATTTGACCAAAGCCTCCAGTGCATCGCTATAGGTGTAGCTGGTGGCCGCCCAGGCAAATTGCGGGCCGACAACCAGTCCGATAATGGCCATGAACCAGACATAGCCGGGGATGGATACCAGCCACCGCGAGAACAACAGATCGTCAGCTTCCCCGGCTGCACGGGCGTTGAAGGGTTTGAGGACCGGCAGGTCGGTTTTACCGTGGGAGTGAATTCCCGGGATGGAGCGCATACTCATGTCATCAACTCCCATATCCTGGAATCTTCAGGGCCGTTTCCCAGCGGTGCATGCCATAGACCAGCACGCCGACCAGCAGGATGAACGTCACGAACAAAAGCAGCATTGTGGGATATTGGGCACTTGGATAATCGTTCCATATCCCAACACTTTCATACAGCAATTCCGGCACAGCAATGCCGATGGCCTGTGTCGTTGTCTTCACGAGGTTGACCAGATTGTTGTTGAGTGCTGGCAGCGACACCCGAAACGCCAGCGGCAGCACCACTTCCTTGTAGGTCTGAAGCCGGGAAAAGCCCAATGAACTCGCTGCTTCCTGCGTGGATTCAGGAACAGCTTCAATCCCCGCCCTGAAGATTTCAACATTGAACGCACCGGCAAAAAACGACAGCGATATGATCGCCCATCCAATGTTGGAAATGATGGGATATTCGGTCCAGCCATCATCGCCCAGAATTGTTGGGGTGAACTGGCCGAGTGCAAAATAAAAGAAGAGAAGTTGTACGAAGGGAGGGGTGTTGCGGAAAAATTGGATGTACCCCTGTACGGAGCGCCTGACAAATTTGCTTTTGGCCCCCTGCAACCAGGCTCCGACAACTCCGATGATCACCGAAAAAATGACACAGGCGACCGACAGCAGCAGCGTGTATTTAATTCCACTGACAATGCGCAACCACTGGCGCTCTTCATAAAAGAATATGAAATTCCAGCGTGGGGCATCTTCCGCCAATTGCCGAAAAAACTCCATGAATGCTTCGAGCATTCACATTCCTCCCCTGAACCCTGGATTGAGACGGGACTGGATGCCCCGTCTCATGCTTATCTGCTACCGACTATTTGAGCCAGTCTGCAAATTGTGCATTTTGTTTGATCAGATAGTCCGTTGCTTTGATGCCCCATTTTTTCTCAAGCGCAATCAGCGATCCGTCCTGATGCATGTTGAAAATCAGACCGGACATGAAATTACCGAAGACGCAATTGCGTTCGGCCAGCGGAACCGCCAGGCCCCATGGGTTATCATCTTCAGAACTCAACGGCATTTCGAAAGCGTCGTATTCTCCGGAAGCAAGATCCGATCCAATGGATGAATCATCATACACCCAGGCGACACATTTCTTGTCGCGCAGCGCCTGCTTGGCTTCCGCGTTGCCGGTGAACGCAACCACGTTGACGCCATACCGTTCGGTTACCACCTTGTTGTAAAAAGCGCCTTGCTTGCCGCAGACAGGTTTGCCGCGAAGGTCTTCCCAGGCTTTGAAGCCGAGTGCCTTTGGCGCCATGATATTGGTGCCGGATGTGTAATAAGCAGGTGACGTGATACCGACAATCTTACGGCGGTCTGCACGGTCTGACATGGTCGCGATGAACATGTCGGTCTTGCCCTGCTCGAGGAATTGCATGCGGTTTGAAGATTGAACGGCTACCGTTTCCAACTCAACACCCATCGCATCGGCCATCGCCTGTGCAATGTCAATTTCCATGCCGACGATCTTGCCGCTTGGGTCACGATAACCCCAGGGCTTATAGTCCGCCTTAACACCAACAATCACCTTGCCGCGTTCCATGACTTTCTTCCAGACGTCATTGGTGCATGCAGCCTGAGCTGATGCAGCCGTAACGCCAAGCGTGACCATTGTGGCAACGCTGGTATTTACTATTTTCTTGAGCATGTTTTTCTCCTGAATTTGCGCTCTTCGGTTTGAACTATTCGACATAGTCTCCAACAGCGCGGCTAAGTTGTTCCACCCTGTCGATTCTAGAATTGGCTTGATGTCCCAACCGGCGGACCACCATTCCGCCCAATATTTCAAGCAAGGTCAAGATGGATACATGAGATGGGAAGAATTGAAGGCTGTCTGTTGGCACAATGAAGCTGTGATGCGAAAATCTGAGTATTGGTGACCGAACATCATCAGTTATCGCGACCACCGTCGCGCCAACCGCTGCGGCGGTTTCCGTGATTTGCAATGTCCGGCGCAGATAGGGGGAGACTGAGATCGAAAGCAAAACGGTCTCGCCATTTACATCGGCCAGATCGGACGAGGCGGAACTCCCATTTCGACCGACGATTGACCAATTGGCAGAGGCGAGGCTTGCAATGTGATGGATATAATCGACCATGGCACCGCTGCTTTGAGAACCTGCCAGTCGAACGGATTGTGCGGCAGCCAGCCGGTCTGCAACGTCAGCCAGGGCGTCGGGGTCCAGATTTGCAACCATCGCATTGATGCTGGACGCCACAGTTGCTGCGTGGCGTGCGGCAAAAGACCCCCGCGCGCTTGATGACATCGGTTCGCCTGATGTTTGAACCAATGCCGCCCGTTCAGCCAGCGTGAGTTGGGTTTGTTTGAGGCTCTCCCGACAGGTGTCCCTCAGGGCTTCGTATTCGTCATATCCAATGGCGCGGGCGAGACGGGAATAGGTCGGCGCGGAAAGGCCGCTTTGCTTTGCAATCTGTCGCAGGGAGTGGGTCGCAATTTCATCTGGATGGTCGATCACAAAGCGGGCAGCAAGCTGTAATTGCGGACTAAGATCTGCAAATTTCCTGCTGACTCTTTGAACCAGTTCCACGCTGCAATTTCCTAGATCATTGGCATGTTTCAATATTGATTAATTTATGAAACATATGTAACAGAAAATTGCAACTTAGGATCAGGATGCATATTGATGTTGGATCATGTCTGTACTGCTGCACGTTCCGCTTCGGCGATTTCGCAGATGCGCGGGTAGCACATGAAAGCGCTACATCTCCTCGCCTGCCAGGTTTCAGTGCCCATCACGCCAGATGCCGAAGCACGTAATGCCCATGTCGCGGCCCTGTGCAAGCGATTGGAAAACGCAGCCATCGGGCAGGATCTTGACCTGATTGTCCTGCCGGAGCTTTCCTCGATGGAGTATTCCGATTTGGCCTTTACCCGTCTGAACGCGCTGGCGGAACCTGGGGACGGACCAACATTTCAGTGTTTCTCCGCGCTCGCTCAAAAACTGGGTACGGCCATTGTCTTTGGCTTTGCCAGACAGTCTGAAAGGGGCACGACCATCTGTCAGGCCGCGATTGCACCAAGTGGTGACTTGCTGGGCCATTACGACAAACTTCACCTGGCTCAATTTGGCGCATCTGCGGAGGCCGGCGCGTTTAATGCCGGTGATCATCTGTTTTGCTTTTCGGTTAAGGGGCTGAAGATTGCACCCCTGATCTGCTATGATATTCGCTTTCCCGATCTGGCCGCGAGGCTGGCGGGTGAGGGTGTTGATGTCGTAATGCAATGCAGCGCCTATGCCCGAGATTTGTCCTTTCACAGTTGGCGGCATTTTGTTGTGTCCCGCGCTATGGAGAACGGCATGGCCTGGCTTGGACTAAACAGGGCGGGGCCGGACTGGGGCGGCTCTATCTGGTGTCCCGGCTATGCTGATGGCGATGACCCAGAAGTGGTTTTCGGTGCGGATGAAGAATTTCGACGGATCAGCCTGCCTCTCGATTTTCGCAGGCACGTCGCAGAGCGCTTACCGTTCCTCAAAGACCGCCGTGATGATTACAACACGCTGCCAGTGCAGGTGCCCCCAGGAGAGATTGGGACATGAACCCGCTCCCTACCCACGCCTCGGTTGTCGTAATCGGCGGCGGTATCATGGGGTGTTCGACGCTTTACCATCTGGCAAAAATGGGAGTGGGCGATACCGTTTTGTTGGAAAGAAACAAACTGACATCGGGAACCACTTGGCATTCCGCGGCACAGGTCCGTGCCTTGCGGCATTCTCAAAATCTGACACGGATGATCCAGTACTCGGTGGATCTCTATTCCCAATTGGAACAGGAAACAGGCCAATCTGTTGGATGGATTCAAAAGGGTTCGCTTTCGATCGCCACGACACCGGATCGCCTGACCCACGTTAAGCGGCAGGAGGCGCTTGCGCATGCCTATGGCATTGAAGCGACATCCATCAGCGCGGGTGAGGCGCAGGAACGCTGGCCATTGATGAATGCCGAGGATGTGTTGGGAGCCGTGTGGTCTCCCGATGACGGCCGCGTATCCCCGTCCGATGTCTGTGCTGCACTGACCAAAGCCGCCCGGGGGATGGGGACAAAGATTTTTGAAGATACTGGGGTCACGGGAATACTGACACAAGGGGGACGGATCAAAGGGGTCGAGACAGACCGGGGCACCGTGATGTGTGATGCGATTGCCCTGTGTGCAGGTTTGTGGTCGCGTGAACTTGGCGCCATGGCACATGCGGAAGTGCCGGCCCTCGCCTGCGAACATTTTTATCTGCTGACCAAACCCATCGACGGCATCACCGGCAATACACCAACCCTGTCAGATCATGACAGCCACCTTTATATTCGCGACGATTCCGGTGGTCTGCTTGTTGGGTGTTTTGAACCGATGGGCAAACCAATCAAACCCGGCGTTTTGAACGAGGCTTTCGAATTTGGACTGCTGCCGGAAGATTGGGATCATTTTGAACCGATGATGGAACTGGCCCTGCACCGGCTGCCTTCGCTGCAAACTGCAGAAGTAAAGATGCTGTTGAACGGCCCTGAAAGTTTTACGCCCGACGGCACATTCATGCTCGGCGAAACGGCCGAAACTCGAGGGCTGTTTCTTGGCTGTGGGATGAATTCGGTTGGCCTGGCATCGGGTGGTGGTGCGGGCATGAATCTGGCCCATTGCATCGTCCATGGTCACACGGCCTATGATCTGGGGGAGGCAGATGCCAAGCGCTTCGCACCTGTTTTCAATAATATTGATCATTTAATGGCGCGTGCGCCGGAAATTCTGGGCACCCATTACGACATAGCCTATCCGGGAAAACAGCTCAACACAGCCCGTGATCTCCGCCTGCTGCCCCTGGACGCCAAATATCGACGTGCCGGTGCTCATATGGGTCAATTTTACGGTTGGGAGCGACCTCTATATTTCGGCAAGCCTGATGAACCGACACTGCGGTTCGACAAAGCAGACTGGTTTGAAAATGTCAGGCAGGAAGTGATGGCCGCCCACCAGGGTGCGGCGGTCTTTGATGCTTCTGCTTTTGGCAAGATTGAGGTAGTCGGACCAGACGCTGAAGCATTTTTGCTCAAGACCTGTGCCGGGTATATGGGCCGCGCACCGGGTTCTGTAATTTACTCAGCCGTTCTCAATGAGCGCGGTAGCTTTGAAAGCGACATCACCGCCCAACGCATCAAACAGGACCACTACCGTCTGTTTGTGGGTACCAATGCCATCAAGCGCGACCTGGCCTGGTTTGAGCGCTGGAGTGAGGGGGTTGATGTTGTGCTTGAAGACAGTACGGAGAAATATGCGGTGCTCGGACTTATGGGTCCCCAGGCTGCTCGGATTGTGGCGGAATGCGGCGCCCCCGAGCTCAATGCATTGGAGTATTTCAAGGTCGGCCCGGCGCATATCGCCGAAAAGCACGTGCGGGCTGCCCGGATGTCCTATGTGGGTGAAGCGGGATGGGAGATTACCTGTCTTTCTGAAAATGCCCCGGCAATTTATGCGGCGTTGCTTCAGGCCGGTGCCAGGCCAGCTGGAATGTTTGCCCAGACCGCGATGCGTATCGAAAAGGGCTACTGCGCCATGGGCCATGAGCTGGACGGCGACGTGACTCCGATTGAGGCCGGTCTTGAATTTGCCGTGCGGAAATCCGGTGGTTTTGTCGGTTCTCAGGCTTTGCAAAAGCGACGAGATGCGGGAGCCATCGCCAATATCGCCTCCCTAACACTGCACGATGAAGGTGCGGTGCCGCTTGGGCAGGAACCGGTCTATCTCGACGGCCGGATTGTCGG
This sequence comes from uncultured Rhizobiaceae group bacterium, assembly GCA_905480295.1. Classification (GTDB taxonomy): domain Bacteria; phylum Pseudomonadota; class Alphaproteobacteria; order Rhizobiales; family Rhizobiaceae; genus Pseudahrensia. Next base: position 8,368 of record CAJQPW010000294.1, on the reverse strand, counting down.
GCAAACGAGTTCCTGCGCCTTCGGCTATCGGGTTGGCAGGCCGGTCGCCCTGGCCCAAGTCAAGCAAGCTCTTGCGCAGGGATGTGTTGTTCAGGTGGACATTGCCCGGGTTATGTTTGACGCAACCGTCACCATCGGCCCCCTGTTTGATCCGGATGGGGCCAGAATGCGCGGTGGCTGACGTCGAATTGCAGGGCTTCAACTGCGTCCGGTATTCCGTTTGGCTCCGATGTCCCAAAACAGACCGGCCATTACCGTGATCGCGCTGCGGCAGACCGGCTTTAAAACATGTTCGTTGGGCGCGTGCTGACGGCACCCCAGATAGCTGTGTGGGATCCATACCGTCGGCAGGTCCAGAATATCGGCAAAACAATCATTGGGCAGGGAGCCTGCAAGGTTCGGCAGGACATGCGGTGGATGGCCTGATGTCTGTGTCAGCGAATCCTTGACGAAGCTGACCCATGGATGTGTCGGGTCCAGCCGGGTGGCCGGGAAAAATCCACGTTCAACCGGTACAACGTCCACCTGGTGAAACCCGTGTTCAACAAGGTGACGCCTCAGCGCCGGTAAAATTGCTTCCGGGTCGGTTCCAACCACAAACCGCAATTGGCAGGTTGCACGCGCGCTGCCGGAAATTGCGTTGACCAGGGCGTCGGGGAAGCCACTTTTCATCGCCAGAACCGCAAATGAATTCCAGCCATAATTCCGTTCTGCCGGGGTCAGGCCTTCTTCTCCCCAGTCCTCGTCAACCTGCGGGTCGCTGTTCTCAATCGTCGGCAGCTCGGCCAGAATTTCACGAACCGATTCGGTCAGGCTGTTCGGGCGCCACTCCGGAATCTGGATCTGGCCACGGGCATCACAAATTGACGCAAGGGCGTGCGAAAGCAGCATTGCGGGGTCTGCAAGAAGCCCACCCCAATTGCCGGAATGGTGCGATCCTTCGCGCAGATCGACACGAAGTTCAAAACTAATGCCACCCCGCGCACCCATGAACAGGGTCGGGTGGTGCGGCTGCAAGCGGGGGCCATCAGAAGCGATTAACACATCTGCTGCAAGCTCGTCCTTATGGACTGTGATGAAGTCCGCGAGACCAGGGGAACCCACTTCTTCGCTCATCTCAAGGATGATTTTGATGTTGAATCCAAGCGAGCCGCGCACCGCCAGCACGCTTTCCAGCGCGGCAATATTGATCAGATGTTGGACTTTGTTGTCGGCGGCTCCACGCCCATACAAGCGATCGCCGTCGGCTGTCAGAACAAACGGCGAGAGCCCATCAGACCACTCGGCACCCTGTCCCCAGGTCACATCACCATGGCCGTAGGTCAAAACGGTTGTCAGTGCCGGGTCTTCAATGCGTGTTCCCACCAGCAGAGGCCCGCCCGCGGGATCGGGATTATCATGAATGGTGCATTCAAAGCCGAGAGCTTTAAGACGGGGTTCGATGGCCTGGCTGAGATAGCGCGACAGTTCAGCAGATTTTTCGGGGTTCTGACTTTCCGTTTCAAAGGCAACCCAGGCGCCCAGATCATGCTGCAACCCACCATCGTCAAAATAGGAGGTCGCATGGATTATGGCGTTTTCCCGGCTCATGAATGGCGTTCCTGTCTAGGGCGGCAGCGTGGTGAGTTCCAAGTGTTACAGCAATTGAGAGGCAGCGGCGAAATTATTCTGCGCAGGGACGGTTGTTGCGCAGTCAGAAAAAGTTCCGCGAAATTGATGCTTATCAATCCGCAGGCATCTGGTAATCTCCACCATAGGTTGGGTATCAGCAATGAGAGTGAACCACATGAAATCAATTGCCAGGAAAATAGCCGTATTAACAGGAGCTTCTCTCCTACTCACCACGCCAATACAATCCTACGCCGCATCGTATAAATTGACCGCATCTGTGGCGGCACAAACCGGAATCGTCGAAAACGTGCATCGTCGCAGATACAGACACAGCCATCGCCGTCGCAATGGGTCGAGTTTTGCTGCCGGGTTGATCGGTGGACTGATCATTGGTGGATTGATTGCCAGCACAGCCAATCGTTCAGTCCGCAGAGACCGCGCTCATGTTGACTGGTGCTATGAGCACTATCGCTCTTACAGGGTCCGCGATAACACGTTCCAACCCTTCAGAGGCGGACGCCGACAGTGCCGCTCACCCTATTATTGATTACAATTTGGCGTTGAAGATTTGGTCTTGATTGGTCCGATTTCTGATCAATCAATGAAGTGCCAAAGGGCAAGGCGGCGGGGAACCTGCGGCCTTGACCTGCTCAGGCCGTTGTCCAGCCAAGATAGATCAGCCGCAGCGCGACCAAAGACACCAAAATTTTGAACACTCTTCGAAAGGCCTGTTCGGAAATTCGATGGGTGACCCGTTTGCCAATCCACGTTCCCAGAAAACCTGCCAGCGTCGCCCCCACAATATGGGGAATGTAATCAAAATAGCTGAATCCGAGACTGACATATCCGGTCACCTTCATCACATCGAGCGTAATCATGCATGCTGACAGCGTTCCAACGATCTGCAGTTTGATGAGGTCGGTCCGCAATATGATCGGCTGCAACACCCCGCCCACCCCAAACAGGGCGCCGAGATAGCTGTGAACGACGCCGACAAAGAAGAACGGATGTTTGATCGGCATCCCATGCTTCCAGGACGGCGCCCAGATCAGGATCAGCAGTGTTATGCCCAGCAGAAAGGATATTGTGGATTCCGACACTGTCGCGAAAGTCTGAATGCCGAAATACACCCCAAACAGGCACCCCAATACGAACGCCGCGACGAGGGACCATTTGATGTGCTGCCAGAAAAAGTAGATCCTGGCCGCCAGAGATCCGGCTGCAAAAGCAGATTGCAGGGGAATTGCCGATGAGATTGGCAGAACCCAAACGCTGACCAGCAACGTGACATACACGCCGCCGGTCGCAAAAGCTGCGTTGATAAAGGATGCAGCCAAACTGCCGAAGGTCACCGCGATGACCGTTGTATCAATGATATTCACTTGGCTGTTTGGCCCGGTGCAGATTTGGACTGGGAAAATGGCTATCAGAAATAAGCCTTCGCAACCACCTGCCATTTTTGCGTTGCGCGTAATCGCTTGAGCCGCGCTGCTCAGATTCAATTCAGTTCTGACGCCTGATACATTTTGCAGGTCTTCGATCAAGAAGTGTTGGTAACTGCGGCTTTCCTCCCGACTGCCATTGCGACCACCGCCTTCAACGCAGAAAACATCTGGGGACGCAATTTTTCGCGCTTTGCCAAATCTCTCTTTAGGGGCCTGACATGATCGCCTATCTTGGCCTCTTTTTCTCTGCGCTGATCGCAGCAACGGTCTTGCCCATGCAGTCGGAAGCCGTGCTGGTTGGGCTGTTGATTGCCGGCGAGCAGCCGGTGGTATCGCTGTTGTTGGTGGCGACCGTTGGCAATGTGCTGGGTTCGCTCCTCAACTGGTATATCGGACGGTTTCTGCTGCGCTTCAAAGACAGGCGATGGTTCCCAACGTCGGAGCACCAGCTTGCCCGGGCGGAGAACTGGTATCGGCGGTATGGTCGGTGGTCGCTGCTTGGAAGCTGGCTGCCAGTGATCGGCGATCCAATCACCGTCGTGGCGGGCATTTTGCGCGAACCGCTGTTTTCATTCCTGGTTCTTGTCACCCTGGCAAAGGGTGCCAGATATTTCATCCTTGCTGCCGCCACGCTGGCCTGGTTTTCCTGATCGGGCTGTTGACGACGGGGTAAGTGAGTATTTTGCGTCCACTTTGCATTGCACTTTCAAAACGCATCGGCTGCAATGACCAACTCCCCAATCGGTTCCGTGACGCGGCGGCGTCCATCAGAAGGTCGACAATATGAAGCTGGAATTTCATCACATCAATTATGTTTCCAAGAACGTGGATGAGCTGAACGATTTTTATAAAAACGTGCTTCAGATGGATTCCATTCCCGATCGCAACTTCCCACGAACGGATGCGACCAGTGATTCAGGTTTTGCTGGAAAGATAAAATTTGTGACGGAGGGCAGCATGGAAATGCACCTCGCTGAACAGGACTTTGACGTGGCAGCAAAAAACGGGCGTCACATCAACCCTGTCGAAAAGGGGCACATTGCCTTCAGGACCGACGATATCGAAGCGTTCAAGAAGGTTCTGGATGAGAACGGCATTCCCTACGCCGATTATGGCACGGCCTTTGCCAAACAGTGGTACCAGCTGTTCTTCTATGACCCGGAAGGCAACATCATCGAAGTGCACCAGGTTCTCGACAGCTCCGCATCTTCCTGATCGTCCAGCCAAATGCCAGTCAATGAAGGGTTCCGACCGACAATTGCTGCTTCGGTAGGGCGATGCCGGATGATCTGCATTCATTGAAACAATTGAAACATTCAACGAGGTCAAACGGACAAGACTGACTGTCAGGTTTGCGGTGTGGACGATGGGTCATCGATGAGCGTTGCCGGGATCCACGCAACGAACTGAAAAGGAATCTTGAAAGTGAAAAACTCAACAAAAACGATCAAAATTGTCGGCCTGTTCGGTCTTGCAATGGCTGTCGCTCCCCTTTTGACGGCAGGCCCTGCATCGGCGGGATATGCCTGCAAAGGCTCTCACAGCTATGCATCTGCTGCCGGCGTGCACCCCAGTGCCCCAACGGCAACCCACATCGCGCAAAAGCGCTGGCAGGGAAAAATGAAAAACCAGTATGGTCTCGCATGGTCGGTCTGGGCGATTGCCAAGGGCAAACAGGTTCAGTGTGTGAACGCTGGTGGCAATCAGAAAACCTGTGTCGTGAAAGCGCGTCCTTGTAAATATGTGGTTGGGTAACCAACCGCACTTAACCAGTGCCAAAACAAACGAACCCGTGGGTGAGCTGTGTTATCACAGCGTCAACACCCGCGGGTTTTTTGCATGCAACCCGGTAACAGGTCCCAAGGATAATGTTGCTTCACGAGTGGTGGATCTTGGATTGAAGGCCAGCTGAACAGACAGGCGGCGAACCGTCAGCCGAAGCAATACCCAATCCCTCTTACAGTTCTGATCGTTTCCGGTTTGCTTGGGTTCTTCTCAATCTTTCTGCGTAATCTGGAAATTCGCAGGTCAATGGACCGGTCAAAGGGTTGCCATCCTCGTTCATGCGCCTGTTCGAGCAATTGGTCCCGGTTGAGAACACGGCCGCGGTTTTCGATGAAGACACGCAGCAGGCTGAACTCCATGGCGGTGACCGCGATCTCGTTGCCGTCTGGTCCAAACAGCCGCGCACCGTCCAGGTCCAGTCTGCACTGTCCAAAATCCACCAGTGAATTCGCCTGTGGTGAATCGGCATTTTCATGGGAATTGGCCCATGCCGGCTTTCTTCGCAGCGCAGCCTTGATACGGGCTTCCAGCTCACGAAGGTCAACGGGCTTGGCAACATAGTCATCTGCGCCCATTTCCAGCCCGACCACCCGGTCGATGACTTCACAGGCAGCGGTCAACATGATTACAGGCACAGGCGAGCTCTCGCGCAGAACCCGCAGAGCGGTCAGGCCGTCCTGCCCCGGCATGTTAACATCGAGAATGACCAGGTCGGCGGATTGATTTTTCAAGGCAGCATGCAAAGCCTCGGCATCGCAGGCCTCGGTGATGCGAAATCCACGGTCTGACAGGTATTCTCCCACCATCTCGCGAAGAAAGTCCTCATCGTCACAAACGATGATGTGTTGGTTTGAATTAGTCAAAATTCTGCTCCCCATCATTGTTGCAAAGCTTTTCAAGGAGTTTGATAAGTTCTGCAGGCACCACCGGTTTTTCCAGATGCGGCACACCTGTCCTCTCCAGGAACCTGGCGACACCGGGGCTCAGGATATCGCCACTGACAAAAGCGGTCCTCTGAGCCTGTTCGGGATTGTCAGCGATAAGCTGATCCCAGAATTCCTCGCCACCAATACCGGGCATCTTGATGTCACAGAATACGGCATCGAATGTGACCGATTGCAATTGATCCAATGCAGCTGACGCACCATACAGTTTTTCAACGCTGTGACCTTCATCTTCGAATATGTCACACATCAGTTGTGCGACATCTGCTTCGTCGTCGATCACAAGGATGCGCTTGGGTTGATGAGACAGCTGGGAATGATGACGCGCAGAGGGAAACGTCACACTGCGCTCTGATTGTTTCATGCGCACGATAAAACGCGCACCGCGACCCGGTCGCGATTTGACGGATAATCTGCCGCCATGGGTGTCGATGATGCGATAGCAGAATGCCAGGCCGATTCCGGTTCCGTCTCCGGCCTCCTTCGTGGTGAAAAAAGGTTCAAAAATCCTGACCTGATCTTCGGTTGATATGCCGATCCCGTTGTCGACGACCTCAGCCACAACAAGCTGGAGCTTTTCGTCGAAATAGGTTTTGAGCGTCAGGACGCCCTCATGCCTTTTGTCAGAAAGGGCGTGGGTGGCATTGGTGATCAGGTTGCTGAACACCTGAACCAGCTGGTCGCTGTCCGCATCAACCATCGGTAGCGTTGAATCAAGATCAAATACGATCCGGGTTCCTTTTGCCCGCGCATCGTAACCGGCCAGGTCAAAAGCCATTTCGACAACATCGTTGAGCGAGCATTGTTCGAGAATCGCGGGTCGTTGGCGGGCCATGGCCAGGAATGTTTTGACAATGCGGGCGCACCGTTCTGCAGACTGACCAATCCGCTCAATCCGTTTTTTGTGCACCGGGTCATCAAGTTTTTCCTGCAGCATCAGCGAATAGCCGACAACAACAGACAACGGGTTATTCAATTCATGGGCGACACCGGCCAGCAACTCACCCATGGCCGACAACTTCTCATTTTGGTGGGCAATTTCCCGTTGGTGCTGCAGCTCCGCCTGCAGATTGAGATATTCGGTTACATCCCGCGTGGATGAAACGATCACCTCTTCGCCTCCATAGTTTGTAACCCGTGCGGAAGTCAGCCCGTCCATGATGGATCCGTCGCTGCGGCGAAATTTCACCGAGTAATCATCGACCACACCCGTAGGGAGAAGGGCATCGAGATATTTTAGCCGGTCTTCCGGTTTCAAAAAGAAATTGCGGGCCGATTCAATTTCACCAAATCGTGCCATTGAGGCATTCGAACGGTAGATGATTTTGCCGTCTTCCACCCGCGACACCATGAAATTGGCAGGACAGGCGTCGACGATCAGCCGAAGCAGGGTATCAGCCTCCCGCTGTGCCTTGCGGGCCTGGCGTTCCTCGGTGACGTCCTTGAAAGTAAGCAGATAACCGCCATATTCGGTTTTATGGGACGACCCGCTGAGGCAGCGCCCGTCACCCAATTCAATATCCATATTCTTGACGTGGGACTTCATCATCTGCATCCACAGCTCAATGATCTGTTGCGGTGGAACCCCCTCCGGCAACCGGTAAACCCCATTTGCAAATTGCTCTGTTAATACAAGCTCAAAATGATCGCCGGGTTGCGCAACGCGGGGTGGTCCATCTTCGGGATAGAGCATGTTGAACATGCGCTGGTTTTCCAGAACCAGGCACAGGTCGGAATCCCAAAGTACAAATCCCTCATCAAACGCCTCCAGGGCTTCGTTAAATCGGGCATTGGCCCGTTCCGTTTCCTCGCTCATGGCATAAAACCGGGTCAGGTCCGTCGAGGTCGTGACACTGATGGCGGTGTCCCCATGCTCAATCAATCGGGACGATAATTGCGCCGGGAACTCTGTCCCGTCGAAACGCCGGCCAATGAAAAACATATTATCAACCCGGCCGTTTGCCTGCAGTTCCTTGATGAATTCCTGTCGCGCTTCCTGGCTTGCCCAGTGTTCGCGCGTGTCTTTGCGAATCCCAAATGTCGCTTGCGTGGCGGCAGATCGAAACAGAATCTTTCCATCCTGTGGTCTGGAGATCAGCAGGTTTGCGGGGAAGGCCCCAATGGTCTTCTGCAGCAGGTCATCGTCAATGATGCTGTCGATCGTTGCCGGGTCCGAAAGCCGGTCAAGGTGTTTTCTGCCTCCCTCAAGAAAGGCATCGCGCCATTTCACAAAGGTGTGGCGGGATATGCCCGCACCGCGACACAAGTCGGCAATGGATTTGTCGCCGCGCAATCCTTCAAGAACGAGTTCGGCCTTTTCCTGCGCGTTTAGAGATCCGGTCGTTTGGGGGGTCTTGCTGGGCAATAAATTGCTCCCTTCCACATCTCACATTCTCCAGATCCGCTAAATCATGCGCGCTTAGACATGTAGCATCAAGTCAGTCGCTGGACTCACATTTCAAGTGCACCACTGGTTTCGATTATCTTTTGAATGAAGGCCTCTTCAGGCGTTCTGTAGCCGAGGCACTTTCTCGGCGTTGAGTTGAGCAGATGCTGGATCGTCTCAATGTCTTTGTCTGTGTA
>CAJQPW010000293.1 GCA_905480295.1 uncultured Rhizobiaceae group bacterium | reverse complement strand
ACCGGGATCTTACGAGTACATACAGCGAATCAGGGCAGATTCTAGAGGGAATTATGCGTCTGGACGGGGACCTGATCTGTTTCTCATACCCTGATTCGATCGATTCGTTTGGCGGATGTTTTCAGGTTTGGAAGAGGGGGAACAATTGTTTCGATTTTTATTCCAGTCAAAGTCTTGCCGGGGTCTTCGATCGCCGGTTTGGACGAGCCTGGCAGGCGCGAGCCTGGAATGCCGACGAACCCAGCACCTGCTTCAGCGATAAAATCGGCTAGACAAGAATCAACGCGCACCGAAAATTGCACTGCCCACCCGGACATGGGTTGAACCAAATTCGATGGCTGTTTCAAAATCAGCCGACATTCCCATCGACAATTCTTCAACATTTGCCTGTTTCGCCAATTTACGCAGGAGAGCAAAATGAGGTCCCGGATTTTCATCAAACGGCGGAATACACATCAGGCCTGACACCGTCAATCCGTGAACACCACTGCAGCATTCAACAAAATCTGCTGCATCCTGCGGTGCCACGCCGGCCTTTTGTTCCTCTTCCCCGGTATTGACCTGGACAAACAATTTTACCGATTTGTTCTGCGCCTGCATTTCTGCCGCGATGGCCTTGGCGATCTTCTCACGGTCTATGGTGTGAATGACATCAAACAAAGCTACTGCATCAGCCGCTTTATTGGACTGCAGGGGGCCGATCAGATGTAATTCCACACCGTCATATTCCTGCTTTAACCGGGGCCATTTGCCCTGGCTCTCCTGAACACGGTTTTCACCAAAAATACGGTGCCCTGCATCCAGAACAGGACGAATATGCTCAACATCGAAAGTTTTGGAAACCGCGATCAAGTCTGTACTTCCCAGCTCTCTTTTTGCCAGATTCTCAGCACCGGCTATCCGGCTCAAGACGGCATTTAATCTCTGTGAACTTTCCAATCGATCCATCTTCCCTTTTTTTCGCTCCATTGACCCAACAACGAAGCTTGACCTGCCTGTGCATTTCTGGTCACTACCGGCGCAAACAACTCCCCTTTTTGATGAAGAGCCAACAAATGGCAAGTGAGCGCTATAACGCCGGACCGGTAGAACAGAAATGGCAACAGCGCTGGGACGCAGAAAAACTGTTCCATGCGCAAACCGAACCGGAAGCTGGTAAGGAAACCTATTACGTTCTGGAGATGTTTCCCTATCCGTCCGGCCGTATTCACATGGGCCATGTGCGCAATTACGCCATGGGTGATGTTATCGCCCGTTATAAGCGGGCAAAGGGTTTTGAAGTGCTTCATCCGATGGGGTGGGACGCCTTCGGCATGCCCGCCGAAAATGCCGCCATGCAGAATAAGACACATCCCAAGGGCTGGACCTACGACAACATTGCTTCCATGCGTTCGCAGCTGAAATCCATGGGCCTGTCGATCGACTGGTCACGGGAATTTGCAACCTGTGACGTGGATTATTACGCCAAACAGCAAAAATTGTTTTTGGACTTCCTGGCAGCCGATCTGGTTTATCGAAAAAACTCGAAGGTCAACTGGGATCCCGTCGACATGACGGTGCTTGCCAACGAGCAGGTCATCGACGGTAAAGGCTGGCGCTCAGGCGCCGAAGTTGAACAGAAGGAACTGACCCAGTGGTTCTTCAAAATTTCCGACTTTTCCGAGGACCTTCTGGATAGTTTGGACGGGCTTGAACAATGGCCGGCAAAGGTGAAGTTGATGCAGGCCAACTGGATCGGCAGATCCCGCGGTCTTGCGTTTGACTTCGGTGTAAAAGGAGCGCCGGCGGGATTCGAGCATCTGCCAATCTATACAACCCGACCAGACACCATGTATGGGCCAACATTTGCTGCAATTGCAGCAGATCATCCACTGACCATAGAGTTGGAAAAGACAATTGATGGAATCACACAATTCCGCAAGGATTGTGCAGCCATTGGCACGTCAGCTGAAGATATCGAGAAAGCTCCAAAACTGGGTTTTGACACGGGACTAACGGTCACCCACCCTGCTGACCCATCTTTTGAACTGCCTCTGTATATCGCCAATTTTGTGCTGATGGACTACGGAACGGGTGCCATTATTGGTTGTCCGGCGCATGACCGGCGCGACCTGGACTTTGCCAGAAAATATGATCTCGACGTCATTGATGTTTTTGTCCCGGTAGGCAGCGACGAACGCGTGGGTGACATCGCTTTTGTTCCTTCGAAAACCGACACGGTGGAATATGTCTGCTGGTTTGGCGAAAAAGGAACCGTTCAGACGTGCCAGGACGCAATCAACACGACATTAGATGCGTTCGAAAAGAACGGATGGGGGCAGGCCAAAACAGAGTATCGATTGCGTGACTGGGGAGTTTCTCGTCAACGATACTGGGGGTGCCCAATTCCCGTGGTGCATTGTGATGCCTGTGGCGTGGTACCGGAGAACGAGGAAAACCTGCCGGTTGAACTGCCCGATGACGTTAATTTTGATATCCCGGGAAATCCGTTGGACCGACATCCGACATGGCGAAATGTGGACTGTCCTTCCTGTGGCAAGCCGGCGATGCGGGAAACCGACACGATGGACACATTTGTCGATTCGTCATGGTATTTTGCGCGGTTTGCCGATCCCACTGCATCCAGCCCGACAAATGTTGCGGCAGCGAATCGATGGTTGCCTGTTGACCAATATATCGGGGGCATCGAACACGCGATCCTGCATCTTCTGTATTCCAGATTTTTTGCGCGCGCGATGTCGATCACCGGTCATATGGACGTGCAGGAACCTTTCAAGGGGCTGTTTACGCAGGGCATGGTGGTGCATGAAACCTATCGTGCACAAGATGGCGGCTGGCTGCAGCCCAGTGAAGTGGATTTTTCCGGCGAAGGGTCAAGCCGGGTTGCCGTTCACGCTGTGACCGGTGAAGACGTGCAGATTGGCGGCATTGAAAAAATGTCGAAATCAAAGCGCAACACCGTTGATCCCGACGACATTATTGCAAGCTATGGCGCTGATACCGCGCGTTGGTTCGTGTTGTCTGACTCGCCACCGGATCGCGACGTAATCTGGACCGAAGCCGGGGTGGAAGGTGCTCACCGTTTCGTTCAGCGGCTATGGCGTCTGGTCCATGCCATCTCGGACCGCAGTGATTCCAAAGGAACAGAAGAGGCCGGGCTGGAACTGCGCAAGGCAACGCACAAAACCCTGGCTAATGTCGATGATATGATTCCTAACCTGCGGTATAATTCCGCCGTGGCGCAGATCTACACATTGGTCAACGCGATCGAACAGGCGCAAAAATCTCAATCAACGCCAAGTTCCGCGCTTCACGAAGCCGTGTCGATCACACTCCAGATGATCGCTCCAATGATGCCACATCTGGCCGAAGAATGCTGGGCGGTTCTGGGTCACGACCAAATGGTATCCGAGACAGATTGGCCAGAACCCGATGAGAGCCTGCTGGTGGAAACCAATATCGTGCTGCCAGTGCAAATTAACGGCAAGCGAAAGGGCGAAATTTCGGTTTCGGTTGACCTCGACAAGTCGGCTGTTGAAAAAGCCGTCTTGATGGAAAGCTTTGTTCAATCTGCCCTTTCTGGTAAAGAACCTAAGAAGATTGTTGTGGTTCCCGGGAGAATAGTAAATGTGGTCATCTGATCTGCCGCGCAAACTCTCCATTATCGGCAGCTGTACTCTGCTTTTCGCGCTGAGCGCCTGCACAGTAGAACCTCTCAATTCGTCACGACCCGACAGCAGGATAAGCCTCGGCGCGGGTACGCAGACCAACAAAGCCGTGCTTGCTTCCATGACCGTGGATCCGGTGAAAACACGGGTGGCACAACAGGTTCGCAACAAGTTGCTGTTTGAATTAAGCGGCGGACAGACCCAACCCGGCGGTCGATATTCTGTGAAACTGAATGTCGCGGTTTCCGAGCGTTCTCTTGCTGTTGAAAGCGATAGTCTTTCACCCACCGCGGCTCAGGTTGCGGTCACCGTTGACTATGTTCTCACCGATAAGACAAACGGCCGTCCTATTGCTGGTGGCAAACGCCGCAGCGTCGCGAGTTTTGACAAAACACCGCAAAGCTTTGCCAATGAACGGGCCGAGCGTGATGCCCAGAACCGGGCTGCCAAGGATGTTGCTCGACAGTTACGCCTTGCCATCGCCCAGGCAGTCGCCAAACTTTGATCGGATCACAGATTGGCGCAGGTCAAAGCACACGAAGTTGATCGCTATCTCTCTCGGATCGATTCAGATCATCGCGTATTCCTGATTTATGGGCCTGACAGAGGTTTGGTCTCTGAAAGGGCCCAAAAGATTGCCGCAGCCAGCGGTGCTGATCTGAAAGATCCGTTTTCAACCATCAAAATTGACGCCGAAGATGCAGCTTCCGATCCCCAGCGCATATCGGATGAAGCACACACAGTATCGATGTTTGGTGGCGACCGCGTGGTGTGGATCAGGGGATCGACTCAAAAAAACCTCGCTAACGCACTGCAACCTGTGCTGGACCTGCCCCCGAGCGACGCCCTTGTCATTGTCGAAGCCGGAGACCTTAAAAAATCATCGCCATTACGTACACGAATCGAAAAATCTTCTTCGTCAATTGCGCTGCCTTGTTATCAGGATCAGCACCGTGCCATTCAGACCATCATCGATGAAGAGGTAAAACTGGCCCATTTGTCGATTGAACCGGATGCCCACCGCCTGTTAATCAGCCTGTTGGGGGATGATCGCATGGCATCAAGAGCGGAGGTGCAAAAGTTGTGTCTTTATGCCAGTGGTGCAGACACGATTATATCCGCGCATGTGACCGACATTGTTGGCGATGCATCAGCCCTTGCCCTCGATACAGTTGTCGATTCAGCCTGTCTGGGTGACATCGGACGCATGGAGCACACGCTGAAGCGCCTGATCGCCCGCGGCACGGCTGTATTTCAGGTGATCAACACTACCCAACGGCATTTCCAAATGCTTCATCTCGCCCGGGCGACCATGGAAGCGCGTGGACAACCGGCCTCATCGGTGATCAACGGCCTGCGTCCACCAGCACCATTTCAACGCAAGGATGC
>CAJQPW010000292.1 GCA_905480295.1 uncultured Rhizobiaceae group bacterium | reverse complement strand
TGCAGCAGTTCCAGCGCACAGGCCGTCGGCATCGCAATTTCCGGGTCAACATCAAACAGCAAGGCGGTTTCCAGCACCAGAAACGGGCGCAGCCGTTTGCCGCCGTTCAGCACCCCGTGCCGCATTGCAGCAACCAGCCGGGCCGGACGCTGGATTTCCCCCGCCAACGCAGTTGGCGACAACAGTCCATCCAGCCGATCGTTGATCAGGCCAGCCGTGGCATCGAGTTTTTCGACGAACCCATCCGTCATGACACTATGCAGCTTCCCATCGGCTTGTGTTGATCCTGCGCATATGCCCCGCTGGCGGGCGCGGGGTCAACCGGGCGAATTGACCACATCCACATTGCAGCGCACCCCTCACACCGCTAGACAAGGGCAAACAGAAGGCGACATGCAGGCACGGCATTGGCATCGGTGGACAAAAACAGCAGCGGCAAGAAGACCAAGCGCGGCAAGAGCAGCAAGAGTGGCACTGGCGGCACGGGCGGCAAGGGCACGGGCGCCAAACCCGCGCGGGTGCCTGATCCTGCAGCCAGCAAACCGGCTGCAAAGTCAAAAACCGTCAAACGTCCGACCCGCAGCGCCGCAAAATCATCAAAATCTGCTGACAAACCCGCCCGGCCTTCGCGCATGCGCCGGCTGACCCGCAAAATGGTGCTGTTCGGCCTGTCCGTCCTTGTTTTGATATGCCTGCTGCCCTTCATCCTGACGCTGATCTACGCCCCGGCCTCGGTTCACCCGGTCTCGGCGCTGATGGTGGCCAACCGCATCAGCGGGCAACAGGTCAAACGCACCTGGGTGCCGATGGAAAATATCGCACCGGTCGTGTATCAGGCGGTGATCTCTTCCGAAGACGGCCAATATTGCAGCCATGGCGGGGTGGATTGGGCCGCGATCAACCTGGTGGTTGATGACCTGATGGAAGGCGAACGTCCGCGCGGCGCCAGCACCATCCCCATGCAGACCGTGAAAAACCTGTATTTATGGTCAAGCCGCTCCTATCTGCGAAAATTTCTGGAAGTGCCGCTGGTGCTCTATATCGATCTGATCTGGAGCAAACGGCGGACCATGGAAATCTACCTCAATATCGCCCAGTGGAGTCCGGGCATCTACGGTATCGAAGCTGCCGCTCAACATCATTTCAAGCGCTCTGCAAAGCGCTTGAGCCGGGCCCAGGCGTCGCTGCTGGCTGTTACGCTGCCCAATCCCATCCTGCGTAATCCACGCAAACCGAACCGCGGCATGCGACGGCTGGCCAAGCTGGTTGAAAGTCGCTCACGCCAATCCGGCGCCTATGTGCGGTGCATGCGTTGAAACCACCCGTGAAATGCACGGAATGCACTTGCTTCTTTTCTCAATTCGGCTATATCAACCGCCAATTCACACTGAAATTTCTGCAAAGTGTGCTGGTATAGCGATTTCCGGATCCGGTATCGCCCGCACCAAACACTTTTTGATGTCCGACGGAGCAAGAAAATGGCTGTCCCCAAGAGTAAGATCACACGCATGAAACGCGGCCACCGCCGCTCAACTGATGCGTTGAAAAACCCGACTTATGTCGAAGACAAGAATTCCGGCGAATTGCGCCGTCCTCACCACATCGACCTGAAAACAGGCATGTACCGTGGACGCCAGGTTCTGGAGCCAAAAGAAAACGTCTGATTGCTTTCAGCAATCTGATGATTGAGGCTCGTGGCAACACGGGCCTTTTTTGTCTTGGTGCCACCGGTATATGCAACATTGAGACCTGCCCTCATTCGGTCAGGTTTAGCCAGTAACGGAACAGACATGCTGACAAATTTCCCCCTCATGGCCATCGCGCTGATCATTTATAATGGCATCGTATTCGGATTGGGGGGTGACGCACTCAGCTGGCAGTCTGAAATGTTCAACATCAACATGGTTTCAGGCGCACCATGGCAGTTCCAACTGGGTCACCTGATGCTGACCATCGGTCTGGTGCTGCTGTTTGTCGAAATTCTCAAGGCCACGCGGGTGGGCAGTCTGTCGATCCTCGACCACCTGCTTTCCACGGTCGTGTTGATCATATTCCTCGTGGAATTC
Organism: uncultured Rhizobiaceae group bacterium; assembly: GCA_905480295.1. GTDB lineage: Bacteria > Pseudomonadota > Alphaproteobacteria > Rhizobiales > Rhizobiaceae > Pseudahrensia. Next base: position 10,012 of record CAJQPW010000292.1, on the reverse strand, counting down.
CTGCTGGTCCCTGCGGCATCAACCTCGGTATTCTTCCTGCTGATGCTGATGACCCTGATCGACGTGATGGCAGGATTTTCCGTGTCGATCCGTTCCGCCACCCGCGACGTCAGCCTCGGTGACCAGCTCTGACCGGCACCTGCCTGCTTTTTATCCGTTGAAGGCTGCACCTCCTGTCGGGAGCCGAAGCCGGGCCTATTCCATGTAGGGCTGGCCGAATTCGTCGATGGCAATTTCTTCATCAAACTCATCGTCGTGTTCGCGCTTTATGACTTTGCGTTCGCGGCGGGCATGTTGCACCGCGCGTTGCCGGTCAACCGCCATTTTGGCCCGCAAAGTCATCCGCTGCGACCGGGATAGGGGTGCTGCAGGCAATTGCGCCTCGCGGGTACGCAGAGCGCCGAGATTGAGGGGAGTCTTCTTTTCCGGTGGCGCGGTACCGATGTTCAATATGGTTTTGCTGCCCGGTTTTTTGCTCAGCTCCAGGATAGTGGTTGCCGAGGCCGGAACAGACATCGTGGCCAGGGTCACAAGCAACCAGCCCACAGTCAGTAAAGGTCTAAACATTGGATATTTCCGAAAATCGCCGCAAATCAGCCCTCACAATAGCAATTTCTGGTTGGCAATTGGTTCAAAGACTTGGCTAAGAATTTATGAAGCCCGAACTTTCACTTATCGCAATTGTTGATTATGGCTGGTGTGCAGAACACACTTTTTTGGCTTTGAACCATGACCAACGCCTATACCACCAATCTTGATCGCAATCCTGCCAATTATGCGCCGCTGACACCGCTGACTTTTCTGAAGCGGGCACAAGAGGTATTCGGTCACCGACCGGCCTATGTTTATGGCACCCTGTCGCGCAGCTGGGGGGAAGTGTATGAAAGATGTATCAAATTTGCCTCGGCTCTGAACAAGGCCGGCGTCGGCAAGAATGATACGGTGGCCATTCTGGCGCCCAATATTCCGGAAATGTTTGAAGCCCAGTTTGCCATTGCCATGGTCGGCGCGGTGGTCAATCCGATCAACATTCGTCTGGATGCCAATACCATCGCCTATATTCTGGATCATGGTGAGGCCAGGGCGCTGGTGACCGATACACGGTTTTCAGAATCGGTTGGTGCAGCGCTCGGCCAGCTCAACCGGTCTCCAGAGGAATTGCTGGTGATCGATATAATCGACCAACAGACAGACGAGCCGGACGGCACATGTCTGGGATCATCAGACTACGAGGCCTTCCTCGCCGCGGGGGACAACCAGTTTTCCTGGCTGATGCCCGAGGATGAATGGGATGCGATTTCGCTGAACTATACGTCCGGCACAACCAGCGACCCCAAGGGGGTCGTGGTGCATCATCGGGGCGCCCATCTTATTGCGCTGGGAACAATTGCGGCCTGGCCGTTGACCGGGTCGCAGCCGGGGCAATTTCCGGTTCACATGTATGTGGTACCGCTGTTTCACTGCAATGGATGGGGCCATGCCTGGGCGCTTGCGGCGGTGGGTGGCAAAAGCGTGCTCATTCGCAACATCAACGCCCGAAACCTGTACAGTGCGATTGCCGAACACAGGGTGACCCATTTTGGCGGTGCGCCAATTGTGTTGTCGATGCTGATCAATGCGACCGACGACGAGCGCAAGGATTTCGACTGGCCGATCAAAGTATATACAGCCGCTGCGCCGCCCCCGCCTTCCGTGCTCCACGCCTTCAAGAGCGCCGGGTTTGATCTGACCCATGTTTATGGTCTGACCGAAACCTATGGCCATGTCGTTGAATGTATCGAGCAGGAAGAATGGCTGGGCATGGAACCGGACGCGCTGGCCCAGCTGAATTCCCGACAGGGGGTGAGATTTGCGGTGACCGATGACGTCATGGTGGCCGATCCCGAAACCATGCAGCCGGTGCCCGCGGACGGGCAGACCCTGGGTGAGATCATGATCCGGGGCAATACGGTGATGAAAGGGTATTACCGTAACAAGGCAGCAACCGAGGACTGCTTTGCCGGTGGTTGGTTCCATACCGGCGACCTCGCGGTCATGCATGATGACACGTATCTGCAGATCAAGGACCGTTCCAAGGACATCATCATTTCAGGGGGCGAAAACATCTCGTCGGTGGAGATTGAGGGCGTGCTCTACAAGCACCCTGACGTCATTGCCGCGGCTGTTGTTGCGCAGCCCGACGAGCGTTGGGGGGAAATCCCCTGCGCCTTCATCGAGTTGCGCGAAGGAGCGAACCCGTCCCAGGAAAGCATTGTGGAATTCTGTCGCGATCACCTGGCCAGATTCAAGGTTCCTAAAACCGTGCTGTTTCAGGAACTGCCAAAGACCAGCACCGGCAAGATTCAGAAATTCGTGCTGCGCGACCAGGTGCGTGAAAACTAATCCGGTTCAGCGGGTTGGCAGCAGGCGGTCGAGATAGTCCAGCTCCAGTCTCGGTCTGGTCGCCTCGCCAAGCTTACGTCGGATGGCTTCCAGAATCTTGCGCGCGCGCTGGGCGTCAATTTCACCGGGTACTTTCGTATCATTGCCCAGTTGTGGTCCTTCGCTGCGGCTTTGCCGGCCCAGAGGATCCCGTTCGCCCCGGCTTTGCTGGCCATGTTGCCCGCGTTCACCCCGACGGCCCTGCTCACCGGCCTGGTTCTGCATGTTCTGCATCATCTGCTGGGCCCCTTCACGCATTGCCTGCAGCGCCCGGCCCTGTTGGCCTGTTGCTTCGCCGGTTTCACCCTGACCCAGTTGCTGCTCGGCTTCGCCCATGGCCTCCCCGGCTTCACCCAATTGTTCACCCGGTTCCATGCCGAGGCCGCGCAATCCGTCCTGTAATTCCTGCATCTGACGCTGCAATTCGCCCTGCTGACGCTGCAGCTCCTTCATGGCCTGGGCAAATTCCTCTGCCGTCATCGGTCTTTGTTGGCCCGGCTGGTTCTGCTCTCCGCGCTGACCCTGCTGCTGGTCGCGACTTTCACCCTGTCGGTTCTGGTCCTGCTGACCTTGCCGCTGCCGCTGCTGCTGTTGCCTGCGCTGCATGTCAAAGGTCTGATCCATCAATTCCTGCTGCTTGCGCATCATTTCACCCAACTTGTTCATCTGCTGGCTGAACTCATCGGTCTGGCGTTGATTTTGTCCCGGACGGGCAGTTTGCAGATTGTTCATCATGCGTTGCAATTCCTGCAGCAGCTGGCGTGCCGCATCACGGGAACCGGATTTTGCGAGATCCTCAATCTGCTGCATCAGACGGTCGAGATCCTGCTGACGCAGCACCTGCGTATTGGGATCAAGCGGCATCGCCTGCTGGTTCTGAGGGTTGCGGGCCATCTGTTCGGCCAGTTCACGCATGAACGCGTCCATGGCGGCGCGCAGTTCCTTCATCAGTTCATCAATTTCTTTATCGGTTGCACCGTTTTCCAACGCCTTGGACAATCTTTCCTGGGCATCGCGCAGTCTGCGCTCGGCCAGAGACAGATCGCCGTCTTCAATCGCCAGTGCCGTTTCCCACAACAGCTCGACCGCGTCGCGGAGCTCGTCCGGGTCATCATTGCGTTTGATCATCCGGTAGGCGACGCGCAGTGCCGTGAAAGTGGAAAAGTCCTTAATGAATTCCTCCGGGCGGGTGTCGGTGATGATGTCCAGCATTTCTGCAACCGATTGAGCCGCGTTGGCATCCAGCGCCAATCTGCGCCGCTCATACACCACGGCCAGCGCCAGCGGCTTGGTGAAGATCCGCTCCGGCAGGATAAGAATGCGCGAATCGCTTTTGCCGGTCTGACCGGCTTCGTCTTCCGCCACCAGCGTCAGTTTCACCCGGGCACCGGCCCAGGGATGGGCGGTCAGGTCCTGACTGGTTTTGACCGTGCCTTCGCGGGCACGGCGCCGCGGCAGGGAAAGCTGAATTTCAGGCGCTTCGATCAGCGGCACGGCTTTGCGGCCCTGATTATAGGTTTCGCCCGGCTCAATTTCCGCCCGGGCGGCAACAACACCATAGTCGTCCTCCACCTGATAGGAGAATTCAAGTGCTCCCCGGTTGGAAGCAGAGGGGGGTTCGACAAATTGAATGCTCGGATCTTCGTCAGGGATGACGGTCACACTCCACTCGCGGATCAGCTTTTCCCCCGATTTCAACCGCAAAGCGGCCGATGCCTCGATGACAGACTTGAACAAACGGCTCTTGTCCTGCTTTGCGCCATCCTTGTCGTCGGTCGGCGTCTGCGTTGCAATGGCACTCTCGCCATCGCTGCCGATCAGGGTGAGACCGGGATTTTCTACATCCAGCACCCGCACGACGAGTTCGCTGCCCTCCGGCACGGTTGCCCGGTTGGTGTTGCGGCTCAGGAAAATCGGCGGACGGTTGGTGTAGGCGGGTGGTGTCAGCCAGGCGTCAATGCGACCACCCTGTTCGGCTACGATTTCCACGTGGCCGCGAAAGGCGTCCTGAATGCGGGACTGGTATTCGCCCCAGCCGCTGACAGCACCGACGAACAACAGCAGCACGACCAGCGCCCGAAGCGCATAGGGGTCTCTGTCGGCAACTTTTGGAACCGGCACACCGGCTTTCAGATCGGTCAGCGACGCAGCCATGCGCCGTTTGTGTTCCTGCCACAGGGCGCGGGAAAACGGATCGGCATCACCCGTCAGCCGGGCTTGTTGTTCATGCTGCGCGGTGACCGGACGATGGTTCAGACCGGACAGGCGTTCAATGCGGTTATCGATCTCGGCATTGCCCGGCCAGCGCAGTTTGAAAAGCGGCAGCAGGGCCACCACAGCGGACACACCGAACAGGCCCAACAGGGCCAGCCGCAGGCCATTTTGCATCAGCGGCCAAAGACCCAGCCAGGAAACGGAGAGAAATACCGCAATCAGCAGAACCAGCGGCAAGGCCAGTGGCCACAGCCTTTCCCAGATCAGCGCAGCCCGTGCCAGGACCCGTGCATTGCGCATCCGGGCATCATCAGGCTTTTGTTCAAGACCACCGGGGGGCAAATCTGAAGAGGCGCTTGGCATGGGTTTGTAAATCCTGTTGCTGCCCCAGCATATCATCAATCAAGGCAAACGCGAGGCCTGCGGCTTAAATCAAAGCATCTGTCTCGAAAAAGTGAAGTGGTAATCCAACGCATTGCCGAGGGACGAACTCGCATTTCGAAGCCCCGTGAAGCGGGTTTATCCACCTGCGAAGCGCCTGCGCTTGCACCGGGCAGCAGGTTTGAGGCAATTTATTAAACGATTCGCCCCATATTCGAAAAAAAAGCGAAGGTCCCGGACAGACATGTTGGAAGCCAAACGAAGCCTGAAACAAATCACCGAAGGTGAGGTTCCGATCAATCATCCCATTCGGGTTTTTCTTAACGCTTATCAGTCTCAAATCAATGGGTTAGGGCAATCTCAAACACCCGTATACGAGACCATTCTGGAACACATCAATCCGGCTGCAATGGATTACAGCATGTTGCTGGAACCGGTTCCGGGTGACCCCTATCTCGACTTCGCCCCGTTGCTCAAGGGATCCAATGTGCCCGGCATTGACAGCACCAAGGTGCTGCGTGGCGAACTTTATACACATGGCATTGCCCCCCACCTGGCCGATGAACGCATTATGGAACTGGCCGGCAGTATCATTTTGCAGCGCTACAGCCTGACGGCTGCGACATCGGCGCGCAACCGCACCTTGAATGTGCGTGTTTTCCGGGGCGTGTTTCCGGTCTGGCAGGCCCAGCGGCAGAAACCGGGCATATTGCTGTTCATCGCCCTGCCCTATGCCGAAGCACGCTGATCAGCGTTTGTGTCCGATCAGGCCTGGTCCAGCCAGTCAGGCATCGAATCCAGACCGATCAACGCATCATAGTCCAGCCGCGGACGCACCACGTGAAAGCGGTCTCCGCTGACCAGAACTTCCGGCACCAGCGGGCGGCTGTTATAGGTTCCTGCCTGCACCGCCCCATAGGCACCGGCTGAGCCAAGCGCCAACAGGTCGCCGGGACGGGGTTTCGGCATTTCACGTACCTTCGCCAGATAATCACCGGATTCACACACCGGACCCACAATGTCCGCCGTGGTGCGGGCGGAAAAACCCCGGGCAATGTCGACCGGACGGATTTCGTGATAGGCGTCATAGAGCGTCGGCCGGATCAGGTCGTTCATGGCACCGTCAACAATCACAAAGACCCGGTCATCGCCCTCTTTGACATAGGTGACTTCGGTGACGAATATGCCTGCATTGCCGGCGATCAGACGACCGGGCTCGAAAATCACCTTGGCGTTGAGATCGCGCACATGGCGTTTGACCACTTCGGCATAGGCGTCCGGGTCTGGCGGTGGTTGATTGTCTTCGTGATAGGGAATGCCCAGTCCGCCACCGACATCGACATGGTCGATCTCATGGCCTTCGCTGCGCAGCTGGCCGATCAGCTCGGCAAGGCGTGAAAAGGCCTGATCAAACGGTTCCAGATCGGTAATCTGACTGCCGATATGCATGTCAATTCCGGTCACCTTGATGCCCGGCAATTCGGCGGCCTTGGCATAGATTCTCGGCGCGTCTTTCCACGGAATGCCAAATTTGTCTTCGGCCTTACCGGTGGAGATTTTTGCGTGGGTGCGCGCATCCACATCCGGGTTTATGCGAAACGATACCCGCGCCTCTTTGCCCATCGCCACCGCCCGTTCGGACAGGACTTCCAGCTCGGGTTCCGATTCAATGTTGAAACATAAAATGTCTTCGCGCAGCGCGTAATCCATCTCGGCAGGCTTTTTGCCAACACCGGAAAACATGATTTTTTCAGCTGGAATGCCCGCCGCACGGGCCCGGCGCAATTCGCCTTCAGAGACGATATCGGCGCCGGAACCCAGTCGGGCCAATGTTGCCAACACGGCCTGATTGGAATTGGCCTTCATGGCATAACAGACCAGCGCATCAATATCGCTGAACGCATTGGCAAAGACAGTGTAGTGCCGTTCCAGTGTCGCCGTAGAATAGCAATAGAAGGGTGTGCCCACTGCTTTGGCAATCTCAGGCAGGCTGACGTTTTCGGCATGTAAAATGCCGTCTCGATATTCAAAATGATTCATGATTTTCAGTCGCTGATGGGGCCTGGGGGATGCGGGGGCCGTTTATTCTAACAATCCGTCGAGAATGAAGCGTTTATCCGGGTTGGCGTCGTTGGCAGTTGGCTTTTCGGGGACATCACGCTTTTCGCTCTTGGCCGCTTCAATGGTTGCCTGCGACGGCTTCAAAGGGTCACCCCGTCGGCCACAGGCAGACAGGATAAGTGCCGCCGACACGATAACGGCAAGTGCCATCAGGGGCTGTGATCTCAATTTTGATGCCATTTCACACGGTGATCCTGCAACTGCACTCGATGGGAGTTTTCATATCATGTTTTCGCGACAAGACCACCCGTACGGGCGATATGGGCAAAACCCGCATCGTTGCTAGTGCCGGTTGTCGCGCCAATAGGCGATCTGAGCCCGCACGCTGGAAGGTGCGGTGCCGCCAAAACTGGTTCGGCTGGCCACACTGGCCTGCACCGTCAGGACATCATAGACAGCATCGGTAATCTCAGGATGCAGTTCCTGCAACTGTGGCAAAGGCAGTTCAGCCAGTTCGCAGCCTTTGGATTCAGCCAGGGCAACGGCGCGTCCGGTCACATGATGGGCGTCGCGAAACGGAATACCCGCTTCCCGCACCAGCCAGTCGGCCAAATCAGTCGCGGTCGAATATCCAGACCCGGCAGCGGCAGCCATGCTGTCTTCGTTTACCGTCATATCACTGATCATTCCGGTCATCGCGGCAAGGCACAATTCCAGTGTTTCTGCAGCGTCAAACACGCCTTCCTTGTCTTCCTGCATGTCCTTTGAATAGGTCAGTGGCAGACCTTTCATCACGGTCAGAAGCCCGACCAGTGAGCCCACAACCCGCGCCCCCTTGCCACGCACGAGCTCGGCGGCATCGGGGTTTTTCTTCTGCGGCATGATGGACGAGCCGGTGGAAAACTTGTCGGACAGTTGAATGAAGTTGAACTGTGGCGTCGACCAGATGACGATTTCCTCAGCCAGTCTGGTCAGATGGGTGGCGCAGATGCTGGCAGCGGAGAGAAACTCCAGCGCGAAATCCCGATCTGATACGCTGTCGAGTGAATTCCGCGTGGGCTCCCGGAAGCCAAGGGCCTGCGCTGTCGCGTGCCGGTCAATGTTGAATCCGGTGCCTGCCAGCGCTGCAGCACCCAGGGGACACTCATTCATGCGCTCCCGCGCGTCGCGAAACCGCGACAGATCCCGAGCCATCATTTCGACATAGGCGAGGCAATGGTGGCCGAATGTCACCGGTTGAGCGGTTTGCAGATGGGTAAATCCGGGCATCACCGTATCGGCGTGGACCTCCGCCTTGTCCAGCAGCGCGGCAATAAATTTTTCCAACGCCAGAGCTGCCGCATCCGCCTGATCGCGGACCCACATGCGAAAATCCAGGGCAACCTGGTCATTACGAGACCGTGCGGTGTGCAAACGGCCCGCTGCCGGGCCAATCAGTTCGGCAAGACGATTCTCCACATTCATATGGATGTCTTCCAGCGCACGGGAAAATTCAAAGGTCCCGGATTCGATTTCTGACAAAATTTTGCGCAAACCTTGATCGATTGAGTCCCGGTCTGCGGATGACAAAATGCCCTGATCGTGCAACATCTGCGCATGGGCTCGGGAGCCGGAAATGTCTTGAGCGTATAATTTCTGATCAAAACCAATGGAGGCGTTTATCTCCTCCATGATGGCGTCAGGTCCGGAGGCAAAACGGCCTCCCCACATGCTGTTTTCACCGGCTCCGGTCTGGGAATCTTTATTTTTGGCCATGGGTCAAAACCTTTGATGGATAAATCATGAGCGAAGACAATTCATCGCCGTCTGAAACCCCCAAATCCGGATTGGGAAGAATGGCCAAAATGGCCCTGCTTTCCGGCGTATTGGGGATTTCCGTTGGTGCAGGGCTATACGCGTTTTACGGCCAGTATGGCAACGGTGAAAGCCAGCTTGCTGCTGCTGGAGGCACCGAATGTGCCGTCGACAATGCGCTGGTCAAGCAGCTCAACGCCGCCGCAGGTGGTGAAGTGGCGGCATTTACCGCGCTGGACCGCCCGATGTCTGTCGCCGATCTCGGTTTCAAGGACCGTGATGGTGCTGAGCGCACGCTGGGAGACTGGTCAGGCAAAACCGTCCTATTCAACCTCTGGGCAACTTGGTGCGCACCCTGCCGGGCAGAAATGCCCGCTCTGGATCATCTGCAGGCCGATCTTGGCGGGCCGCAATTTGAGGTGGTCCCGGTCAGCACTGATCTGGGTTCAGATGTAAAACCCAAGAAATTTTATGCGGATATCGGATTGAAAAACCTGGGTTTCTACCATGATGGCAACCTGTCGACGCTCAACACACTGAAAAAGAGCGGCCTTGCCTTTGGCCTGCCAGCAACCCTGCTGATCAGCAAAACAGGATGTGTGCTGGGAACGCTCAATGGCCCGGCGGAATGGGGTGGCGAGGATGCAAAGGCACTGATTAAAGTGGCGTTTTGATCGGATTCTGGGGGCGGTTGCCCGCCATGACATAACGGGGTCCGGTTCCGGACTGACCGGCCTTGTCGTCTGAATTATACAACGCACAGTCTTCAAGCGACAAACACCCACAACCGATACAACTGTCGAGCCTGTCGCGCAGACGGCTCAGGGTCTCGATACGATTATCCAGTTCTGCCCCAAATCCTTCGGCCATTTTTGTCCATTCGTTCTTGGTCGGCGCCCGGTGATCAGGCAACGGCGCCAGCGCTTCGGCAATACGTTCTATGGAAAACCCCATGACTTGCGCAATCATCACAAAGGACAGGCGCCTGATGTCAGAGCGGGCAAAACGCCGCTGTCCGCCCCGATTTCGACCGGCCGTTACCAGTCCGCGTTCTTCGTAATAGCGGATTGCAGAGACTGACAGCCCTGTGCGGCTGGCCACTTCCCCGATTGGCAATTGATTGGGTTTGCTCACATGTGCT
>CAJQPW010000291.1 GCA_905480295.1 uncultured Rhizobiaceae group bacterium | reverse complement strand
AGCGAGAACATCGTTTTGATGTCACGCCCTTTCAACGGCTCGGTATGGAGCCCCATGAATTCGCCGGACTCGGCGTCTTGGCTTATGCCTGCCATACTCTTACCTCCTCGTCATAGGGATCCCATGTATCAATTTCATGCGGAATAATTGCCCGGATGGCGACTTCTTCAGAAGCAAGCGCCACCATGTCATCGCTCTCGTAAAGAACCATTGGCTTGGCCGCCATTGAATCCTTGGCCATGCCCAATTGATCCTTTGTGGTCACCAGATAAGTGAACACGCCATCGATTTCATCGATCGAATTGCGCAGCGTCTGTTCAAGGGTCAGACCCTTTTCAAGGTTTGTTGCCACGTAAACTGCCAAAAGTTCGGAATCACAGTTGGATACAAACCGCTGGCCTTCGCGTTCCAGCTGGCGGCGCATCAGCCAATAATTGGTGATCTGACCGTTATGAACCACAGCGATGTCGCTGTAGGGATAGGCCCAGTAAGGATGGGCAGAACGGATATCAACATCTGACTCTGTTGCCATCCTTGTATGACCAATGCCGTGGGTCCCTGTGAAATCATCCAACCCATAGGCATCGGACACCACGGTTGCATCACCCAGGTCTTTGATCAGTTCCAGCGCCGAACCGATGGAAAGAATTTCAGCGCCCTCAATATCTTCCACATGGTCGGCAAGCTTCTGCATATCGCCGTCGTATTGGATCTCGTAACGATAGGCGTATTCGGTAGCGTCTTCCAGTTCAGTTACGTTTACGCCCAGCGCTTTCAACGTCTCATCAACCGCTGCCTTGCGGCGGGCAATTTCTTCATGAATCTTCAAAGCGCCATGCAGGTCTTCCTGCTCAGCCACCTTGAAACGCAATACGAATGTATTCGCTTCCGGCTCACCATAAATGGCGAAGCCTGTTGAATCCGGCCCCCGGTGTTTCAGCGCCTGCAACATGTTGGTCATTTCCTGACCAACATTGCTGGTGCCCTTCCGGTGGATCAGCCCTGCAATTCCGCACATGGGCATATGTCTCCTGTTGTTGAACCAGCGAGCACTGCCTGCTGGAGCTTGAAACTTAAGATTGAACGCGAGCGGGTCATTCATGTCCCGCTTTTGTTATGGGTGTCGTTGTTGGACCATCGGTCCTATGGAAGGCATTCCATATATGTTTCATTGTCCCAGTCAGTCACTGTAGACATGAAGCGAGCGTATTCATCGTGCTTGTATTCATGGAACAATCTGTACATCTCCCCGGGCATTCCCCGGCGAATCACGTCATTGTTTTCCAGATGCGCGAGCGCTTCACCCAGGGACATCGGCAACTTCTTGACTTGTTTACCTTCTTTGATGGCTTCGTAGATGTTGCGTTCTTCCGGCTCACCCGGATCCAGCTTGTTGTCAATGCCATCATCCATCGCGGCCAACAAAGTTGTACCCATCAGGTAGGGGTTCACCATGGAGTCAACGGAACGATATTCAAATCGACCCGGCGCTGAAACGCGCAGGCCGGTTGTACGGTTCTGGAAACCCCAGTCTGCAAAGACCGGTGCCCAGAAACCAGTATCCCAAAGACGACGATAGGAGTTCACGGTCGAACAACCCACCGCAGTCAGCGCCTGCAGGTGATGAACAACCCCGCCAATAGCCTCCAGCCCTTCCTGACCGGGCATTTGTGGATCGTCATCATCCGGCATGAAGGTGTTTTCACCGCCTTTGACATACATGTAATTGTCTTTCATGCCCGGAAGAGCCGACGGATCATTGCCGACGCGGACAAATTCGTCTTCACCACCCCGCCACAGGGACATGTTATGATGACATCCCGAGGCCGAAACACCCATGAATGGCTTGGTCATGAAACAGGCGAATATGCCGTGTTCCCGCGCCACCTGGGCACAGATCTGCCGATAGGTGGTGAGGCGGTCGGCATTGCGCAGCACGTCATCAAACATCCAGTTCAGCTCCAGCTGTCCCGGCGCGTCCTCGTGATCGCCCTGAATCATATCCAGTCCCATTTTCCGGGCATATCGAATGACCTGCAGGGAAACAGGACGCAGGCTCTCAAACTGGTCGATGTGGTAGCAATAGGGTTTTGAGAAACCATCCTTGGGCTTGCCGTTCTCATCGAATTTCAGCCACATCATTTCCGGCTCGGTGCCAATGCGCAGGCTGCGGCCGTGTTTTTCCTTAAACGCCTCATGCATACGACGCAGGTTACCGCGACAGTCAGCAGTCAGATAAGCACCGGGATCAACCTTCTCTTCGCGGTTGCGGAACAATGTGCAGTAGAAACGACCGATTTCTGGTGCCCACGGCAATTGCATGAACGTTTCAGGCTCGGGAATGCCGACCAGTTCTGCAGCCTCTGGACCGTAGCCGAGATAATTGCCAGCACGATCGGTGAACAGATTGACCGTCGCTCCGTAAACAAGCTGAAATCCTTTTTGGGCAACCGTTTCCCAGTGATCGGCTGGGATCCCCTTGCCCATGATCTTGCCCGTGACCGAAACAAACTGGAGATACAGATATTCGATCCCCAGATCATCGATCATTTTGCGAACTTCTTTTACCTTCGCGTCACGCCCTTCAGCATCGACGAATTTTTCAATATCCATTGCCATGGCAAAGGCTCTCCTTAGCGGCTTCCACAATTGAACCTTTAGCCTACCAATGGCATACCAATTATGACAACCCGAAAATTCGCTTATCAGCCATTTTTATTCATTTAGTTTCCATAATTGTGCGTATCTGCGGCAGGTGCGACCTAAATTTACGGCCTTCCTCATTGCATTTTTCCGCCTCGAGCCTATCTTGGAAGTGGATGAAGTTGAATTTTTGATCCACCGTCGCCCTGAAGCTTTCCGGTCGCAGTGGAAGGAACTTCAACCTGACAAACCTCGGGAAGTTGTGCAGGTGAATGTAGTTTTGACGGAAAATCGGTCTAGCAAAGGTTCTCGCTCCATTATGGCGCAGATCAAACGCTCGATTGAGGCCGGAACATTGGTAAATGGCGATCAATTACCGCCAGAACGCGAACTTTCAGACAGCTATTCAGCCTCCCGGAGCACGATCCGAAAAGCGCTCAATGAGCTGGAAAAACTCGGATTGGTCGCCCGAAAGGTTGGAAGTGGTACGTTTGTGACCTATTCCGGCCCTGCCGAAATAGACGTGGAAAACGTCATTGACCAGATCAGCCCGCTGCAATTGATTGAGGCCCGGGTTGGATTTGAACGCCAGATGGCACGCCTTGCGGTCGTTCATGCGACCGGCCGTGACATTGAGCGTATGGAAACAATTCTGGCCGAACTGGAGACTTGTGAAAACGACAAGGATCAGTTCACCCGAGCCGACAGTGAGTTCCACCTCACCCTTGCAAAAGCTTCAGGCAACCCGTTGATGGTGCAGCTTTATGACCAGATTAACGAAGTGCGTGCCCACTCGCAGTGGAAGGCGGCACGTGAACTGGTGCTAAGCCCTCAAAAAATCAATCAGTATAATCGTCACCACCGCAAGATGTTTGAGGGGCTGCGGAATCGCGATGCCACGACTATTATTGAAGCGCTTAATGCGCATATGGATTTGGCTCACAAGGACCTGATGGGTGCTCCTGCGCTCGATTGAGCAGGTACCGGAGCATCTGCCGCCAGGTCAGGCGATTCTGCTGTCGTGGTAAAATGCCTGTCATGTTCCAGCGCCGGAATTTTGCCGCGCGCGGCATCCACTTTTGCCAGGTCCACTTCCGCACAAATAATGCCCTCTGCCTCGCCGCCATCAGCCAGCACTTCCCCCCACGGGTCAACGATAAGGGAGTGGCCGTAACAGGATCCGCCGCCTGACACATCACCAAACTGACAGGGCGCAATGACATAACAACCATGTTCGATCGCCCGCGCCCGTTGCAGCACATGCCAATGGGCCTGCCCGGTAACACGGGTAAAGGCGGCGGGCGTTGTCAGGATCTCGGCACCCATTTTGGCCAGCGACCGGTACAGGTTTGCAAACCTCAGATCGTAACAGATTGACAACCCGACCTTTGCCCATGGCGTATCGGCAACGACCGCTCTGGAACCGGGGGTAATAGTGGCGGATTCGCGATAAGAGCCCTGTTCGAGATTCACATCAAACATGTGGATCTTGTCATATTTCGCCACCAGTTCACCGGTGTTGGAAATCATATAGGATCGGTTGGATATGCGCCCGTCCGAATTGGTTACCCCAATGGAACCCAGCAAAATCCACACATTCAACTGGCGCGCTTCCTGGCAAAAGGCGGTGAGAACCGGGTGGTCGTTTTCGGGAAACGAAGAGGGCAAAAACATGCCATTCGCGGTTTCCAACCCCGAGAAATATTCAGCCGTTGCGATCAATTGCGCACCCGAACCGGCGGCTTCCCGGGTCAGACGCAGACAGGTATCAATGTTGTGCTGAACATCAGGTGTGGCGTTGTTTTGAACACAGGCGACGGTGAATTTTCGAGACATGCGACCTCACACTTCGTTTCCGGTTGACCGAGCGTTAAACCAAACTCCAGCAAGAAACAAACCAATTTGTTTCGTCATTTGGCCTCACCGTGACGATCCTTATGGGGAAAAAACCGGAGCACACCGACCAGCGAGACCATGCTCAAAGCGATCGCCACCAGGAACGCTGCCGTATAATCTCCATGGCGATCAAACAGCGTGCCAGCAAGCCATGGGCCCAACAATCCGGCTGTCCCCCAGGCGGTGAAAACCTTTCCATAGATGGCAACACCAGGCCCGGCTCCAAAGGTCTTGGTGATGGCAGCGGGGAACACGGAAATCAGTGCACCATAGGCAAAGCCCACCAGCGACAGGCCGAGAAAAACACCCGGCGCGGTTTGCAGGAAGTACAATGACAGCAAGCCGATAGTTGTCAGCAGCGGAAACACGGCAAGCAGATCACGCAGTCTGATCCGGTCGGCCAGAGCGCCACCCAGGGAACTGCCAGCCATGTTAAAGAACGCAACGATGACCGGTGCTATCCAGGGGCTGTGATACAGACCGTCAACAGCGGCAATGCCAGCCGCATGGCCGATCACCAACAGACCCGAAGTCACCCCTGCCCCATAGATGATCCACAACAGGGAAAGAGAACGTGCACCAACGCTTTGCGGCGTTTCAGTGCGCTCAGCCAATCGAAACTGCACACCGCTGCGTTGGATTAGAAATGCCGAAACCGGCAATACCAGCAATAACGCTGCCGCCACAGCAAACATCGACATTCGAAAACCGCCATTGGCAAGGGTGATCGAAAACAATCCGGGGGCAACGGTGGCACCAAACGCATAACTTGCCGTTATTATGCCCATAGCCAGTCCTTCCCTGCCCGGACTGGCCTGGGCAGACAATTGCAGGCTGAACGCATAGCCCAACCCGTTTGCGGTGCCGAAGAGCAGGCAATAGCCGGTCCAGACCAGCAGCAAGGAAGATGAAAGACCGGCCACGACACCGCCTGCGGCACCAAGCAGGCACACCAGGACGACAAATTGAGCAGGCCTGACTTTGTCAAAAACCAGATGCCCGAACAGAACGGCCGTCGTCAGGCAAATCAGTGCGATGGAATAGGTAAGGCTGGCATTTCCTCTGCTGATCTGGAACATCTGTTCCATCGGTTCCAAAAACACCGAAAATGCGTGAACCGAGCCCAAAACGGCACACAGGATGGAGCCGGACAGGACAACGGGCCCGTTTATCTGTGCAGCAGAAGCCATGGAGCCCAATTCAGAATTTCAACAACCAGGAACAAGCCTGAACTTATGGCGCCTTCACGGGTGCCGCCCCTGACAGCTTTACCCGATTGGCTTAACAATGCCATCCCGGCAGCGTGGAGCAGGTCATCGGGCGATGACTATAGGATGCTGAACGTTATTGCGGTGAATGTCAGATAAAACGGCAAAACCACGCGAGCCATGACGGTGTGTAGCTATTTTCGCAATGCCAAGGCACCGGAGGGCTTTGTGGTCGCATTGCTTGGCGAAGACCGATCCGAATTCGTCATCGTTAAGACCGGCGACAGGAATTGGATCGCATTCGGCGATTTTAGCTACGGCACATGCACTTAACGGTGGTGTAGTCGCTGAAGCTTACAGCAGGCAGAGCGGCTAAGCGGGCCCACGAAACGCTTTCAGACGCGCGCCAAGACCTTCAATCGTCCCGACATCCACATTGGCAAAGGCCAGGCGAAGATAGGCCTCCTGATTTTCCCCA
>CAJQPW010000290.1 GCA_905480295.1 uncultured Rhizobiaceae group bacterium | reverse complement strand
GAAAGCGGTATCTCAACTTTACCATAGGTTCACCGGTCATGTCGCCGATACATTTCAAAACAAGATAGACCCTAGAACCTAATGCCAATCAACCGCTGCAGGGGCAGTTTTCCCAGACCTGCTACCGCTGACTCAAGGGGGTAACATTGTGAGTTTCAGAGTGCTAAGTGCCGAAATTGCCCATGAAACCAACACATTCAATATCCGCCCGACCACCATGCAATGCTTCCAGGATCGCTTTCTTCTAGCAGGCGATCAGGCAATCGCAGCGCGTGGTGACAAAAACACGGAGCTGGCCGGATTATTGGACGTAGGTCGGGACTATGGCTGGCAGATTGATCACACTATCAGTGCCGCTGCCGGGCCGGGCGGTAAGGTGACGCGACAGGCATTCGATTTGTTGACAGCTCCTTTAATCCTTGCGGCGGAACGCGAATGGGATGGCATTTTTTTGATGCTTCACGGCGCGATGGTCACAAACTTCAGCGACGATGGCGAAGGTGAGATTTTGCGTCGGCTGCGTGCCGTTACAGGTCCCGATGTGCCAATATGCGTCACGCTTGACCCCCACGCTAACGTCACCGCGACAATGTGCGAATTGGCGCAGATTTTGGTATCCTTTACGACGTATCCCCATGTCGATATTCGCACCACCGGGCGACGAGCTGCGGAGTTGTTGCATCGCACAATGTCAGGTGACATCCATCCCACAACCTTGCGCGCCCACAGACCCATGTTGGAAGAAGCCAATGGTGGTCGAACAGACCTCGGGCCGATGATAGAACGACATGCATTGGCTCGCGCGTATGAGACACGCAAGGGAGTATATGCCATCAGCATCAATGGTGGGTTTCCATGCGCGGACGTAGCTGAAGTCGGTCCAACCGTTCTGCTCACCTGCGACCGGGATGTGCCGGAAAACGCCGAGATCGCCGAGATCGCCGAGACACTTGCCGACGACATTTGGAACCGGCGTCGTGAGACCTTGAATACTTATGTGAGTGTTTCCGAGGCTGTCGCTGCTGCAAAGATATGGAATGCTGCTGCTGGTCCGTTGATCATTGCCGATTATGCCGACAATCCGGGGTCAGGAGCTTATGGTGATGCTACCAACTTGCTAGCTGCTATGATTGATGGGGCGATTGAAAATGCCTGCTTTGGTCCACTGGTCGATCCGAAGGCGGTGAAAGATCTAAAGTACCAAGATATTGGCACTGAGGTCACACTGAACATTGGCGGCTCCACTACTCCACAATATGGTGGTGGACCGCTTAATGTTACTGGCACGATTAAATGGACCGGAGATGGCCGAGTTGTTGGAAGTGGACCAATGCTGGGTGGATTGGAACGCAGTTTTGGCTCGACTGTGGTTCTGGAGGTCGCCGGGATCGACATCCTCATTGTTAGCATTGCCCATCAGATGCTGGATCTCAAACAGTTCGAAACATTTGGAATTGATCCGACCCAGAAATCTGTTGTGGCATTGAAGTCGATGCAACACTTTCGAGCAGCATTCGCACCTATCTCAGGTCGCATCCTTGTCTGCGACAGCGGCGCATTGTGTACGCTTAATTACGCGTCAATGGGGTATAAAAACGTGCCGCTTCCGACCTTTCCACTGGACTGACAGGTCTTACTGATCACCCGTTGTTTGTGCCGCCGTTGCTGGCGTGGGCCGTCCGCTGTGATCGTATTCAGCGACAGTGTGTGATCCATGTTTTTCATGCCGTGGCGGAGCACCAATCGCCTCAATCTATTCAAATCGTTTTGAAACTCAGGTCGGTCGGTGACATTTTCCATTTCATCGCGTCCTTCCAGATCATACAAGATCGGCGATAACTCAACGGCAAATTCTCTCAAGGTAAACCGAGTGTCGCGAAGTATTGTCAACGAGGAATCACTTGGCCCTGTCCCTAGTGTTTTTTCCCACAATGTCAGAGCTTCTGGTTCAGAAAAATCAAACTCTGAAAATGAATAGGGGCGCCAGTCGTCAGGTACCTCGCCACCCAACAACGGTAACAGCGATCTGCCGTCCATTGAATTTGGGTATTGCCCCCTAGTCGTCAATTGACCTGTCGTGAATCGAAAGAGGATCAACCGCTTTCATTTCGGCCGATGAGGTTACGGCCAGTTTAATGGATCCAGCCGGGCCTAATACACGTCGAACTCATGATGTGATTCAAAACAGCGACCGTAGGATAGGTCATTGTTCGAGTGGCCTGGCGTCGGCAAAGCGTGCGCCCCGGTAATCTGCAAGACTACGTGATGCTCTCCTGGTCGATATTGGCACGGGTTTCAGCGGCGTCTTTATCGACATAGGTAAGTTCGATGGTTCGAAAGTCGCCATAGAGGATTTCCAAAAACGCTTCTGGCTGGTTTGGAGACTGAACGTGTGAACCGAGGAAATTGATCGTCGACGTCGGCAGTACTATTTCTTCCGGTGCCCCATGCCATCCACTTTGCATAACTGGCATCGCGCCCTTCAGAAGTTGTCTTTCCAGCACTGGCTTGCCAGCGTTTGTTGCATGTCTATAGGGCACAAGGTCAAGCCGGATTTCACCGCGCATTCTGTTGCGCTCCCAACGGAATGGCCATAACTGAGGTCGGTCGTAAGAAATAGTCAAGAACCCACTCTTTTCAAAGATATCGACATAGTAACCTTCCTCCAGACCACGTTGGGATAAGGTAGCGCAAAGAATTTTCCAGGTCGTAGCGTCGTCAAGCAGAACGGAGATATCAATATCATCCTCCCAAGCCAGAAGCGCACCGTTTTCTCGTACCGCACCCAAGAGCGTGCCACCGTCGATCCAGTGCGTGGCTCCCATATCTCGTAGGCAGCCAGTCACGAACCGACCCAGGTCCGCGATATGTTCGCGGCAACAAGGAGGAGTATTCAGACCCAAACGGTGGATGTAGTGGTTTAATGGGCAAGGCAGAGAGTTCTTGTTGCAGCCAATCCAGTTGACATCGCCGTCGGCCGATATCTCCAACTCTTTGATTGCGTGCTGTTTTGCAAAACCTTCCACATTTCCCTTTGCCTGAGTCTGCAGAACTAGAAGATCAAGTGCGTCTAACGGATAGGATTTTTTTCCAAAACCACGGCTTCGTAAGAACCAAATTAGTTCGACTGTTATAGCTGCCGCCAACATTCCCAGCAATTTGGCGTCGGGCAGCATAACGCCAGCAAGAATCGCCGGGGGGATCATCCACAAACCTGCGTATTCTGCATGCTTTGCGAAGAACTCAATAACTGGTCGAGGCGCACCCGGTTCGAACGCGATGGCAGGTGCGGCTAGAATCCCAAACAGGCACATAATAAATCCGGTGGCCAGGGCCAAAGCCAACAAACTCAATCCCTGAGGCGAAATAGAGATGTAAGTAATCATGGCAAACGCCAAGGCGGCATTCAGCAAAATCGATGACCGCGTCGGAGGGTTCCAGTTTCGCCAGAACCTCAACATCCAGACAAATGAGAGATAGGTTATGAAATAAAGGCCAGCGGCGACCACAGCTGCAATGATTGGGTTATTGCTTAGAAAATTGATGCCAATCATGATGGCATCGCCAACCCTGGAGCCTTGTTTTCGGCAGCCGACGGGACTGAACCATGCTCAATTCTTGCCTTTGTTATTCGAGACAGGATCTCACTATTGGCGCGCGCCACATCCTCAGCAAAATCGATTTCAATCCACGGCATGCCCGTAATGTCCTCAAAAGCGAAAGTGCCGCGTGGGGATGTGAGCAATACGTCGCGGATCGTTTCCTCGTATGGCTCGTCATGGCGCTCTTGAAGGAGGCTGAGTTCAGTCTGAAGCATGATTTGCTCTGCGATTTCGGCGGAAAACTTAAAGAAGCCAACCGACTCACCGCAGAAATCGTATTTTGTACTCAACCATTTGCGAAATTCGACAATCTCGCCGTCCCGTACGCATATCTTGACGGGCTCATCGCCGGGCACAAAGTTACGGTCAATGAGCAGGCAATTAGGGTGCCGTGAACCAATGAGACATTCCAACAATCTTTCATCGTATAGAACGTCTGCATCCATGAGGAGAACAGGCTCGCCACAACAAATTTCATCTCGCAAGGTCGATAGCGTAACGATATTGCCTTGGTCGTAATCCTTATTGAACACGGTCCGTACAAAACTCTGAGCGTTCAGCTTTTCGATCTCCTGCTCGATTTCATGATGATGGAAACCGACGCCGAGCACCAGTTCGCTGATCTGCTGCCGGCGGAATATGTCAATATGGCGTTCCAGCAACGATTTGCCGGCAAAGCGCAATAAGACTTTGGGGACGGTTTCTTCAGTAGTGGGCCCAAGTCGGGAGCCAGTACCGGCGGCTAACATTACGACTTTCATATTTGTTTCTCCAAAACAGCGCCTCGCCGCGCGCTTAACCGGCACGGCGCCCGCTGCCAGGCAGCCTTGCAGGACTGTCTGTTTTTCGATGCAGTAGAAACAGTGAATTAGTCGAAGGCCTTTTGAATAGCACGATAGTACTGCTGTTGGCCAATCTAGGCAAAAATGGTCGGCACTTTGCTAGAGCATGTATGCTAGGGGCACATGGCTGTAACCCCATCCGAACAGGGATGGTCGGTGGGGTTCACCAGCGCGCGCCTTGGATGCGATGCTCGTTGTGGATAGTTTGGTGGCTTGGTCCGCGGTGCTGACATCAGCGTGGTTTGGGACAGGCCGAATTTGATCATCTGCTTTTTAGGTCCACTGCCACTTTTTCTAAGCTGAACGTGAAAGTCAGCCAAGTGACACATTGGTGGTCAGCAAAGCTTCATTCCGCCCAGCCCGCGACACGACGACTTCGGTCATAATGGGCTCGAAACGGTCATTGGCGAGCAGCGAATGAAGCAAAACGGAATGGCGCCTCAGGTCCATTGCCGACTTTGAAGTGGATGGGCGAATTCTCAATAAGTCCCTTGGAGCGACCATTCGCATGCTACCTGTTGGCGCAAATTCCTTCACGTCGAGAGAATGTCGCAAAAGTGGGATATGGAATTCCCTTGGCAGATTAGGTTTCAGCCGAGAACTCTTTGCCTGGTCCAAAATGACGTCTGTAATGACTTCCAAATCCACAGCAGATGCGCACAAGCATGGTATTCTCTTTGTGTTTGCTGCGGGCGTTCTTTGGTCGACGGTTGGCCTTGGTATTCGGATTATCGAAGACGCAATCGTATGGCAGATCTTGCTCTATCGCTCGGTCAGCATGTCGCTGTTCCTTTATGTTGTAATTCGATTGCGATCTGGCGAAAGTCCATTTGCGCAGATACGCCGCATCGGCTCTCCCGCCGTTATTGCAGGGCTTGCTCTGGTTGCAGCCTATTCCGGCGGCATCTACGCCATCCAGAATACGTCGGTCGCAAATGCGATGCTGCTGTTTGCAACGGCGCCGTTCATGGCGGCGGTTCTGGGCTGGTTGGTATTGCGCGAACCCGTACGGGCAGCCACATGGATTGCAATTGCCGTGGCCCTGGCGGGCATAGCAATTATGGTTGCTGATAAGTCCGGTGGCGTCGCTATCATGGGCAGCCTCGCGGCGCTTGGGTCTGCATTTGGATTTGCCGTATTTACCGTTGCCCTGCGTTGGGGACGCACGGGCGAGATGCTCCCATCCGTATTCCTGTCTGGTCTCTTCGCGATCATCATAACTCTTGGCATATGCCAGTTTCTTGGAGTCTCGATTGCCCTTAGCCTGCACGACGCCGGCGTTTCGACTGGAATGGGAGTCTTTCAGGTGGGCGCTGGACTAATCCTCTACACTTTGGGTTCCCGCAGCCTGCCTGCGGCGGAGCTTGCCTTGCTGTCCCTTGCTGAAGTGCTTCTTGGCCCACTTTGGGTTTGGCTCTTTCTGGGTGAAGAAGCGAGCCGGAATACGCTGATCGGCGGTGCAATATTGCTGACTGCAATTGCAGGCAATGCACTGACCGGCAAGCGACTCAAGCCTCCGCCAATCACAGCGCCATAGGTGCTTCCGGCCCTTACCGGTCATTGAGGCGGTGCACAGGATATTCGCGCCAATTCACCAAAGCAACTTTTCACGAATGATCCCTTATCAAAGTGCTGGATGGCCGAGAGACGGACTTATTGACCTCCGACAACGAACGCTGGCCGAAATGCGCTTTGCGGCCATCGAAAAGCGCCAACGTGAGGTCTTAACCGAGCGGGTTCGAGCTGCTGATAAAGTCCGCAAGAAGACCGCCAAACTTAAAGCACTAGGACTCCTGAAGGGAGCTGATGATGTCTTGGTCAAAGGATAAAGCTCGTACAACTTTGCTGTGCTAAAATTATTCCGAACCAAACCAGGCTGTATGATAGGGTCCACCCGCTCTACCTCTGCGAATTGTCTTGCTATCCTTGCACGTATGGTGTCTGGTTCGCGTCCATAGAACGCTACGGCGTTTGGTGATGGCGACAATTGGCTTTGGATTAAGAGCCAATTTCTCGCGGACTTCGCAGGCACCATTGGTTAAGTCCTGCGAGGTCCGAAACCGGTGGAAATCGATAAACATAAGGCTTGCTTGAACTGGTTCTGCGACACTCAACCCCACAGTCTCGTCGACCAAAACACAAGCTGCGCCCTAACCACAATCTACCAATGAGATTTATCGGCTTTGTTCCTAGGCAGCGGACTCATAAAACTCGATCCAGAGCCTGATGGATGCCAATTTTATCATCGACAGGAAGTTGCGTGACGTCTTTTCGTATCGGGTTGCGATGCGGCGGAACGAAGCTTTCAGCCTACCAAAGAAGCGCTCAA
>CAJQPW010000289.1 GCA_905480295.1 uncultured Rhizobiaceae group bacterium | reverse complement strand
CTGGGTGATGGCAGTGCGTGGGGCATGGAATTTGAATATATCGAACAACCAAGCCCGGACGGACTGGCACAGGCCTATCTGTTGGCGGAAACTTTCCTTGATGGAGCACCGTCAGCGCTTGTTCTGGGTGACAATGTGTTTTTTGGAGAAGGCCTTTCGGATCGTCTGAAGGCCGCTGATCGGCAGGTTGAGGGTGGTACCGTGTTTGGCTACCAGGTCTCCGATCCAGAACGCTATGGGGTGGTAGAGTTTTCTGCCGACAATCAGGTACTGTCGATCATGGAGAAGCCGGAACACCCCAGGTCATCGTTTGCGGTTACCGGAATCTATTTTCTGGATGGCACAGCGCCGGAATTGGCCAAACAGATAAAACCGTCGGCGCGTGGGGAACTTGAAATCACCGACCTTCTGAATTTCTATCGAGAGGCAGGAAAGCTCAATGTGGAGAGGCTCGGTCGGGGCTACGCCTGGCTTGATACCGGCACCCATGACAGTTTGCTGGAAGCCGCAGATTTTGTGCGTACCATCGAGAAACGTCAAAACCTGAAGATCAGTTGCCCGGAGGAAATCTCGTTTCTGAATGGCTGGATAACCAAAACTCAGCTCTTGCAACTGGCCCAGCCCTACCAAAAAACCCAGTATGGGCAGTATCTTGTGCGGATCAGCGAAGGGAGCTGATAGCTGCTCGGGTGTATCTCTTCAATTTCAATTGGAGATCGTTTGAAAGAGTTTTCGGATGGCGGGCTGAGTCTGTTTCCAGGTCAGCAGGAGCGAGTTGATTTCGTCATTCCCGATCAGTTCGTTCGGTGAAAGTATCTTTTTTTCAAATGCAATTAGTTCCAAACGCAGTTTTCGCGCGCCGAACAATGCGGCCGAACCTGCTGCATGGTGCGCCAAACCTGCCAATTCTGCCCATTCTGACCGGGACATGTCGCTTTGCGAAGAGTCGGTCAGTTGTTTGAGCGAACTTTCCATTTCGGTGCCGAAATTATGAAGCAAGGAGCCAACTCTGTCATTCCCAAGCGCTTCAGTAAGCTCGGCAATCTGCGCCTCGTCGATCAGTTGGTCTGAATTTGAAGTCGACAATTTACATTCCTGACTGCCGCGCTCAATTCCGTGGAAAGAGGCGTTTTGAGTAGTTGCGTCATCCGAAATTCAGGGCTCAGACCGCAGATGAGCCTCAGCCATCGCGGCCTCGGACGGCAATTCGTATTTCGCAAGTAAGCCGGATGCAGTCAATGCGATGATCGAACTTGATGGTCTATCTCATGCCGATCCGCGGTGATTTGTGAGCTTCCTGGCCGATCATGTCTGCGGGAGACTGACCCGATCTGACTTGCTCCAGGCACTCTTTTTGATCTCTCAAATGGGAATGCAGGTAATCTAAAGGATAGTCGCATACCGCTTTTGAAAGCGCATTTGACCGTCTGAACCGATGCATCAAACTTGCGCGTGGAGTATCCATAACAAGGTTCAATTTTGAAACGGCAGGGTTTCATGACGGAAGGTCGCGTTGATCGCTCAACTTGGGTGACTGCTTAGATTTTGCAGGAAATGCGGGGCCACCATAAGGAAACGACAGCCGAAGAATAACGTTGCTCGGGTAACCAGATCGGTTAGTCGCTGCTCATAGAAAGAGATAGAGACCGGAATGGATAACCTACTTCAGGACACAGACGACAAACTTACTTTCGAACAGTACGCGGTCTCTGACCATTGGGTTGGCGACGTCGACGAAGACGGCAATCCTGTCCTTACCACGACGGTTGATACAGTGCAGGGCGTTTCATACGAACTTGATTTCAATCTCGCGGCAAATCTGTCGGCTGATGTGGAAAGCGCTGAAATTGAAGTCATTTTCAATGGAGAGGTCATTGGCA
The DNA here is from genome assembly GCA_905480295.1 of uncultured Rhizobiaceae group bacterium. Classification (GTDB taxonomy): domain Bacteria; phylum Pseudomonadota; class Alphaproteobacteria; order Rhizobiales; family Rhizobiaceae; genus Pseudahrensia. The sequence goes on along the minus strand of CAJQPW010000289.1, from coordinate 6,387 downwards.
GCTTTCTTCATGAAGGGGGCGTTTTTGAAACCTACACATTTGATCTTGAGGGAACCGGCGAGCCTGCGGAGCTCGAGTTCAGGATCATCAACGTTGGCCTGGGATCCGATGGTTCCATCGATTCATCCGGCGTCATACCTTCCTATTCCAAAACCCTGGATTTTCTCGGTGCAGAGACAACCGTGGACGCGTTCGCACCCGGTCAAAATTTCATCTATCAGGTTTTGAACGGACAACTTGTCAAATTTGACCTTGAGACCAACAGTTATACTGAGGCTGAAACGCCGGCTGTGGTCAATATAAATGCCATTGGTTATTCCAGCGAACACGATGTGATTTACGGCATTGCGCGCTCCAACGGTACCGATGCCGTTGGAAATGAAATTGCGAAAAATGATGTCATTGCGATTGACGCCACAGGCGCGACATACAGCGTGTCACCGGGTGTGATGGGCTCGTATATCGGTGACGTTGACGATCAGGGTAACCTGTGGACATTCAGCGGAAACCTGACAACAGCCGTGATATATGATTTGTCGGAAACCAATCCTGACGGCACCCTCGTTCATCAGCAGATCAGCATGCCATCGCTTGGTATTTCGACCAGAGGTCTGGCTGATCTGGCCTTCGATTCAGCAACCCAAACATTTTTCGGCGTTGCCCATTCGGGTGCGACCGGACAACCTGGTACGTTGGTTTCGATCGATGTTTCAGAGGTCGGCCTTGGTGGTGACCCTATCGTCACAACTCAAACGATCGCAGGAACGATCGTTGATGAAGCGATCAAGTCCGGGATCCCGGCCAGCGCCTTTGGTGCAACGATCATAGACGGCGACGGCAATGTATATGTCGGAGCCAACAATACAGATCATGACCTCGACGGGTCCACGCCAAATGCTGGTGGGTTCTACAAGATCACGACGGGTGAAGACGGCCTGCTCTATATGGAATTGCTTGCTGATGCTCCAAGGGTTTCGAGCAATGACGGCGCCATGGACACGCGCGGAGTGGATCCATTCCTGGGTATCGACACTTCATCTACGGTTCTGTTGCGGACACCTGTTCTTTCTGTGGCTGTTGCGGAAGATGACCTGTTGCGCATGGCTGCCAAAGGAGAGCAGGTTACCATCGACCTGCTGGCCAATGATGACGTCAGCGAGGGCGAATCCCTGACGCTGACACACCTGAATGGGGCAGAGGTCAGTGTCGGCGACGAATTCACGTTGATTAACGGCGAAGTCGTCACCTACCTGGGGAATGGCATCGTCTCCGTAACACCGGGAAGCGTGCCACGCGATTTGACCGCTGCGCTGACATACACAATAAGCAATGAGAGCGGCGTAACCGACACGGGCACGTTGACCATTGAGACTTCTCCCGTTCAGGGCGATGCCAATGGTAACCACATGGTCGGCTTCACTGATGCCGACGGCACCAGTATCGACGGCACTGACGGATTGAATGACGTGATCCTCGGTTATGGCGGCAAAGATAAAATCTATGCCGGAGCCGGTGATGACGATATTTACGGTGGCGCGGGCAACGATTTCATCAGAGCTCAGGATGGTGATGACGTTATCTACGGAGAAGCTGACAACGATATACTGGATGGCGGCGCTGGTGCCGACAGAATGTATGGAGGTACAGGCAACGACACCTATTTTGTAGACGATGCGGGAGACGTCGTATCGGAGGAAGGTGGCAGTGGAACCGACACGGTGAAGTCAAAAGTAGATTTCGTGCTTGGAGACGGATTTGAAAACCTATGGCTCGACAAAAGGTCGACGGCCACGGAGGGCACCGGTAACGACCTGCGCAATATCATCGTTGGCAACGACAATGACAATCAGATTGACGGGCAGGCCGGCAACGACAATCTCATCGGTCGGGGTGGTGACGACATTATCTTCGGAGGAGATGGCAACGACAAGCTTCACGGTGATGATGGCGCGGACCAGTTGTATGGCGGAGCGGGCAACGACAAGCTTCACGGTGGACAGGGTGATGACATCACCTATGGCGGTGATGGAAACGATACGCTTTGTCCCGGCGATGGTGATGATGTGATGTACGGTGGCGCTGGACGCGATCTGCTATCGGGCAACGCTGGAGCAGATATTGCTTACGGCGGTGCTGGTGATGATACCTACAAAGTTTCCGACTCGCTCGATACGATCATCGAATATGAGGCCGAAGGGCACGATGTTGTGCATGCAACAGCAGACTTCTCGCTCTCCGATTATGTTGAGGATCTCGTCTTTCTTGAGTCAGGAGATTTTTCCGGATCGGGAAATGACGGTGCAAACCGCCTGACCGGGAATACCGGCAACAATACTCTATCGGGCGAAGGCGGTGACGATTACATCAACGGCATGACGGGTGACGATGATCTGTCTGGCGGCGCCGGCGCAGACAAGCTGTTGGGCCATGATGGGGCTGACATTCTTTCCGGCGGAGATGGTGATGACAACCTGAGTGGTGGTGATGGTGCCGATACATTGATTGGCGGTGCCGGAAATGATTTCCTGTGCGGAGACGAAGGTGCAGATGTCTTTGAGTTCAAGACTGGCGACGGTACTGATGAGATCAAGGCCTTCAATGTTGCCGAGGATGCAATTCACCTTGTCGGTATCACCGCCGATGATGTTGTCTGGACGAAAGTCAGTCGCGGGATGCTGCTCACCTACGGAACGGAAGATTCCATTCTCCTGAGCGGAATGACCGCTGAAACAGAGGCGGCGGTAGACCTTTTGTATCTTTGACACATTCGCGAGACAATCGATCCTGTTGATTGTCAGACTTTTGCGATCGTCAAATCAGATTACAAAACGCATACCCGCTCGATAATGGCATGAAGGCAAGCATCACCCCTCTGGTAGCAACGGTTGCGATTTTCAGCGTATTTTCAAATGCGCTGATCCTCACTGGACCGCTGTTCATGCTGCAGGTCTATGATCGCGTTCTTGCTTCGCGGTCTGAGGAAACCCTTGCAGCGCTGTTCATCCTGGTTTCCTGTCTGTTCGCGCTGTATGCGGTGTTTGAATATGCACGCGGTCGGGTCATTGCCTATGTGGGTGCAAATCTTCAAACGCAGTTGACTGGTCCGGTTTTTCGTTCTGTCGTTGAAAGGGCAGCCCTGAAAAAAAATGCTGAACCAGGATCGATGCAGGATCTTGAAGTTATTCGAACGACGCTCAGCTCACCGGTTGCCCTTGCCGTCTTCGACCTGCCCTGGACGCCGCTGTTTATCGGCGCCATTTTTATCTTCCATCCCATGCTCGGATGGCTTGCCGTTGCTGGTGGTAGTATTCTTGTCGCCGTTGCACTGCTCAACCAATTGCTGACGTCTCGAAAAAACCAGATTGCCGCGGCCAGGACGCATGCAGCACAGACTTTCGCCCGCCGTGTCGAAGACCGCAGCGAGTACATATGGGCCCAGGGCATGCAAGAAACCGCGCTGGCCAGATTTCAACAGGCTCAGGGCAAAGCCATTGGACTTTCGCTCAAAGCGAATGACTGGACCGGTTCGTTCCATTCTTTCACAAAAGGATTTCGCCTTTTTCTCCAGTCGGCAATGTTGGCCGTCGGCGCCTTGCTGGTCTTGAAGCAAGAGCTATCACCCGGTGCAATGATCGCAGGTTCAATATTATTGGGTCGCGCCCTGGCGCCAATTGATGTGGCTGTCGGTCAATGGCCCGCCGTTCAGCGAGCACGGCGGGCTTGGCTTGATATAAAGAATTTGTTGAAGGACCGGCCAGAAAACATAACGCTGACGGAACTGCCGCTGCCCCGGGCAGACCTTTCGGTGAAGGGTGTAACGGTTGCCGTTACTGCGGGGGAAAGACCGATCCTGAACCAGGTATCGTTTTCGGTGAACGCGGGTGAGGCGCTCGGTGTTATAGGTAAGAGCGGTTCGGGGAAAAGTACCCTTGCACGCGTGTTAACTGGCCTGGTGAAACCGGGCATGGGTGAAGTTCGGGTCGGCGGTGCCACGCTGGCGCAATATGGCGCTGCGACGCTTGGCAGGCATATTGGCTATTTACCTCAGGATGTGCAGATGTTCGAAGCGACAATCGCCGAAAACATCGCCCAACTGGAAATTGAACCGGACGCTGCCCGCGTTGTGTCTGCAGCAAAGAAGGCCAGGGTCCACGACGTCATTCTCGCCCTGCCTGAGGGCTATGACACGGTGCTTGATCCAACAAAAAAGAATTTGTCCGGCGGTCAAATGCAACGTCTGGCGCTGGCCCGTGCGCTTTATAACGACCCAATACTGCTCATTCTCGACGAACCCAATTCGGCGCTTGATGCGGAAGGGACTGAAGCACTCAACAGGGCCGTGATGGAAATGAAGGCGGAGTCAAAAAGCGTTATCATCATGACTCATCGTCCTGTTGCCATTCAGTGCTGCGACAATTTGTTGGTTTTGGATGACGGCCGCGTCTCTGCCGTTGGGCCGCGCGACGAGATCGTCAAATCGATGCTGGTCAATGCCAATCAGGTTCGTAAATCACTGAAGGTGGGACAGCAGCGATGAAACAGAAAGCAACCATCCCTTTCCGTCCGCTTCTGATTGGATATGTGGCAGCCTTCCTGTTGGTCGGAGTTGTCGGCTACTGGTCGTTTAAGACGGAAATTGCCGGCGCAGTTGTGACATCAGGCTCGATTAAGGTTGAGAGTCAGAGTCAGGTCGTGCAGCACCCCGAAGGAGGTGTCGTTCTTGAGATCTTGGCCCGCGATGGCGATGCCGTTTCCAAGGGAGATGTATTGGTGCGGTTGGATGGCACGTTCCTGCGATCAGAACTGGCGTTGATCGAAGGACAGCTCGCCGAGATATTTGCGCGAAAGGCTCGGTTCCAGGCGGAACGTGATGACCGCGCTGAGATGCAAAGAATTGAATTCACCGATCTGAAATTCCTGCCCAAAGAGGTCATTGAACAGCAATTTGAAGGCCAGGCTGCCTTGTTCGAGGCGCGCTATGTTTCGCAAATGCGTGAAGAGGAACAGCTGAACAAGCAGCAATGGCAGTTGAGAAAGCAAATTGAAGGCATTGCGGCCCAGATAGTCGCTGTCCAGCGGCAACTGGACTTGTTTGTTGACGAGCTTGCCAATGTGGAATCGTTGTTCAGTCACCGCTTGATACAGGCAACGCGGCTGTTATCGCTGCAACGCGCCAAGGCTGAACTCGAGGGTCAGCTTGGCGGATACAAAGCCCAGATTGCCGCAGCTGAAGCCCGCATCTCGGAGATCAAAATTAAAGCGCTGCGCCTGACGGATATCAGGCGTGAAAAGGCGATTGCTCAACTGCGTGACCTCGCGGCCAAAGAACTGGAACTCATGGAAAGGCGAGCAACTTTACAGGAACAACTCGGCCGACTGGACATTGTTGCTTCCGTAAGTGGGGTTGTATTTGGGTCGCGTGTCTTTGCTGAAAAATCCGTGTTAAAGGCTGCAGCTCCCGTCCTTTATATCGTCCCAAGCGATCAACCTTTGCATGTGGTCGCGCGCATCGATCCTGTTGATGTTGATCAGATCTATGCGAGTCAGGAGGTTGCGCTCGTGTTCTCTGCATTCAATCGCCGAACCACGCCGGAAGGGCGAGGAAATGTCAAATTTGTATCGGCTGATGCGACGGTGGATAAGAACTCGGGAAAAACATTCTACGAGGCCACGGTCACGATTGATGAATCTACGAAAGCGGCGTTGGCCGGTCTCGAGTTGGTTCCCGGCATGCCGGTTGAAACCTTCATTAAAACGGACAAACGCACACCGTTGTCCTATCTGGTTCAACCTCTGTCGGTTTACTTCGCACGGGCGTTCAGGGAAGAGTGAAGCGATAAGACTGTTTTCATTTTGCAAAATACCAATTTGCAAAATGAAAAGATTGGTGACGATCTGAATGGATCTCCAAGATTCAATTCGGTCGTTTCACATGCAAGAGTATGAATGCCTGCGACTTTTATGACCGGTGAGCCTACCTGGTCGCTTGGCCCACGACTTGCATCGACGACCGCATAGACCATTGAATTTTAGTAGGTAAAGCGGCGATGTCAAAAATTACACCGATCTTATTGGCTGGTGGAAATGGGTCCCACTCATTGTCCGCTTCCTGCGTGAACGTCCCAAAGCCGTTTTCTGCAGAGGACGGGGCGTTGTCCCTGTTCCAACAGAACATTGCGAGAGTACAAAACAGTGATCGGTTTTTAGGATCAGGACTCGTTAAATCCACCATATTACGATTGCTGTGATCGTGATTGCTGCCATGAAGATGTCCGCTCTGCGGTCATATCGGGTTGCGATACGGCGCCAATCCTTGAGCCTTCCAAACATGTTTTCGACCTTATGGCGTTGTTTGTATTTGATTTTGCAGAAGGTGGCTGGCTGGTT
>CAJQPW010000288.1 GCA_905480295.1 uncultured Rhizobiaceae group bacterium | reverse complement strand
TAGCTTCTGTCCACCGGCAATCATGGAATGACACCATCAAATTTGACAGAGAATTGATTTCTAATGGAAATCCGATGGAATCCATCGTTGGATTCAGCCGTGCTGTCAGAGTAGGGCCGTTTATATCCGTTGGTGGAACCGCCCCAGTGGGCGAAGACGGTAAGACGGTTGGCGTAGGCGATGTCGCCGCCCAGACCCGTCAATGCATAGAAATCATCAAAGCAGCGTTAGAACAGGTCGGATCCGGGTTGCATGACGTTGTGCGCACCCGGGTCATATTGACCAATATCGAAGACTGGAAAACAGCGATCGATGTGCGCAAGGCGTATTTCCGGGACGTTCGCCCGGTTGACACAATCATGGCCGTCGACAGGTTTGTGAACCCTGAATGGCTGGTTGAATTCGAAGCCGATGCGATCATTGCCGATTGGGGCACTGATCCTTAGCGCTCCAAACGGACTGATTGCTGGTACGGGCCTCAGCCCTTGAGAAAGTCGTCGAATACGCTGCCGGTCTGACGCCGATATTCAGGGCTGCTGTCGCCACCCGGTTCCAGCATGTCGCCAAAAATTTCTCCCAATCCACCGGACTGACCCTGATCAGACTGACGTCCGCGCGGTGGCATCGGGGTTTCGCGTTGTCGGCTGCTGCTTCGGTTGTTTGCTCTGCTGCTGCCCTGTCCCAAAAAGTCTTCCAGCAATCCTTCCAAGCCCCCGGGTGAGGACCGCCTGCGTCTTGTTGGGGTGCGGCGCGTGGATTTTTTCGCAGCTGGTTTTCTCGTACGCCGCCGGGTTGGCCGGGATCCACCTCCCAAGGCCTGCTCAAGCAGGTCCTCCAACGTGCCCTTGGAACGGGAATTGCGTCTGCGCGTCGGTGTCTTCCTGCGGCGGGTGGCCTGTCCGGCCCCTTTCAACAGTCCACCGGCCAGGCCTTCAATGATCTGTCCGAGCATGCCGCCCCCTGCGCCGGCGTTTGAGCCACCCCCGCCCAGGACTTCACCGAGGATGTCGCCCAGCCCACCTCCGATATTTTGCCCGGACCCGGCTTGTGCCGGGGCAGCTTGCGGCACAGCCGATGGGCTTGTCGCCCCCTTGAACAAAGAACCCATGACCATTGAAGCAAGGACAGGCAGCAGACTTTTGAACAGTCCTTCATCGATCCCGGTTGAACCTGCAGCATTGCTGGCAACGGCCCGACTGACGTCGCGATTGCCAAACAGATGACCCAATATCGCGTTGCCATCCTCGACACCGTCCTGACTTATGGCGGTGCTGGGGTCTTCGGCATAGTCGGCATGTCGACCACTGGACAAGGCCTCGATGAACTGTGCGGTTCCACGCGGTGTGCTGGTCTGGCGTTTCAAGCCTTCCGAAAACGCGGGAATAACGGCGGCCATGGCCTCCAGTGTCTGTTCCTCACTCAGTCCAAAACCGGTGCTGATTTCATCTATGTTTTCTTGGGTTACGAGCAACTGAGTCAGATTCATGTCGATATCCATGGTTTTTGCGGCATCGCAAGAATGACAGCTGGGCAGGGCTTGATCAATCTAGTAATAGCTCTGGTTCCAGCGAAATTCCGCAACGAGCTCCAATTGTCCCTGATTTTCTCGCTTACCTTGCCGTTTTTCGCCTTGGTGGGCCTCGGATATATGGCCAATCGCCTGAACTGGCTTCCCGAGGGTGGTGTGCGGGCCATCAACGTCTTTGTTTTCAATTTTGCGGTGCCTGCTTTGATCATCAGCGCCCTGGCGCGACAGAATTTCGATGTTCTGATCAATATTCGCTATTTGGCCGGGTGGGCGCTGGCGGCTCTGGTGGTCTACGGCCTTGGTGCGGTTATCATGCTGGTCGCTTTCAAGGGAGACCGGCAGGAGGCTGCTCTGATGGGGCAGGCCGCATCGGTGGGAAATCTCGGATTTCTCGCTTTGCCTCTGCTCATTGTCGCCGTAGGAGAACAGGCGGCACCCGCCGTCGCTTCGGCTTTAATTGTTGATCTCGTACTGATCATACCTTTCTCGATCGCCGTGTTGGAATCTTCCAACAATGGTGGGAAGTCTGCAGCGGAAGCCTTTTTCAATGCCTTGAAGGGAGCGGTGGCCAATCCTTTTTTCCTGGCCATTGCATTGGGGGTGTTTTTGTCAGCAACGGGTATTGGCCTGCCGGGGCCCAGCGAACGGTTTTTTACGTTTTTGGCCGGTGCTGCGGGACCGACGGCATTGTTTTCTCTCGGTGCCAGTCTTGCCGGCCGGTCCGTTGCCGGCGACTGGGGGCCAATCGCGCTGATGAACGGGCTGAAGCTCTTTGCCCACCCCCTTGCAGCGTGGCTGGCATTTAGCCTGTTTGCTGTGGAAGGTCTCAGTTACAAAATTGGTATTGTGCTGGCGGCAATGCCGATTGCCGGCAATGTGTTCGTGATTGCCGAAGCCTATGGGGTGATGGTGCGCCGGTTGTCAGCCGGGATACTGATTTCAACAATATTGGCCGTGGTGACCGTTGCCCTTGCCCTTCAATGGGTCGGGCTCGCCTGACCCGCGGCGCTTTGCATCAGTCTTTCTTTGATCCGGCGATCTGGGGCCATCTTGGCAGGGTATCGTGAACTTCAAACCAGGGCAGCTGTTCTGCGACATTGACATGTCCGGTCGGTTCAAACCCGGTCTTGTCCTGCAATGCGGATGTATAAAAGTGGATTTCACCGGGAAACCGGTCTGCTCCGTAGGCGATGGGCGTACCACATGTGGCGCAGAAATAGCGCCGAACCCCTGGATTGCTGTTGTATTGCGCCGGTGTTTTGCCTGTCCAGGACCACGCGCCGTCTGCCATGCCAAAAAATGCGGTGACTGGCGAAGCCGTGTTCAGTCGACAGCTTTCACAATGGCAATAGGCAGCCCAACGCGGTGGTGCACTGCATTGGTAGGTCACTTCGCCACAAAGGCACCGTCCATGAGCGGGCAGCGTCGGGCTCAATAGGCATACTCCTCAAATATATGGTCAATATCGCCGTCCCAGTTGCTGCTGAATTGCTTTAGCAAACGTTCTGCCTGGGTCTCGCCAAGCGCAACAACTTCGTCCAGTGGCGCAAGGAAATGGTTTTCATCGAAGCCCTGTGCGTTCTCGGCACCGCGGTTGGTCAGCCCTTTGTGGGAAATGCTGAGAACGTCTTTGGCCAGCGCCAGCACGTCACGCTTTCCAGCCGGGGCTTGCAGGCCCCGACTTGGCACCGCATCGCGCATGCGATTGACGTCATCAAAGGAGAGTTCATCGGTGAGGGTTTTGGCGTCAGCCAGTGCCGCCTCATCATACAGCAAGCCAACCCACAAGGCTGGCAGCGCACAAATCCGCCGCCATGGTCCGCCGTCAGCGCCCCGCATTTCCAGGAATTTCTTCAGCCGGACATCGGGGAATAGAGTTCCGATATGGTTGGTCCAGTCCCCTTCGTTGGCTGGTTCGCCATCCAGCGCGCCGTCGAGAAATTGCTGAAATGTAATGTGGGTGCAATCGCGGTAAACACCATCGCGCAGGATAAAATACATCGGGCAGGAGAGGGCCCAGTCGACATAATCTTCAAAACCGAAGGACTCTTCCATCATAAATTGATGCAACCCGGCTCTTTGGTTATCCGTGTCCCGCCAGATTTCCGAGCGCCATGACAACAGGCCGTTGGGCTGGCCGTTGGTGAACGGCGAATTGGCAAACAGGGCCGAAGCTACGGCCTGTAGTTTCAATGAGACCTGCATCTTGGTGCGCATGTCCTGCTCAGATGAAAAGTCGAGGTTGACCTGAATCGTGCAGGTTCGATGCATCATGTCGAGACCATGGCTGCCGACCTTGGGCATGTAAGCCCGCATGATGTCATATCGGCTCTTCGGCATTTGAGGCGTTTCCTCAAACGTCCATTTGGGGCTGCCACCGAGGCCCAAAAATCCCATGCCCATGGGTTCAGCAACCTCTCGCAGTTGCGCCAGGTGCCTGTTGGATTCACGACACACATCATGGATCGTCTGCAAAGGGGCGCCGGACAGTTCGAATTGCCCGCCCGGTTCGAGCGAGATCGCCCCCATCCCATCCGTGGCTACAAGGCCGATTATGTTGCCTGCATCGATGATCGGATCCCAGCCGGTCTTCGCCTGCATACCTTCCAGCAGTGCGCGAATACCCCGGTCTCCCTCATAGGGAACCGGAGAAAAATCAGCCTTGTAGAAGCCAAACTTTTCATGCTCCGTGCCAATGCGCCACTGATCTTTGGGTTTGCAGCCATCGGACAGGGCGGAAACAAGCTGCGCTCGGTTTTCAAGCGGGGTGGTATCGGTGGTGTCGCGGGCCATGCAATTGGCTCCAATTCATCTGTTGTCAAATCGCTACAAGCGACGGACTACTTTGTGCAAGCAAAAACCGACGTGCTCACGCCGCTTTGTTGTTAAGGCAGCCAGTCTCCCACGGTTGCCTGTATCATCGCAAGCGCTGCAACGGCGGCTGTATCCGCCCGCAAAATTCTTGGCCCCAGGGGAATCGGTTGCACTTGAGGCAGGGCACGAAGTGCCGCGCGTTCTTCTTCGGAAAATCCGCCTTCGGGTCCGATCAGAACGGAAACAGGTTTTGGCTTCAGAGATTTAAGCAATTCCAGCGGATTATGTCCTTCCTCACTTTCGTCGCAAAAGATCAGGTGTCGGTTTTCCGGGAAGTCTTGAATCAGTGCTGCCATGGTGATCGGCTGGTGTACGGGTGCAATGTTGAGAATGCCGCATTGCTCTGCCGCTTCAATGACATAGGCGTTCATTCGATCCATGTTGAGATTGCGGCTCTGGGTGTGCTGGGTGATCACCGGCTGCAATTCACCGACTCCCATTTCCACGGCCTTTTGCACCATATATTCCA
>CAJQPW010000287.1 GCA_905480295.1 uncultured Rhizobiaceae group bacterium | reverse complement strand
TCCGTGGGCATGGCCGCCGTATTGCTGACAGGCACTCTTAATCGCGTGATGATTCTGGAATTGGGCGTACCGACGTCGCTGGTCGCGATTATGGTTTCACTACCATTTCTGTTTGCACCCGCGCGGGCACTGATTGGCTATAAGTCTGATACCCACCGATCTCTGCTTGGCTGGAGAAGAGTACCCTATATTTGGTTCGGGTCTCTGACCCAATTTGGTGGTCTCGCGATCATGCCATTTGCGTTGTTATTGCTGCATTCCCAGTCTCTGGGTCCCAGTTGGGCTGGCCCTGTAGCGGCGGCTGCTGCGTTCTTGATAACAGGCATCGGCATTCATATGGTGCAGACCGCTGGATTGGCACTAGCGACTGATTTATCTCCTGAAGAAGCGCGGCCGAGAGTCGTAGCATTGGTCTATGTGATGCTGCTGATCGGCATGTTTTTCAGTGCCATTGTTTTCTCATACCTGTTGGCCGATTTCAGCGCGAAGCGCCTTATTCAGGTGGTTCAAGGTGCGGCAGCCGCGACGATGATCTTTAACGTCATTGCACTTTGGAAACAGGAGGCCCGTCGGCCACATCTAACCAACCCCAAGACCAAGAGCCCGCCGTTTTCGCAAGCCTGGAAGGCGTTTCGAAAAGACAAGCGCAGCTTGCGTCTGCTCATTGCGGTTGGACTTGGGACAATAGGTTTTTCAATGCAGGACGTCTTGCTGGAACCCTATGGTGGAGAAGTCCTGGCTCTGACGGTTAGCCAGACAACGATGCTGACTGCTCTGTTTGCAGCTGGCACGTTGATCGGATTGTTCGTAGCAGGACACCGTCTTGGTAAGGGAGGCGATCCACATCGACTAGCGGCATTGGGCACCCTTATCGGCGTGGTTGCCTTCTGCCTAGTGATTTTTGCAGCCCCCCTTGGCACTGCAAACATGTTCCGCATTGGGGTGGCCCTGATCGGAATGGGTGGTGGCATGTTTGCAGTGGGAACCATGATTGCCTGTATGGCGTTGGCAAAGACGTCTGGCTCGGGAATGGCTCTTGGGGCCTGGGGTGCTGTGCAGGCGTCAGCGGTTGGCGTTGGACTTGGAGTGGGTGGCATTGTTCGCGATGTCGTAGGCCAATTTGCGCTATCGGGTGGTCTGGGTCCAGCGCTGATGGACCCGGCAATTGGATACAGCGTTGTCTATCATCTTGAGATTGGATTTTTGTTCGCAAGCCTTATCGCAATTGGCCCGTTGGTTCGGACATTCGCGATGAGCAAACATGAAAGTAATGGGAAAATAGGCCTGTCGGAATTGCCGGGCTAGTATTGGAGAAAGTAAATGGTTGAAATTGTGGGAAATATCGATGCGGCACAGGTTGTGCTCTATGCGTTCTGGATATTTTTCGCCTGCTTGATTTGGTATCTGCAGGCAGAAAGTCGTCGCGAGGGGTATCCGCTCGAGAATGACATAACAGGAGATTACAACAAGGATCCGTGGCTACAATTGCCAAAACCAAAAACGTTTATTCTGCCACATGGTATGGGAACACGCACCTATCCAAATATGGAAAACCGCGATGCGCGCCCAATTGCTGCTGTTCGTGCGTCGCCAACGGCGGGATCACCACTCATTCCAACAGGCAATCCAATGATCGATGGTGTTGGTCCGGCATCCTGGGCGGAACGCCCTGACCATCCGGATATGACACCGCATGGAACACCGAAGATTCAACCGCTTCGTGTCGCCACGGCGTTTGACATTGCTAAATTGGACAAAGACCCGCGGGGCATGCCGGTGGTTGGCGCCGACGGTCAAATTGCGGGTGCAATCGTTGATGTTTGGGTTGATCAGACCGAAGTCTATATTCGGTTCTTTGAGATCGATTTGGGCAAAGAGACCCGGGTCATGCCAATGCATTTTGCCCTGCAGCGAGAAAAGGGTGGACTACTAACCCCTGGTCAGGAGCGAGAGTATTATGTCCACAACTTAACAGCAGAACAATTTAAGGACATTCCACAAACCAAGGATTCTGATCAGATCACCATGCTCGAAGAAGAGAAGATCATGGCCTATTTTGGTGGTGGTGGTCTCTATGCGATGCTAGGCCGAGCGGAGCCAGTTTTGTGACCAATCACGACGATTTCCATACTGAGCCTGTTCCAGGTCTTCCCGCGCATCTTCCAGATGGAGAGAAGATTCTGTGGCAGGGCAAACCAGAAATAAGACCCTTGTTTGTGACAGCGCTGCATGGGCGCAAGGTGGCAATCTACTTTGTCATCTTGGCTATCTGGAAACTAATTTCCTCCGTTTCTGATGGAAAGGCTGCAGCGGAAATTGCGTTTTCAGTTGGTGGCACGTTGGTGCTTGCAGGGCTTGTCTTGGCACTGTTGTACTTGCTGACATATTTGATCGCACGCACGACCATATACACGATTACCAACAAGCGTTTGGTGATGCGGTTTGGTGTGGCTCTTCCCATTACCTTCCAGTTTCCATTCAGTCAGATCGATGCAGCTGACGTGATGCGGATTGGTCGCGACGGAGGCAATATTGCGTTTACGCTGAAAGAACACACCAAAGTTTCGTGGGCAGTCCTTTGGCCCCATGTACGGGCCTGGAAAGTGGCCCGTCCACAACCGACCATCCGTGCGGTTGCAGATGTGCGGACTGTGTCATCGCTCCTGGCGGACCTATTAAAACAAGCTCATCAGCAGACCGAGGAATACTCGAAGTCTCGCGAAACGGCTGCTCGCCCACAACTTGATGAAACAAAGACTGTGCCAGTCATGGCACCAATGTCAGCTGCAACTTCGTAGCACACGGAGAAGAAAACCATGACCAACGCTCAACAACCATCTGAACGACGCAACAGCCACCGGCTGCCCCTGTTGGCAGCACTGGCTGTGGTTGTTCTGTCATTAGTTGTCACTGTTAGCACACACTTTACCGGTCATGGAAAGGTAACTCGGACCATTGGAGTGGCCGCGCAGGAGCGCATGATTTACTTTAGAGACGGCAGGGACGGCACGGTAATTGTCAGCGATGCACAATCCAGAAAAGTAATTGCTCGTTTCGGACGGGGGGAAGGAGCCTTTGTCCGACAGTCAATGCGTGCTCTGTCGCATAACAGGTTGCAGCAGGGCGTGGAGAAGGGGCAATACTATCAGCTTGTCCAAACGGCAAAGGGTAAACTGTCAATCGTTGACCCTGTGACCGGCAGATTTATCAAACTTAATGCGTTTGGAAAGGTCGCTATGGACGGATTTTCGCAGCTCCTCCTTGACGACGGTGGGACCGACCAGCGTGCCAATGCAATCAAAACATCAGAAAAGGGAGCCTGACATGTTGAGAAAATTACTCAGAAGCCAAAAGAAAGTTGATGTCGACTGTACAGTCACCATCGTAAATACTTTCGAAAGCCTGGAAGCTCATGTGCGATTCAATGATGGCACGACCATTAACCCTGGCGACGAAGTAGTTGTCCACGGAAGGTCCATCGAGGTGCCCTATGGCGAGACACAAAGCTTTGATCGCCGCGCAACTGTTAAACGGGCGACGGCCGTTGAGCGGCTCTGGACGCGTGCTACTGGTGATTTGGAATTCATGGAACTATGCGAATTCAGTTTCTCCCAAGGGACGTTGAAACCCGGCACTTTGGCGAAGGAGTATGTATCATGAATGCGCACAATCATCCTGCAGCTGGAAAGCCGGTCGGGGATCGGAAACTTAACGAAACAACCAAACTGGCACAGCAAAATACGCTTCTGAGCCCACGTTTTTACACCACCGATTTTGATGAATTGGATCGAATGGACGTGTCATTGGTGCGCGAAGAATGGGACACGTTACTTGCATCCATGCGGAGCGATCCAAACAAGGGGCACTTCAAACGTAATGAAGAATGGGATGATATTACCCTGGATGATGTGCCCATAGAATTGCGCACCGAACTCGTAGACTTTTTGGTATCGTCGCTGACGGCCGAATTTTCTGGCTGCGTTTTATACAAGGAAATGAAGCGTCGGGGGAACAACAAGGACATCAAGGAACTGTTCACCTACATGTCGCGGGATGAGGCCCGCCACGCCGGTTTTATTAATGACGCGCTTCGTGACTTTGACATCGGGGTCAATCTTGGATTTTTAACGAAGACCAAGAAATACACCTATTTCAAGCCAAAGTTCATTTTCTATGCGACCTATCTTTCTGAGAAGATTGGTTATGCACGATACATTACAATCTTCCGGCACTTTGAGCGGCATCCGGAAAAACGGTTTCATCCAATATTTAAGTGGTTTGAGCAATGGTGCAATGACGAGTTCAGTCACGGTGAAGCTTTTTCACTATTGATGCGTTCGGAACCAAAATTACTTCAGGGACGCAATAAGCTGTGGATCAAGTTCTTCCTGTGTGCAGTCTACGCGACCATGTTCATCCGCGACCATGCTCGGCCGGAATTCCACAAGGCTGCCGGTTTGAACATTGAAGACTACGACATGAAAGTGTTTGAAATCACCAATCAATGTACAAGCCAGTGTTTCCCACTGATGCTTGACCTGGAAAACCCCGCGTTCCTTACTACTTTGCGTCGGTTGAATCGATTATCCCAACGCATTGATGTAGCGACTGAAAAAGGTGGATTGTTCAATAAGGTTAAAAAGACTGGTTTTCAGATTGCCATAGCAGCGAATTTCATTCGCCTCTATTCTCTGCCCTCCAAAAAGAACACCATACCAGAAGTCAGTCGTATGGTTCCGGCCTGGTAGGAAAGATCCGAGTGACTCAATACATATTGCCAGTTTTGTATGTGATCTTCCTCTGGTGGTTTTCTACTGGAGCAATCCTTTGGCTTTCGACTCGGTCGAAACGTAATCTGCCGGCAAGCCTCTTGCTCATGACTGTGTTGGCTGCAGCTGGTTTTGCAGGTGCCACGATGGCTTCAAACACCAATCAAAGCTGGGCGCCATATCTTGGGTTTGTGGCCGCCCTGGCGATCTGGGGTTGGATTGAATTTACATTTTTGACAGGACTCATCACGGGCCCCAGAACAAAGAGCTGCCCGAGTAACATAAGTGAAAATCAACGCTTCAAACTGGCCTTCCTGACTTTAAGTCATCACGAGTTTTCTCTCGTGGGCGCTCTTATGGCCGTATTTCTGGTGACTTATTCCGGAGATGATCAAACTGCATTCTGGACTTTCCTCACGCTTTGGCTAATGCGCATTAGCGCCAAGCTTTCAATTTTTAGCGGTGTGCCGTCCTTCTGCAAGGAAATGATGCCCGCGTCCCTGTCACATCTGCACAGCTATATTCGCGACGATCGTATTGGCCCAGTTTTCTGGATATCTACTGGTGCCACGACGATTATTCTGATCACCGCCGTATTGCTGCTCATGAATGGCCTTGTGCCCCAACAAACAACCACGATCGCAGTAATGCTCACCTCGCTTGTTGGGCTTGCAGCATTTGAACATTGGATGATGGTTCTGCCTGTCAAAGAAACTGTGCTTTGGCGGTGGGCTATTTCAGATCAATCCCGACCATCGACGTATAAATAAAAGGAAGAAAAAGTGCGCTCCTCAAAATTCGAAACAATCTTTGACCAGCAGCTAGAGGACTTGCGAGAGGCCGGCAATTATCGTGTTTTTGCTGACTTGGAGCGCCATAAGGGCAAATTTCCCAAAGCTGCACGCTACGATGAATCGGGAAAGCAATCAGAAGTCACCGTCTGGTGTTCGAACGATTATCTAGGTATGGGTCAACATCCCAACACAATTGAAGCGATGACAGATGCGATTCACAAATGTGGAGCAGGGGCAGGTGGCACTCGGAATATCTCGGGTACCAACCACTACCATATCTTGCTGGAACAAGAACTTGCCGATCTTCATCAAAAGCCTGCCGCGCTACTGCTGACTTCAGGCTATGTGGCCAATTGGGCAGCATTAGGCACACTTGCATCGCGTATTCCTGGATGTGAAATATTCTCTGATAGCGAAAACCACGCGTCAATGATCGAAGGTATTCGACATTCGCGGGCGCCAAAACACATTTGGCGTCATAATGATGTTGAACATCTGGACCATATGCTGAGCCAAGCGGATCCAGAAACTGCCAAGCTCGTGGCCTTTGAGTCTGTCTATTCGATGGACGGTGACATTTGCCCTTTAGCGGAAATCCTGGACGTCTGTGAGAAGCACAATGCATTTTCCTATCTTGATGAGGTTCATGCTGTGGGTCTGTATGGTCAGCGAGGTGGTGGCATCGCTGAACGGGAAGGGTTGATGGATCGGGTTGATCTGATTCAGGGAACATTGGGCAAGGCATTTGGTGTTATGGGCGGCTATATTACTGGTTCGACCAACATGATTGACTTTGTTCGCTCCTTCGCATCCGGCTTCATTTTTTCTACAGCATTACCACCTGCACTGGCTGCAGGTGCAACCGCGTCAATAAAACATCTAAAGGTCAGCCAAATGGAGCGCATGAGGCAGCGGAAGAACGTCAAAACGCTGCGAGATCGTCTCGATGCCATCGGACTGCCGCATATGGCAAACGAAAGTCATATTGTGCCTGTCATGGTTGGCGACGCCAAAAAGTGCAAATACATCTCAGACCTATTGCTAGAGAACTATAATATTTACGTTCAGCCAATTAACTACCCCACTGTGGCTAAGGGGACTGAAAGATTGCGAATTACACCGTCACCAATACACAGCGAACAAGATATTTTACATCTGGTGAACGCATTGAGCGAAATGTGGTCTCAATGCGCGCTCTCGCGGGCTGTGGCGTAATGTTGCAATCGATCAGCCTGCCAAAAGTCCTTCAACTTGTGGAGGATGTTGAAACCAATCGTGCTCTCGACGATGAGGTGTGGCCGTTGCCGCCGACAAACCCTGCCATCACCATTTCCGGAATTAATCCGGACGGGTCGCATTTTCCGATCGAAAAAATCGAAGCCCATGTCAAAGGTTTGCACCACCAGGCGCTTTCGATATTCGTGTTGTGCGGAGATGAACTTCTGATCCAGCAAAGAGCTTCAGAAAAATATCATTGCGGTGGTTTGTGGGCCAACACCTGTTGTAGCCATCCTCACTTTGGAGAAGACGTGGCGGCTGCCGCTGACAGGAGACTGCAGGAAGAACTCGGATTTCAATTGCCGCTCGAACAGAGATTGATTGTCGAGTATTCAGCTGATGTTGGCAATGGTTTGTGGGAACGTGAACGAGTGCATATGTTCCGAGCAGATGTGAGGTCCAAAACGGACGTCAAAGTGTTGGCTAATCCATCTGAAGTTGAAGCGTTTCACTGGGTCAGCCGAGCGGAATTGCGAAATGAGATCGAACGCTCCCCACACCGTTTTACGCCCTGGTTTCGTATTTATGTGAAGGAATATCCTGAACTGAATTTTTAAATCATTCAGAAACTTAGCCAGTCACCCATTCTTGGAATCACCTGTGGAACGTCTTGACTGTATCTGTCATAGGCTTTGCCGAAACGAGCTTTCAATTCGCGTTCCTCCAGTTGAATGATGCCCCATAGGCCAACCATGCATGCGGCACTTGTGACATAGGCTGCTTGGAAGTTGGCCATCATAGCCCAACCAACAATGCCCACTAGAACCATCAAGTAGCGCGGGTGCCTTATGATGGCGTAGGGCCCCTCAGTTATCAGCTGAATAGGCTTGTCCGTAATTTCCGGCATGCCAGCAAAAGTAGAAAAGGAAAGGTACCTTCGCACCGGCAGTGCCATTCGCAGAGACGCCAGATAAATCAGAAGTCCAGCACCAAAAAGGAGCCAGTTGGTACCCCAATCGTTGCCAATTAGAAACGTGCGTTGAAACCAGGCGAAAGTGCCAACTAGCGCCAATATTATGCCTGCGCATGAATAGGCAACCAGGCCACGATATCTCCGCCAGATGGGTGTGCCCAAATGAATAACAAGCCAAAAAGCAATTACCATTGGAACGAGCACAACAAGCACCAGAGCTATTGCATAACGCACTTCGTTCAATTCAAACATCCTCATGTATTCGTTGATAAAAAGGGTAAATTTTATTAAATGCAACCCTGTGAAGTTGTTTTCTTATGCGTGGTTTCAGCTATACTGATGACGTCATAAAAAATGCCGTTTTGTACCAAACTGGATCTCTATAGAGAACTGATGAAACACCATGCCGCTGGATACTGATCCGACGATAGAACAGATTATTACGGCGATGCCGCAGCGCTTCAACCCTGACGCGGCAGGCGGTCTTGATGCGGTGATACAGTTTGTACTGACTGGCAGCAATGGTGCAGATTATTATGCCATCATTCGAGACGGTGCCTGTCGCCTGTTTGAAGGACGCCACCAACAACCAACACTGACACTCAAGATGTCTACAGACACCTATGTCGACATGGCCATGGGGCGAGAAACAGGCCAAAATGCGTTTTTCAAGCGTAAGCTGACCTATAAAGGGCCGATTAATCTGGTTGTTAATCTTCATAAGTTCTTCACCCGTTAGTCCCCTTTGAACGGCTGGAACTCGTTGGCCTGATCGTAATCGAACCTGCAACTGCCCAAAAAAGGGGCTTTGTTTCCAAAGCCCCGTTTCAAACTTCGGTCTGTTAAATCGACTATGGCAGGTTGCTGCCACTCTCGTGCAGAACACCGTGCTTGATTGCCCATTCGGACCAGTCGTCAACGACCGTGCCTGTCAGCAAAATACCGATGCCGCCGGTCAGGGTCGTCAACATGGCGAACCACCAGGCCCAGCGGTGGATGGATTCCATCGTAGCATTAAAGCCCATGGTCCAGCGCCAGAACAGAGCAGCACGTTCTGAGGCGGTGCCGCGATCGGTAATTTGTTCAATCTCACGCTCGCCACCGTAGCGGCTGACCGCAAGGATGGTTGCCCCGTGCATGGCGAACAGCAAAGCGGAGCCATATAGGAAGACAATAGAGAGAGCATGGAAGGGATTGTAGAACAGATTCCCATAAAGCAGTGAAAAGTTATTGGTCCAATCCAGATGAGAGAAAATGCCGTAGGGTACAGCATGGCTCCACGAACCCATCATGACAGGGCGGATAAAGCCAAGCACCAGAAACAGCCAGATTGCGGCTGCAAAGGCGATTGGAACATGCATTCCAAGTCCCAATGCTCGGGCACGAAGATAACTGCGTGTCCACCAAGCCAGCACAGAGACCGTAAGGAAGAACCCGGCAATCATGAACCAGCCACCCTCCTGAAGCGGCGGCAAGACTTTCAGTCCATAGGATGCTGGTGGTGGGTCCAAAGACAACCAAAACAGCTGACGGACAAACTGCACCGGGTCCCAGCCGACCTGAGCCCAAAAATTGAGACCTATGATGTTGAACGCCAGCAAGAACGACATTAGTGATATCAGACCTGTTGTGCCTAGATATACCGGACCAATCTGAGCGTTACCGATCTTGCCCAACCAGTAAGACATTTTGCCCGTGCCGATGCGGGGGTCGTCGTACCGTGGCAGAGGAATGCCCATCCCTGGTTGGGTAGTTACCTGCGTTGTTGTGAAGATGTTTTGATATTCGCGCATGCCAACTTCCCCTTATTCGTCAAGATATTCGAGGTCGCCAATTTCACGCACGAGGTCTTCTTGTGGGAAGATTGGCAGTTCTAGCCACCATGACCACCAGTCCGACCAGGCGTCTTCCCAAATGGGACCGGAGATCACGATGCAGACCGCACTCCAGAAGCCTGCCGATAGGGCCAAAAAGAGACCAACCCGATGGATGCCAAGCGTACCTACCGAATAACCGATGAAATCGCGGAAGTAGGTGTCTTCGTGCTCAGGGGTTTTTACTTCTTGTCCTTTTCCTGGATTGGTAGAAGACAATACGAGACCGCCATGGAGCGCTAGCGCCAAGGTAGTTGCGAAGAAGAATGTGATCGCAATCATGTGGGCTGGATTATAATGGAAGTTGCCATAGGCATAACCGACATTGTTGACCCATTCTAAATGGCTGTAGATGCCATAGGGAAATCCGTGTCCCCACGCGCCCATCAGCAAGGGCCGGAAGACGACCAGCGTGACGTAGGCAAGGACTGCGATGCTAAAGGCGAATGGTACATGCAGTCCCATTCCCAGCTTGCGGGATATTTCCACCTCTCGAAGCGCCCAGGAGCCAAAGGCGCCAACTGCACAGATTGTTATAATCTGCCAAAGCCCGCCGTCCTTCATTGGGGCGAGTGCCAGGCCATATTCAATATCGGGGGGATTGATGCTAATCTGCCAAATATTCCATGTTGGCCCGATAGACGCACCATAAATGATTAGAAACGTTCCAAGAGTCGCGAAGAAGATAGTCGAAACACCGAAAAAACCCACGTAGAAAGGGCCGACCCAGAAATCGAACAGATCGCCTCCTAAGAGTGTTCCACCGCGAACGCGGTATTTTCGCTCAAAGCTCAGCAAAGCCATAGCTGGTTCTCCAAAAACCTAGTTATTGAAACCGGCAGGCAAGAATTTTTGCTCGCGCCTGCCGGAGAAGCAGATGTGATTAGGTTATGAGCCTTGTCATCTCAACGGAGGCTTCCGCCGCCACGAGTGGTTTCACATCCAACCAGTTGTACCTGTCCGTACTCAGCAAAATGAAATGAATCAAAACTGCCAAGGTGAACAGGAAGACAGCCATCGCTACCATCACGCGCCTTGGATCGAAAAGAAGCCAAATTTTATGCATAGTTCAGCCTCCTTAAACCATTGCGGTCACGGTTGTTGCGATGGTTTTGACACCATCCAACAGTGACGAAGTTGTCATAGAACCATCGTTAAACAGCCATGGGCGCCAAAGGTGCACAAGCACATGCGCCGCGAAAGCCCATCCTGTGAAGAGAATTGCGCTCTTCATAAAGATGCGATGGAACTCGCGTGCCTCACCGCTGGTCATACCAGTGAGAGACTCGCTTTCAGGACTAGCCATATTGTAACCTCCTAGTCTTGCGGTCTTGCGACCGGCACCGTGACAAACCCCACGGCTGGCTTGGTTCTAATGAACCGTATCTTCCCGAGGTTAGGCGGGAAAATTCCGAAAATTCAGTACTTGAAGGCGTAGCCCGCAGTTGCGTGTGCGCTGCGCTTGGCCTCTAGCCAGATATTGTTTCCTGATTGCTGATCTGCTCGCCAACGAAAGGCCAGACGTACCAACAAAAGGGCAAAGAGTACGCCGAAGATGGCTCTGTAGAGCCCTGCGTCGACGAACGACACTCCTCTGCAACTCCGGTCGATGTCTATATTCACATTTGACATTGCTTTATCCTTTACTTGCCTTGCACAAGCTCAACTCTTTTGATTTGGTCACGCTGCGTTGCTCGAATTGAAAATTGCTGTCTCGTTGACCCTTTGGGCGGTTACTCGATCTTCGCCAGCGTTGATTGCGTTGCGTTCGGTCTTATCGCGTAGGTTCTTCGCTGCTGAGATTCGAATGAGTATTGGTTCACGGTCGACAGCCTCATCCAGCGCCCGCTGAGCATCCTCGTCCCAGGGCAGGGAACTGGCTGTGCGCGCAGGCACCGCCGTGGCGGCTTTGTCCATGTCGCTTTGTAATGGCAAGATGTGGAACAGCGCATCAAACAGGCTGTTGCATACCTCCTGCACCAGATAGCTGGCGCCCGCATAACCCATGAAGGGTGTTCCAGTATGGCGGCGAATGACCGCCCCGGGGAACGAGGCTGGAATATAGATGGCTCGGGACCCTTGATCAGCCAGATACATGCGTTCGTTATATGAGCCGAACAGGATCATGGGGGGACGCTGGCTGATAAGGTCCTGCACCTCTTGATTGTCGGTTTTCTTACCGGCGCAACGTGACACGCCGAAGGTACATGGCAGACCAAGTTCTTCTTCTAGAAAGTTTTGTAGCCCTCTTGTATAGGTCTCGTTGGCAACGATTGCGAAGCTGGCGGTGCCAAAAAAGTCCTGGGTCACAGAACGCCACAGATCCCACATTGGCTTCAAAGTTGTATGTTTTTCCTGCTCAATGAATGGCTCTGGGTCGAGGTCCAGGATTTCCCCCAGTTTGCGCAGAAACGCTGTGGTGGAATGAATGCCGATTGGTGCCTGCAGATAAGGACGGCCAAGGGACTCACACAGCAATCGACCAAATTCACGATACAGGCACACATTGGCTTCGGCATTTCCCAGTTGAGCGATATCGGCCAAATGGGTGCCGAGAGGGAAAGTTACATTGACTTCCGCCCCAATACCTTCGATGAGGCGCCGAATTTCTGCCAGATCCGACGGCATGTTGAAGGTGCCATAAATCGGACCAATAATGTTGACCCTTGGCTTATCACCTTCTTTGCGTTTTCGGGGTTTCGGTGCTTTGCCTTTGCCCGGCGCAAACTCTGTCCATAGCCACTTCATGGCACGGTCAGCGCTTTGCCACTGATCTTCATCAATCGTACGTGGCAAGAAACGTTGGATATTGGCGCCTTCTGGCGTCACGCCACCGCCAATCATTTCTGCGATGGAACCAGTTACGACAACTGCAGGAAGGTCCGGATCGAGCGCGGTGCGAGAGCGACGCATGGCCTGTTCGGTGCCATGCTGGCCAAGTTCCTCTTCGCCAAGCCCGGTGACCACGATGGGTAGTTCATGCGGGGGTAAGGCATCTGTGTAGTGCAACACAGAAGTAACGGGCAGGTTCTCACAACCCACCGGACCATCAATTATGACCTGCAATCCTTTGACTGCGGTGAAGGTATAGACCGCACCCCAATAACCGCCAGCCCGGTCGTGATCGAGAATTAATGTCATGACCCCACCGCCTCTCCTGAATCAACAGCGTTGGCGCTTGCTGCAGCGCGTGCCGCAAATTTTTTCTTGAATACAGGGCGATCGCTTGGCGTTTCCTGCCAAACGCCCGCAGCGTAGCCCTCTCCGACACCCTCAAAAAAGGCATTCATTTCGTCAAAGCGAGATTTATTGGCAAGGGCTCCGTTGATAACCTGC
>CAJQPW010000286.1 GCA_905480295.1 uncultured Rhizobiaceae group bacterium | reverse complement strand
GCAGGGATGGCCTGCTGGTTTGGTGCGGCACCGGTGTAGAATACGTTGCGCTCGCTTTCTTCGCCCTCATATTGAACAGGGTAGAACAACACCGAATTCAGTTCCTTGAAAACCGGCAGCACGGATTTGCGTGAAACCGATGTCCAGCATCCGAACACGGCGTCCACCTTGTTTGCTGAAATCAGTTCGCGGGCCTTCTCGGCGAAAAGCGGCCAGTCCGATGCCGGATCAACCACCACGGGCTCCAGTTTTTTTCCAAGCAGACCACCCTTTTTGTTCTGCTCCTCGATGAGCATCAGCATGGCGTCTTTCAACGTTGTTTCGGAAATCGCCATCGTTCCTGAAAGGGAATGGAGCACACCGACTTTGATGGTGTCTGCTGCGTGGGCCCAACCGCCCATAAGGAGGGAGCAGGATGCTACTCCGGCTAAAAAGTGTCTTCTGAGCATAAATTTGCCTCTTCATCTTCCGCAGTTTCTGGAGTCATCTGCGGGTCAATCCACGGCCTTCTGATGTACCGATGGGGACAGTTAGGCAAAAAGCAGTGCTTGCGTCTTCTGCTCATTTTGAAGCAGAGTGTTGCCGAAAACGCACCACTCTGAATTGTTATCCATGCGACACCAGACAACCCTTCGGTTCATTGACGCCATCGCTCGGGCCGGATCGATCCGACGCGCTGCCGAAAAAATGGCGATCACCCCCTCCGCATTAAACCGGCGCCTGCTGGCGGTGGAAGAAGAGTTCGATGCCCAATTGTTTGAGCGTTTGGCAACAGGTGTTCGGCTTTCTGCCGCCGGCGAATTGTTTCTTGCCCATGCCCGCCGGCAACTGGCCGATATGGATCGTGTGCGGTCGCAGATCGAGGACATGAAGGGTGCCCGCAGGGGTCACGTTGCATTCGGCGTTGATGATGGAATGGTATTGTCTGGTTTTGCGGAAGCGATCGGAACTTACTGTGAAAAACATCCCGACGTGACATTTTCGGTGGATCGAATCAGGCATGACGCAGTCCAGCAGCACATTCGTGATTACCGGGTTGATCTGGCCGGAGTGGTTCAACCGGAAGCCTATCCCAATATGACCACCCTTGCGGTTGCCCCGCTGACCGTGTCGGCGGTTATGCATCCTGATCACTGGCTTTCCAGTTCCAAGGCACTGACATTTAATGATATTTTGCCACATCCGTTGGTATTGCCGTCGGCCGGCAGTTTGCGGAACCTGCTCGATGTGGCTGCCCGACGCCAGGATTTTGAACTTCGTCCGGTGCTGGAATGTGAGTTGCCGCTCGCAAGCGACATGCTGAATCAGGCGACGGCAATCGGATTTACTGCGAATATTGCGACGCGCAGCGATGTTCCGCTTGAGGGCATGATTTCGATTCCGCTGTCGCGCAGGGATTTGACGCCGCCCAACCTGCATCTTGTGCAGCTGCGGGGAAGGGCCCTGTCCGTCGCATCCGGTCGATTCGCAGATATGCTGGTGCAAAAATTCGCCCAGTATTCGGGTGAAGTATAAGAAAATCGAAAATTTGGCGTCGTTGTTGAGTGTGCACATTGCGCCCCCCGGACGGTGACGTCAACCAAGGGCTCCAAGCAGTCGTTGACTGGCCCAAGGCTCCGCTAAATTCAACGTCTGCTAGCTCACAATAACTGACCCCCAAAAAATCTTATCCCCGCGCAGGCGGGGACCCGTCTCTTCATCCGAAGAACGGGACGGGTGCGGAAGAATGTGCAACAGCTTGTGAAGGCATTGCGCCCTTTCATTTCAATTGATGTTTGGGTCCCCGCCTGCGCGGGGATGACAATTGGGGGAGCACAAACCTCTCCGTATCAAGGCGGCGAAGAGCCGCCCGGCCCGGTCAGGACCGCCCCCGCGGAGCGAAGGGCTTCACCCACGCAGTGGCGTTGCCCGACAGCGTGAGCGAAAATCCGAAAGAGGATCAGACCGGTCGGGATCGGGAATTATTAAAACGAAGCAGTGTGTTGAACGTGAAGGACAAACATGGCCATGACTGCGGTTGCGACGATTGCGATGAACATTGTGTTTCTCCCTGTTGGCGTTCTGTTGCATTCTTGTTCGTTTGTGCCCTGGTCTTTGCTGGAGACTGAACCAGGGCGGTCGTCTTTTGATGATCTGACAATAGGATCGATTTCCGCCCGATTCCGTGCGTTTTGGCACACAACGACATTTATTTGAAAAATTCGGTTTTGACCGGGCCAAAGCATGGCCCGTCCGGTATCAGACGACGTTTGAAATCACGATCAGGATGACCGACAGGATCAGGCCCAGCACGGGCACCCAAAGGGGGGCGATAAACGTGTTGGGAGGTGCCGGAACCCGACGCCATTTCACCAGCAGCAGCGCCGCATTGGCCAGCGCCCAGATGGCAAGCACGATCTGCGAGGTCAACTCGGCCAGTTCGCCAATGGGAAAGGCGACCGCCAGTACCAGCGTTGCCGCCATGACCAGCAGCGTGGCCAGCACCGGGGTCTTTGTGATGGAGCTGACCCGGCCAAGGACGGCTGGCAGCATGTTCTGCCGCGCCAGGCCGTAAATCACCCGCGACGCCATGATTTGCTGCACCAATATCGTGTTCAGGGTGGCGAAAATGGCAATGGCGCTGATGGCGGCGGGGGTCATGCCGGTCAGCCGTTCAAAAACAAGACTAAGCGGTGCCTCCGATGCGGCAAGTTCGGCGGGTTGAACCGCCACAACGGCCACCAGCGTCACCGCCGTGTACAGCGCCGTGGTGATGCCCAGGGTCCAGAATATGGCGCGGGGAAGGGTGGACTGGGGGTTTCTTGTTTCCTCTGCCACGTTGACCATGTCTTCAAATCCGATGAACGCGAAAATCGCCAGCAGGCCGGCATTGGCTATGCCGAACCAGATAACCGCATCATTGAGCGGTGGCACGGTTTCCCAAACCCGGCTGGAGAGTTCGATTTCCGAGGTCATTCCGGCCCAGATCAGGACAAACAATCCCCCCGCTTCGATCAGCGTAAACAGGGCGGCGAGCAGAACGGATTCGAGGATGCCCCAGATCGCCATCATGCCCATGGCAAATATGATCAGGGTCAGCGCCCAGGGCAGGGGAAGATCCACGAAAGTGCGCAGATAGCCCGCACATCCAATGGCAATGGTGGCGGAGGCAACAACCCCGGACAGGATCACCAGCCAGCCGACGAGGCTGGACATCCATTTTGAGTTGAAACCCTCTTTGACATAGGCGGCTTCTCCGGCAGCGACCGGAAAGCGGCCGGCCAGTTCACCATAGGTTGCAGCGGTGGGTGCAATGGCAAAGGCCGCAACGATGAAGGCCATGGGGGCGTAAATTCCGGCCCGGCCGGCTGCCGCACCCACCAGGACATAAATTCCGGCACCTATCGTCGTTCCCAGCCCGTACAGAACGAGCAGGGGAAGGTTCAGGCTGCGGCGCAATGGGGTTGCGTCGGGCGGGGTTTTCGTTTCAGCAGACATGTTCAGACAACCGATGATAGCCGTTGTTGTGATAAACCAAATTCAATCTCGTTCAATCAATCTGGTTCAGCCATCAACGCAGAACATGCACCGTGCAGGTTGCGTGGCGTACCACCTGGGCCGCCGTGGAGCCGAGGAAATAATCGCTCAGCCCCGGTTTGTGCGAAGAAATGACGATGCAGTCGGCCTTCAATTGTTCCGCACATTGTAAAATTCTGCGGCTGGCATGCCCGGTTTCCACCATCACATCGATGGGGATTGGCAGGGTTTTGGCAAGGGCCTGCAGCTTTGATTTTGCCTCAGCGATTGTGTCCTTGTAAATTTCTTCCGGCAGTTGCACGGTGATGAACCCCGGCAACTCCTCCACAATGTGCAGCAAAGTAACCTTTCCACCCGCCTTGGCGAGTTTATGGGCAACGGCGAGAGCCTGTTGTTCGGAGGGGTCGTGGTCGAATACGATGGGAACCAGAATGTCTTTGTACATGTGAGAATCCAGGGTGTTGACGATGGGCCTATTGTTTACCGGCTTTCCGGGTGTGACTTGATCGATATCAAATCCGGGCGCCTTGGGGATTAAGGTTGCTGAATCGATTTCAGATAGGAGATAATGCTCTCGACCTCTTCAATGTTGAAATAGAAGACAGGCATGTCGGGATGGCCGCTCATCAGTCCCTCAGCCATTGATTCCTCAAGCAGTTCAACCGGATATTTCCGCGACAGATGTTTGAACATCGGTGCGACCGGATGCGGACTCGTGCCGTTCAAGCCGACAACATGACATCGGCCACAATGGCGGCGCAGCAACCGTTCTCCGGTCAGGTTTGCCTCGATATCAGTCGTGGAATTTTGCGCCTGTGCAAATGGCAATGGCAACAGCGTGGACGCGGCCACAAGTGTCGAGACACAGAGAAATTTACCCATTGCGGTGCAAATGGAACGGGCCGGGAATTTCATAAAAACCATGGAAGGTCTCCACATTTTCGAGAACGGTAGGTGCCAGTTTGACCGCAAAAATCATGCGCAGGTTGATGCAAATCAACGGCTTTGGACGGGGTGGGGTGATAGGTGGGGCCTAATCACGCCTCAAGATTTGGAGATTGATCATGGTAGAAAAGTCCCACACCGCCGGATGGCTGCCCAACGTTTATGAACCCCTTCGACATATCGGACAGAAGGTTGCTGACTGGTTTGCCCCGCCGTCTGATGCGTCGGCCAGCGACCAGTGTTACGATATCGACGTGGAACTGCCCGGCGTGAAGACAGAAGATGTCGACGTCACGGTTCACAATAACAGTCTGACGGTGCGCGGTGAAAAACGGTCGCAGCGCCAGGAAAGCGGCCGTTCCTTTTTCTTTTCGGAGCGCCAGTTTGGTGCATTTCAGCGCACATTCCGACTGCCGGAAGATGCCGATGCAAATTCGATTGAAGCTGCATTCGACGATGGCGTTCTGCATTTGAAGGTGGGCAAGAAGAAAGCGACCAAGCCGCAGGAAAAGAAGATCAAAATAACCCGAAACTGAGATTGCGCGTGATCGAACCCCGGTGGCAGCCAGTGGCTGCTCACAGGGCGAACAATATGCCGAGCATGGCAAGATAGATCACGATGACCAACCACGAATCCAGACCTGCCCCGAACAGCTTCGGCGTCCTGCGGATCAGCAATCCGGCTGCATAGATCCCGGTCACCAGAATACCGGCGACAATGGAGAATTGGGTGCCGAGATCCGCTTCTGCCAGAATCGGGCCGCTTCGATAGGCCATGTCGGCGGGAAGAATGAGCGCCAGCATGATCAGATTGCTGCCAAAGATATTGGACATCGCCATGGTGTAGGCCCCGATGCGGGCTGCTGCCAGCGTGGTGCTCAACTCGGGCAGGGATGTTGCTGCCGCAAGCAGGACGATGCCGACAAAGGATGATCCGAGTGCTGTTTTCTCCGCGATCGCATCGGCGCCGAGGGCGAGCAGAACGCCGGCAAACAGGATAATCACGCTGGCGGCGGCAAATCTGAAAAGCAAAGTGCCGGTGGAGATATCTTTCAGCGGGCTGCCACTGAGCCGGTGTCCTGTATCAAGGTCATTTTCCTGCGGAAGATCGACCGGTGCCCAACTGTCCTTCTCGTCAAATGTTCGCAGCAGGGCGATGGTAACAGGGTAGGCGCCGGACAGGCAGATGGCGGCCAGGCCAATGTTGAGCGCAACAACCACGTCTCCCAGCAAAGTCGCCGCCAGCAGAAAACTCAACAGGACAATGAGCAGGACAGCCAGCAGCGTATGGGTCGATTTGCGTGGCCAGGAGGTCAGCGCCTGCCGGACGATAAATATGTCGGCCACTGCCAAAATCGCTGTTTGCATGGTTATTCCACCAAACATATTGCCCAGCACCAGCGTTGCGTTATCCACCTGGGCTGCTGTGATCGTGGTGACGATTTCAGGCAGTTCCGTTGCGGCTGCCAGGAAAAACAGTCCGACAAATTCCCGGGTCAGGTTCAGCCGTTCTGCCAGCTCATCACCCAGAAGAGCCAGACGGGTGCCTGCCATCCAGACCATGAAAGCCATGGTGCAGAACAGGATCGACAGAATCGACAGGGGGAGTTCGCTCAAATTGAACATGCCGAACCTCAACGGTTGTGCGGTGCTGCAAATCAGCAGGGTTGAAGCCTCAACCTTACGCGCATTACAGGAGCAACCGGTTGCGTTGGATCAATGCCTGAAAATTGGTGAACTGCGGGCCGGTATCGCTATCGCGGCATCGCCAAGGGGTGGGGCGTCGTTGTGGGTAACGCGATCTTGCCGTCCGATTTTCAAAAAACGGATTTCTCCACGGCAAGGGATTGGCAATCGGAGGGGGATTTTGGGCGGTTTAGAAGACGGGGCAGCGATGTTTTAAAGCGATCTGCGGGCCGAAAAAAATACCGCCCTTGGCCGAAGAAAGCGGCAAGGGCGGCAAGGGCAGAACCGGGAGGTTTTTAGAAGGATGCGGTATGCTGAACGTGAAGGACAAACATGGCCATGACTGCGGTTGCGACGATTGCGATGAACATTGCGTTTCTCCTTTTTAGCGTTCTATTGCGTTTTGTCGTTTTGCCCTGGTTTTTGCTGGAGACTTAACCAGGGCGGTATGCTGTTGATGATCCGACCATAGGGCGATGGTTCGACTAAATCCGTGCGTTTTTGCACACAGCGAATTTTTTTCTGATTTTTTGAGATACGCGCCCGTCCGGTCAACCAGAATCTATGGCCTGCGGGCTGTCGGGAAAGGGCGTGGACTAATGCAATCGGAACACGCCGTCGACGCGCTTCCATTCCCCCGGCTTGATCAAATGCTGGTGGGCATATTGCACCGAGTGAATGGGACCTTCCAGTTCATCTTCCCAGAATTTCAGAAATCCATGCAGTTTGGGCAGATCAGGCGCGATATCGTATTCCTGCCACAGAAAGGTTTGAAGCACTGAATGATAGTCCGGCATGTGATAAAATATGGTCGCGGTGGTGAGACCGTGACCGTTCAGCATGAGTTCCATCTCGGACTGATTCATTGCATTCCCCGCTGTGTGGGCCTTGGGGAAATTTTCTCAGTTTGTGTGCCAAAATCAAGTGAAAAATAGAAATAATGTACAAAAACAGGTTGTTAGCACTCATCTGTTGGAGTGCTAACAATTTGCGAAACGCCGGGTCTGGGGCAGTTCTTCCAGGCTTGCGGCCTGGCAAAGCAAGTCGGCACCAATGCTCAGGTCGTTGCCGTCAACACCAAACCCTTCCTGGAACATTTTTGAAGCCAGCAGGGAACCGGGATTGACCGCCAGCATAACCGGCCCATGCGGCAGTTGTTTTGCCATTTCCTGGCACCTTGAGTGTCAATAATGAAAGCCAGCTCTGTTTGGGATGCAGGACGGCGGAAATTTAGCCGAGAGGGGCCAACAGGATTGCGATGACGAGAAAGACTGCAAATCCGATCCACAATCGATCCCAATTGGAAGCGCTGTTGTCATCTTTTCTGGCCGAATCCAGCCGATGGCAGTCGCGTGTGGCATCGACAGAGCAAAACAATCTGCCTGCATCAAGCATCGCGGCAGATCTGCTGAAGCGCCAGGCAGCGATAGGCAATGAGTGTGACATCACGGTTCTCCATTGGGTTCGGAAGGGTTGCAATGTCCTTTGAATATTCGTGCAGCGTTTGCGCAGCACCAAAAAGGGATTAATTGAGCATTAATTCTCACCTCACAG
>CAJQPW010000285.1 GCA_905480295.1 uncultured Rhizobiaceae group bacterium | reverse complement strand
CGGACAGAGCTGCCGAACCCTGGAGTGGTATTAGACGATTTCAACGGGCGCTCAAAATTACACTTCGACGATTTGGTTGCCACTTTCATTATATTGTCGCGCAGTCTTGAAGTTGTGAAGCTGCCAAATACGCAATTGTTCTGCTAGGATTGCGAGATCTAAGGGGATGGGAGAACATTTGCATGCAAGATCAGGCCGCAGCGGAGCAGACTTGGCGGGCGGAAGGGACAACAGAGACATTCGACCTTGTGGTGGTGGGGGCCGGCGTTGCGGGGCTGAACGCCCTGTACGCGGCAACGGATTATCTGCCCAAAGGGGCGCGGGTCCTGCTTATTGACCAAAAGCAAGGTCCAGGAGGTATGTGGAACACCGCGTATGACTTTGTGCGCCTGCACCAGCCCCATCCTATGTTCACTGTCGGCGACGTGAAATGGGATTGGGCCAAACCGCGCGATTATCTGGCAAAACGAGATGAAGTGCAGACGCATCTGGCCAGTGCGTTGGGACCGGTTTCCAACGCGGTGGAGCTTGAGGCTGCGTTTCAGCAAACCGTCGTTGAGGCTGAAGAAGTGCAGACGGATTGCGGATATCAAGCCAAAGTTGTTTTTCGTCCCAATGGGGCAGACAGTCCAACGCGCACAGTTTTGGCCCCCCTCGCCATTCACGCCCAAGGGTTAAATTATACGGAAGCGGCACCACTCCCGCTTGCCAGCTCAAATGTGGTGTCGATCATTCCCCAAAACCTGCGTCAGACACTGAATGCACATCCCAGCGCGCGCCTAGTGGTTGTGGGTGGTGGAAAAACCGGCATGGACACGATTCTGGCAGCACTCGATCAGGACCCCAATCGCAAGATCAGCCTGATAAATGGGAGTGGCACGAATTTCCTCAACCGCACGAAATACATCCCAACAGGGTTGAAGCGTTGGACCAAAGGGGAATTGGCATCACGCCTTTTTCGCGATCTGGCCTTAAATTTCGACGGTGATAATGAAGACCACACGCTCTCTCATTTGCGCACGGCTCATTCCACTGACCCCGCAGGCCAAAACGGCACCTTTTTATATGGGCTACAGTCGGAAAAGGAACGCGCCGAGATTGATGCGGGCCTGAGCGCTACTCTTCAAGACTATCTGGAAGATGTGACTGATGGCTCGAATGGGCCGGCTATGATGTTACGCAACGGAACAAAAACGCCTGTAGAGGCCGGCACCATTTTCGTGAACTGCACGGGTAGTTTCTTCAGGGGCGCACAGATGGCTGACGCGATCCCGTTGCTATCCCCCAACAGAACCCTGATCGGCGTAAATGCGCGGGATGGGTTTCATTTTTTGACAAGTGTTGCGGCGTTTTTCATGACTCACCTATTCTATCGCGGTGAATTGCTGGGCAAGGGGTTTTATCGGCTCGACCAGGAGGCTCTCTTTCGTCAAAACCGTAACGCCTGGGTAGGCGCTTCAGCTGCGCAAGCATATTTGAATCAGGTGATTGCGGTGCAGGCCTTGCCGGTGACCCTGCTTGATCGTTGTGGGCTCGATCTTGACCGCTGGTATCCTTTTCCGCGCCGAGTGGCGGGGCTGCTCAAAATGAAGGCGTCTGCGAAACAAGACAAAGCGCATTGCTGCGCCACACTTAACCGCGTGGCCGATCGGTTCGGCATTCGCTGCGAACCCATCGAATAGCGCCTGAGGCCATCTGAAGTAATCATCTCGAAGAAAACCGAAACCACAGTGCTTTGGCGCCCACCATTCCACCCAAGCGCTCATGGTGTCTTACGCTATGGGCTCAGAACGGTCATTGTGCCCTTTACTGGCGGCACCTGGCCCAATGACCGACAAGCGGACATTTCTACGTGGTGTACCAATTGCCAATGGCCATGCTGCGACACGTGCCTTAACGTCACTTTGTGCCGACACCGGGCCTCCCAAAGTATGAGAGCGCGGCGGCTCAGAGCCAATGCCGACATCGTGATGACTGACAAAAGACCTTGATGAAAGCCTGACGCATTGACCCGAACTTCCCGTCTGCTGCCAGGCCAAGTAACCGATCCTGAATATGAAATCCGTTTCGATTAGTATTTTTGAAAATCGTGATCTATCATCTGCTTTGGGCCGCAACTCAAACAGGGTAATTGATCAATGGACGGAATCGCGGCTTGGTTGAATTCGCTGAAGCTCGAGACTTTGATTGATGTCTTTGAGCAACAGCAGATTGATCTGGAGGCCGCGCAGGAATTATCCGAAGCAGACCTGAGGGAATTGGATATTCCCATGGGGCCCCGCAAGAAGCTCTTGCGGGCCATCGAGGCCTTTAAGTCCGCAGACACGGATTCCCATCAGGTTTCCGGCCAGCCAGTCCCGGACGCCGCTAGAGAAGGTCAAAATCGACAGGTAACAGTTCTGTTCGCCGATGTGACGGGATTTACAGAACTATCGGCGCGCCTTGATGCAGAAGAAGTCCATTCACTTTTGGAAGTCTATTTCGAAAAGACAGATGAAATTGTGCGCCTCCACGGCGGCACAGTGGACAAGCATATTGGCGACAGTGTTATGGCCGTCTTCGGTGCCCCAGTGGCACGGGGCAACGAGGCAGAACGTGCCCTGCTGACCGCTCTGTCGATTCACCGGTCAATGCCGGAAATATCCGTTCAAACCGGGCATGAGCTGACCGCCCACATTGGCGTTGCAAGCGGCCAGGTGGTGGCAGACAAGATTGGATCAGACAGAAAATTTACAGTCACCGGCGAGTCCGTGAATCTCGCTTCGCGCCTCACCGACCAGGCAAAAGCCGGCGAGACCCTGATATCTGAAAATGTGCAAAGAGCGCTGCCAGCGTCAACTTCGGTTTACGAAGCCAGAACCTTTCAATTAAAAGGTTTTGACCAGCCGGTGAACGCCTATTTAATCGATGATGCGTCCAGTCAGTTGCCCGCTGCCCACGATAAGACGCCGCTGATTGGTCGGGCCCGGGAACTCGCACAATTCAGAGTCATGCTGGATGAATGCCGATCAGCAGACCGGGGTCAGTTCGTTGTACTGCGTGGCGAAGCCGGGATTGGAAAAACCCGGCTATGTCTGGAATTTGCCGATATCGCGATTGCCAGCGGATTTGAATTTCATCGCGCACTTGTGCTCGATTTCGGTGCTGCACTTGGCCAGGACGCCATCAGGGCCCTGACGCTCAGTGTTCTTGGACTCGCACCAGAAGCAGACGACACAGATTGTCACAAATCTGTGCAGAAGGCAGTGAATTCGGGTGCTATCGATGATGATCATGTCATGCATTTAAACGCCCTGTTGGGACTGCCCCAGCCGGAACGTACACGGGTCATTTATGACGCCTTAAACAGTGATCTGCGAAGGCAGGGCAAACGCAATGCGCTCTCGATGATCATCAACAGTATCGCGCGCAACCGGCCCCAACTTCTGCTCATCGAAGACGTCCACTGGGCGGAAGAAACTGCACTTGAAACGATTGCAGCTATTGGGCGAGCGTCCGTAGACTGCTCCATATGCCTGGTAACAACAACCAGATTGGAGGGCGATCCCTCTCAGGTGTTGCAAAGGTTAGGCCTGGGATCAATCGGGTTGAATACGATGGATCTCAGGTCACTGAGGCCACAGGAAGCGCGGGAGCTTGCCGTTGGAGTATCAGGAACAAATCAGGATTTGATCGAATTGTGTATCGAACGGGCTGAAGGAAATCCGCTATTCCTTGAACAATTGCTTCGCAATTCTTCTTCGACGAGTTTTGATGCCGTGCCGGATACCGTTCAAAGCCTTGTGCAAGCCAGTCTCGACAGTCTCGATCTCAAAGACAGGGAGGCATTGCAACTTGCCTCTGCAATGGGCCAGAGGTTCGAAATTCACGATGTCCAGAACATCATTGATGATGACAACTATGATCCCTCAAACTTAATCGCCCGAAATCTAGTCCAACATGACGGCAGTTACTTTTTGTTTTCCCATGCGTTGGTGCGTGAAGGCGTCTATGCCTCCATTCTTCCCTCCAGATGCAGAGAGTTTCACGCCCGCATCGCCGACGTCATTGGATCCCGGGATCTGCAATTACGCGCTCAACATCTGGAACTTGCAGGAGATCCCGGCGCCGCGGAAGCCTATCTTATTGCTGCCAGAGAGGCCAGGAATTCCACGCAGGAGGAAGCTGCCCTCAAACTGTGTAAACAAGGTAGCAAACTCGAAATCGATGCTCAAACAAACAACGAATTTTTGCGACTGAGAGGTGATGCACTGCTGGTTCTGGGGCGCACGGAGAATTCCATTGCCGCATTCCGAGACGCGCTTGCCGGTTCAGAATCGGATGCTGAAAAATGTCACGCACTGATTGGGCTTGCAGAAGGATTAAGGGTTGCAAGCCAATACGAAGAAGCGATTTCGGTATTGGAACAAGCAGAAAGCTCCATGTCCGAAATGCCGGAGCTTATCAAGGCGCGCATTCGGTATCTGCAGGGATCTGTCATGTTTCCGCTGGGCAATATCGACGGCTGCAGGCAAAATCACGAGGAATCTCTAAAGCACGCAAAATTGGCTCAAAATGCCGAGGCTGAGGCTTCAGCATTGAGCGGGCTTGGAGATGCACACTATCTGCGGGGGCTGATGAAAGATGCACATGATCGATTTGTGCAATGCGTCGAAATAAGCAGAAAAAGTGACTTGCGTCGGCTCGAGGTTGCGAACAGGCATATGGTGGGATGGAGTCGCATTCACCTGATGGAATTTCGCGAGGCACTAGATGGTGCATTGGCAAGCGCGGAACTGGCAGCCAGCGCTGGCAATCGTAGAGCAGAAGTTTCAGCCCGACAATTGTCCGGATACGCCAGTTTTAAGCTGGGGGACTATGTACAAGCAAAAAGTGGAACTACAGCCGCGATCAACTTGGCAGAAGAAATCGGAGCCGAGATATTCTCTATTACCTCGTTGGCTATTCGGGCACAGACATTAAAGGCTATGGAGAAATATGATGATGCCCGCGCCGCGATAACTGATGCTGTTGGCCGGCTGGAGCACACAGGACAGTCCTTTATCGGTCCAACGGTGTTCGCAGTTGCAGCGTCGCTGGAGCCAAATAGGTCCGAGCGTGTCCGGTTGCTTTCAAGAGCAGAAACGATTCTTGATGAAGGTTGTGTCAGCCACAATTACATGTGGTGCACCGATGTTGCCATTGAAATCGCCTACGAAGATCAGGACTGGGAAGCCCTAGATAGATACGCAGCGCGGCTGCGTAGTTACACCAAAGATCAGCCATTGGGCTTTGCGGACTTTCTTATCGAAAAGGCCAGCGCATTGGCCAAACTGGTAGAGGGAAATTGCGGGCCAGATTTTGTCGAAAAGACAATGGCTCTGGAACACACTGCAAAACTGGCGGAACTTAAGCCAGAGGTGCTGTTTTTAAAGAAGATACGGCAAAGCGTCAGCTGAAGGGTTAAATTGTAGACCATAGCCAACGGGCCAGAAGACAATTTAGAATGTCCTTCATGCCAACGGCACACCACGTTTGGGTTCAAAATTTCGCAATTAATAACTGACCTATATCGAACAATCACGGGGCTCGCCTGGTGTCCAGAATGTCCGCTGTACCGACTTCGGTCAAATCCAGCCAAGGTCCGAGTGCCTCATACATTGCCAGCCAGAAACACGAAGGCTGGGTCATGCTGCCAAATCACTATGACGATGGCGGTATATCCGGTGGCACATTAACTCGACGTAATACAAAATGCAGAAAACAATAGCTGGTTTGGGTGGACTAGTTGGCTGTGCAGACAGTCTCCAGCTATCCAGTCTCCCCCCGTATTCCCTGTTAAACAGGGAAAATACAGGGAAAAATGCGAGTTTTCGTAGTTATTTGCGTATCTGAGCGCAGTTTCAGACCTATTTACATGGGCTTAGATGCCAATTCCCTATAATTCATAACAGGGAAATAAATATATGGAACAGGGAAGTTTTCCAACATATCAGGGAAATTCTTAGCAAGTGAATCGCGATTTCTGGCAAGGCTGTCGAACGCTAAAATGACTTTCAGCCACTGAGCACCAAAGCAGACGTCCAAATCATCAGAGGGCATTCATTGGCGAATGGCCGAGATGCAGACAAACCGACTTGGTATGCCAATAATCAATGTTCGGGCAGCGACACAACAGAAATAGCTATGACGGGAAAGCTCATTCAGTTTTGGTGTTCAATTTTGTGACCTGCAATGGTATTCAGATGTGAATAAAAATCGGTTTTGGTACATGAACATCCCATTTGATGAACAGTTAG
>CAJQPW010000284.1 GCA_905480295.1 uncultured Rhizobiaceae group bacterium | reverse complement strand
ACCATGCCCGATTCAACATGCATATGCGCATCACACAGTCCCGGCACCAGATAGCGGTCCTCTGCATCAACTATCTTGGTGTCAGGCCCAATACAGTGGCTGGCGTCAGTGCCACAATAAGCAAACCGGCCATCAACAATCGCCAGATCGGTCTTATCAATGATTTCTCCTGAATAGACATTGACCCAACGCCCCCCGCGCACCACCAGGTCGGCAGGTCTGCGCCCCATCG
Source organism: uncultured Rhizobiaceae group bacterium (assembly GCA_905480295.1). GTDB lineage: Bacteria > Pseudomonadota > Alphaproteobacteria > Rhizobiales > Rhizobiaceae > Pseudahrensia. The sequence goes on along the minus strand of CAJQPW010000284.1, from coordinate 7,714 downwards.
CGACATCCACGAGTATAGGAGCCATCTGCGACCATGGTTTTGGTTTGGGGAAGGGCGTCATTATGCGTATCGCATCAGCTTGAGGAAGGAGAGGAACAGGGTTGCCGATTCCTGCACCGGGTTCAAGGTGGCAATATCTTTGATGTCGAAGATAGATGCGACTCAATCGACTGATACGTCAGATGCTTGGTACGTCAGGGCTTTTGTTTTAGCCCCGCTTGCGCTACGCCTTCCAGCTAACGAAGTTAAACGGTAGTTGGGCTTGAATTCCCATCCATGATCAAAGTCGAAGCCCTCTATAAGCAGTTTGGCGGTGTGCATGCCGTTGAAAATGCAACTCTGGCGGTTGAGCGTGGGTCGATCACCGGGTTGATTGGTCCCAATGGCGCCGGCAAGACCACGCTCTTCAACATCATTGCAGGCCTGTTTCCCCCAACGTCGGGGCGGGTGTTGCTTGATGGTGAAGACGTGACGGGTCTGCCTCCGCATGAGCTGTTTGCCAAAGGCCTGCTGCGAACGTTTCAAATTGCCCACGAGTTTTCCACGCTGAGCGTGTTGGAAAATCTGATGATGGTGCCACCGCAACAGAAGGGTGAAACCCTGATCAACGCCTGGTTCCGTCGCGGGGACGTGGCGCGTCAGGAAGAGGAAATCCGCGACAAGGCCCATGAAGTAATCAAGTTTTTAAACCTGAGCCATCTCACCGATGAAAAGGCAGGCAATCTTTCCGGCGGGCAAAAAAAACTGCTGGAGTTGGGACGAACCATGATGGTCGACGCCAAGGTGGTTCTGCTGGACGAAGTTGGTGCTGGCGTGAACCGGACATTGCTGGGGGAGATCGGCGACGCGATTATCCGTCTCAATGAAGAACGCAATTACACCTTCTGCATGATTGAACATGACATGGATTTTATCGGTCGCATGTGTGACCCGGTCATTGTCATGGCTGAGGGCAGTGTGCTGGCTGAAGGAACTGCCGAAGAAGTTCGCAGCAATGAACAGGTGATCGAAGCCTATCTGGGTCGCGGTTTGAAAAATAAGAAACCGAGTGCCGCCTGATGTATTTGACCGGGGAAAATTTAGTGGGCGGTTACGGCGGTGCGGATATCCTTAAGGGCTGCACCCTTGGTGTGGAAAAGGGCGAAATCGCCGTCATTGTCGGACCCAATGGTGCGGGAAAATCAACCGCCATGAAGGCGATGCTGGGCATGCTCGATCTGCGTGAGGGGCAGGTTCTGCTGGACGGCAAGGACATCACCGGTCTCAGTCCGCAGGACAGGATCGCCGCAGGCATTGCCTTCGTGCCTCAGACGTCAAACGTTTTTACAGGCATGAGTGTCGAAGAAAATCTGGAAATGGGTGCGTTTCTGCGCACCGATGATTTTACGGGCACGATGGACGAAATCTATGCTCTGTTCCCGATCTTGCGGGAAAAGCGCCTTCAGATGGCTGGCGAATTATCCGGTGGTCAGCGGCAACAGGTTGCGGTTGGTCGGGCGCTGATGACACGTCCGCAGGTCTTGATGCTGGATGAACCCACTGCCGGCGTTTCGCCGATTGTCATGGATGAACTGTTCGACCGCATTCTTGAGATTCGAGAGACCGGTGTTGCCGTATTGATGGTGGAACAAAATGCCCGCCAGGCTTTGAACATTGCCGACCGGGGATATGTGCTGGTCACCGGCGAAAACCGTTTTACCGATACCGGAGAAGCTTTGCTTGCCAATCCGGAAGTTCGGGCCAGCTTTTTGGGAGGTTGAGGGTGATCGATTTTCTAAATGCTTTGGTGCTGTTCGCCAATTTCGTTTTCGTTCCCGGCCTCGCCTACGGATCGCAACTGGCTCTGGGCGCTCTGGGCATAACCTTGCTCTACAGCATCTTGCGCTTTGCCAATTTCGCCCATGGTGATCTGATGGCATTCGGCACCATGTTTGTGGTGTTGCTGACCTGGTGGTTCCAATCGCTTGGCCTGTCATTGGGGCCGCTGCCAACCGCGCTGTTGGCATTGCCTATCGGCGTCGCAATCACGGCGGTATTTGCCCTGCTGACGGACCGGCTGGTCTATCAACACTATCGAAAGGTCAAAGCGCCGCCAATCCGCATGGTGATGGCATCGGTGGGCGTGATGTTCCTGATGAACGCCATCGTTCGGTTCATCATTGGCCCCAATGATCAGAACTTTTTTGATGGTCAGCGTTTTTTGATCAAGGCTCGGGCCTTCAAGAAGGCAACCGGTCTCAATGAAGGTCTTGCGATCAAAGCCTCGCAAATGCTCACGGTCGTTGTCGCGATCCTTCTGGTGGCGGCCCTGTTCTGGTTCCTCAACCGGACCCGCACCGGAAAATCGATGCGTGCCTTTTCCGATAATGAAGACCTGGCATTGCTGTCGGGGATCTCTCCGCAGAAGGTGGTCATGGTGACCTGGATAATTGCTGCCGGTCTCGCGACAATCGCCGGTACCCTTTACGGCCTGGACAAGAGTTTTAAGCCATTCACATATTTCCAGTTGCTGCTACCGATGTTTGCCGCAGCGATCGTTGGCGGTGTCGGCAATCCGGTGGGCGCTATTCTTGGCGGCTTCGTCGTGGCCTTCTCTGAAGTGACCGTCACCTATGCCTACAAGAAGCTGTTCACCTATCTTGCGCCCCAACAATGGGCGCCGGAGGGCCTGATGCAACTGCTCTCGACCGACTACAAATTTGCCGTTTCGTTCATCATTCTTGTGGTGGTTCTGCTGGTTCGACCGACCGGCTTGTTGAAAGGCAAGGTGATATGAGCCAGACGCTGCGTGCCATAATCGGATTTGCCGTCATTGCGGTTCTGATTTTCCTTGTCGGCCAAAATCAGTCCTGGAACGTGGCCCTGGCTATCTTAAACCTGTGCCTTATTTCGGCTGTGATGGCGTTGGGGGTAAATATCCAATGGGGATATGCGGGCCTGTTTAATGTCGGGATCATGGGATTCGCTGCCCTCGGCGGTGTGGCCGCTGTTCTTGTGTCGCAGCCGATTGTCACCACGGCCTGGTCGGCCGGTGGCGGCGGCATATTGCTGTCTGGTCTGGCTGTGTTGGTGCTGGTTGGGTTGATCCTGTTGGTCAGCCGTCGAATGAGTTCCGGGTGGTTGAAGTCCCTGACCCTGGTCGTGCTGGTGATCGGGGGCTACATCGTCATTCGCTCGATCTATGATCCGGCGGTGAACGCGATTGAAGCGGATAATCCTGCCAAGAGTGGATTTCTTGGTGGATTGGGTCTGCCGATCTTGTTCTCCTGGTTGATCGGCGGTGTGTTTGCTGCCGGTGTTGCCTGGCTGATTGGCAAGGTCGCGCTCGGACTGCGTTCGGACTATCTGGCGATTGCAACGCTTGGTATTTCTGAAATTCTGATCGCGATCATGAAAAACGAAGACTGGCTCACCCGGGGAGTGAAAAACGTCACCGGGCTCAGCCGCCCGGTCCCCTATGAACTGGATTTGCAGACAAGCGAGCGGTTTCTGGGATGGGTTGAATGGTTTTATGCTGATCAACTCGCAGCCGTATCTGGGGATGAACGGGCACAGGTGCTGCGTGCTTTGACCGTTGAAGGGTCCAGTCTTTTTGTCAAACTGTGTTATTCCGGCTTGTTCTCTGTGGTGTTGATCATCGTGCTGAGCCTGTGCGTTATGGCTTTGGCATCGCCCTGGGGACGCATGATCCGGGCCATACGCGACAATGAAATTTCTGCAGCCGCTATGGGAAAAAATGTGACCCGCCGTCACCTGCAGATCTTCGTGCTTGGTTCTGCCGTGGTTGGCATTGCCGGGGCCATGCTGACCACATTGGACGGGCAATTTACGCCAAGTTCCTATCAGCCGCTGCGTTTCACGTTCCTCATCTGGGTGATGGTGATCGTTGGCGGTTCGGGCAATAATCTGGGTGCAGTACTTGGTGCATTTTTAATCTGGTTCGTCTGGATTGAGGCAGAGCCTGCCGGAAACTGGTTGATGGATGTGATCACGTCCGGCCTCGATGAAGACAGCGGATTGCGCAAACATCTGTTGGATTCCTCCCAGCATATGCGGCTTCTCACCATGGGGCTTGTCATGCTGCTGGTCATGCGATTCAGCCCCGGTGGGATATTGCCGGAACGCACCGGCAAAAATTAGCCATAGATTGATCGAAAACAAACTCTTGTTGCCTTGATCATGAAAGTAAGAGACATTACCCAGAAGGGCAGCGCGGCCAAAGGGGCGTGCGGACAAAGTCCGGTTATTTGTAGATTTTTTCAGGGAGATTAAAATGAAAAAATTCCTTCTCGCATCCACCATTATGGCGGGTCTCACAGGCGCGGCATTTGCCGATGGCCACGAATTGAAAATGGGCGTAATCCTGGGCTTTACCGGCCCGATTGAATCCCTCACACCAGACATGGCTTCGGCTGCTGAACTGGCGATGAAAGAAACCGCGGGTGAAGTGCTCGATGGAAAAACCATCGTCTCCGTGCGCGGTGACTCAACCTGTACCGATGCGGCTGCAGCGACTGCTGCTGCGGAGCGTTTGATCACTTCAGACGGTGTTGTCGGTATCATGGGTGCAGACTGCTCCGGTGTGACCACCGCCATCGCTAACAATGTTGGTATTCCAAATGGTGTCGTCATGGTTTCTCCGTCGGCTACGTCACCAGCCTTGTCGACGATTGAAGACAAAGGCTTTTTCTTCCGTACAGCACCATCTGATGCCCGTCAGGGTCAGGTTCTGGCTGATATTTTGAAAGATAAAGGCATCACCAACGTTGCCGTTACTTTCACCAACAACGACTACGGCAAGGGTTTGGAAGCTTCCTTCAAGGCTGCATTTGAAGCCAGTGGCGGCAAGGTTGCCATTTCCGCAGCTCATGAAGACGGCAAGGCAGACTATTCGGCTGAAGTCGGAGCATTGGCTGCTGCCGGTGCTGAGCATCTGGCCGTGTTCGGCTACGTGGATCAGGGCGGTAAGGGTATCATCCAGACGTCGCTTGATACCGGTGCTTTCGAAAAATTCATTCTGGCTGACGGTATGATTGGTGAATCGCTGATTGCTGCTATCGGTGAAGACCTCAATGGTACAATCGGAACACTGCCGGGATCAGAATCTGCTGGCGCTGCCAAGTTTAAGGAAGTTGCATCCGCAGCCGGCCTTGCAAAAAATGACGGCCCATTCATGCCGGAATCCTACGATGCTGCTGCATTGATGATCTTGGCCATGCAGGCTGCCGGATCGTCTGATCGCGCTGCCATCCAGTCCAATATGATGGGTGTTGCCAACGCACCAGGTGAAAAAATTCTTCCTGGCGAGTTGGTCAAGGCTCTGGGCATTCTGAAGTCCGGTGGTCAGGTTGACTACGAAGGTGCTTCCAACGTGACCTTTACCGATGTTGGTGAAGCAGCCGGATCCTACAAGGAACTGGTTGTTAAAGGTGGAAAGTTTGAAACTGTAAAAATCCGTTAGTGCGGACATTTTATACAGGACATTTCGATGCCCGGCTGCGAAAGTAGCCGGGCATTTTTTTGTGGGAAAGTAATTATGACCAGAACCGGCGCGCAGCTGCTTGTTGAATGTTTGCTCAATCAGGATGTTGATATGGGGTTTGGCGTGCCGGGTGAAAGCTACCTGGCCGTATTGGACGCGCTGCTTGATGTGTCCAACCGTTTCAAATTTGTTGGCTGCCGTAATGAGGGCGGTGGTGCCTTTATGGCCGAAGCATACGGCAAGCTGACCGGCAAGCCCGGAATCCTTTTTGTTACCCGTGGTCCAGGAGCAACCAATGCGTCTATTGGCATCCACACTGCGATGCAGGACTCAACGCCAATGGTGATTTTTGTTGGCCAGATAGAAACCGGCATGCGGGGCCGCGAGGCGTTTCAGGAACTGGACTATAAGGCCGTGTTCGGATCGATGGCCAAATGGGTTGTGGAAATTGATGATGCGGACCGCGTTCCCGAACTGGTTGCACGGGCCTTTTCAATGGCTTTGTCGGGGCGGCCCGGACCTGTGGTGGTGGCGCTTCCCGAAGATATGTTGGTTCAAAAAACCGATGCGGTTCCGCGCGGTCTGATAAGACCGGTTCAGGCCGACCCCGGACAAGCAGCCATTGCCGAGGCAATGCAAGCCCTTCGGCAGGCCAAAAGGCCCGTCATCGTTGCTGGTGGCGGAGGATGGGCGGATGATGGCAAGGCGGCACTAAAAACCTTTGCAGAAGCCAACAACCTGCCAGTTGTCGTCAGTTTCCGAAGCCAGGATGTAATCGATAATTATTCGCCCAGTTATATTGGTGATGCGGCCTTTGTATTGGCACCCGAGATCCGTTCGTTTCTGGATGAATCGGATTTGATCGTGGCGCTCAATGTGCGGTTTGGAGAGACGTTGACGGCAGGGTACACACTCTTTGATCCGACAAATTTTGACAAAAAGCTGATCCATATTCATGCCAGTGAGGAAGAGATCGGCAAGATTTTCACAGCCGATCTGTCGATCGTATCAGAGCCAAACAGAGCGGCGATCGCATTGGCCAAATGTGAACCCGTTGAAAACGCATCATGGTCTGAACGTACAATGGTTGCCCGCGCCGCGTGGGAAGACGGCTTTGAAGTCCGACCTCAACCCGGTCAGGTCGACATGGGTGAAATCATGAAATACCTGCGTGGGCGTCTGCCTGACGACACGATCATTACGAATGGTGCAGGAAATTTTGCCATATGGAGTGGCCGATTTCTGCATTATGGTGCTGGTCTGCGATTACTCGGGCCGCAAGCGGGTTCGATGGGCGCTGGTGTTCCGGCTGCGGTTGCCGCCAAACTCGCAGAACCGCATCGATTTGTCCTTTGTTTTGCCGGCGATGGCGATTTTCAAATGACCGGCACTGAATTGGGCACGGCCCTGCAATACGGGGCAGCGCTGGTCATCCTGGTGCTGAATAACGGCACTTATGGGACCATTCGCATGCACCAGGAGCGTGACTATCCTGGACGGGTCAGTGGAACTGACATCGTCAATCCGGATTTTGCGATGATCGCCCAGGCCTATGGCATGCATGGAGAGCGGGTCGAGAAAACCGAAGAGTTTGAAGCGGCTTTCGAGCGGGCCTGTTCATCGCGCACAGGTGGATTGATCGAATTAATCGTTGATAGCGAGGGAATTTCCTACAAAACAACGATTTCAGAGCTCCGCGCCCGCAATTCCTAGGTTGGAACGCTTGACCTTGACGCCATTGTCTCGCAACTAGACCGACAAATCACATTCGAGGAGCATTCCATGCTTGCACTCACGTTTCCAGGACAGGGATCCCAGGCCGTTGGCATGGGAAAAGAACTGGCCGATACGTTTCCTGAATCGCGCGCCGTGTTTGAAGAAGTCGACGAGGCCCTGGGCCAGGATCTTTCAAAGATCATCTGGGAAGGACCAAACGACCTGCTGACGTCAACGACCAATGCCCAACCGGCATTGATGGCGGTTTCCATGGCGGCACTGCGGGCCATGGAAGCTCAGGGGTTTCAGGTGACTACGGCCGCCTATGTGGCTGGTCATAGCCTGGGAGAATATTCAGCACTGGCTGCGGCCCATGCACTGTCGATTGCCGATACTGCCCGTCTGCTCCGCATTCGCGGCGAGGCGATGCAGGCTGCCGTACCCGTCGGCAAGGGAGCGATGGCCGCTATTATCGGCCTGGAACAGGAGCAGGTCGAAACAGCGTGCAGCAGCGCC
>CAJQPW010000283.1 GCA_905480295.1 uncultured Rhizobiaceae group bacterium | reverse complement strand
CCGGCTTCGACTCCTAAAGCGCCCGAAGGGGTTGTGGAATCGGTTGTATCTGCGCCAGTTGATTTCGGGTCACGTCCCAAAACTCTGACCAAGGAATTGCAGGACAAGCGCCTGAACAAATTACCAGGTGGAAAGAGCAAGGTGCGCAAGGAAGTCGTCATTGCGCTGCGTCACTACGCGCTGGGCCTGCTGAAGAGCGGAGAATGCAGCGGCATCGAACGGGGTGGCGCCAGCGCTGTACCCGGCATGTTGTACATTTCGTGCAGCGATGATCCCAACTATCTGCGGCAGTTTCCCGTGGTCGAAGAGACCTGGTAGGCGATCAGCCCCGGCCCATCTGTTGGCTTCCACGATTAAAGTGAGCAATCACCCGTGGGATCTGAATCAGCGCCAGCGGGATCATCCACATTGCCATCTCCTGTAAAAACTGACCGATCAATACCCAGTGCAGGGCGGTAAAAATCAACGCAAAATAAGCGCCCCGTTGCAGCCGCTTCCACGCTGAGCCGAGCAGGCGCATGCTGGCTTTGTTTGACGTTGCGGCGAGCACGACAAGCACGGCAAAGGCGAGCCAGCCGGTCGCGAGTTCAAGTTCTTCCAGTTCAAGCCAGACGAGCTCCAGACTCGCCAATTCCCGAACATAGAAACAGGTATGCAAAGCGGCATAACAAAATGCCGCAACGCCAATGGCGCGTCTGCGTTTCGTCAGCCAACGCAATAGTGTCATGGCCGGAGTGAAAGAGCGCAACAGATGCATGAGCGGTGAAAGCGCCAGCGCCAGAATCATCAACTGCGTGGCGAGCAAACCGCTTTCATACATGATTTCAGCGTAGTAACGCTCATGGTAGTAGAAGTCGATCACCAGGGGCGGAGCCGGCAGAGCCAGGATCAGCCAGCTGAAACAGGGATGATTGGCGATCGCAGAAATTCGATTTTGCATGGCTATTGGTTGCGGCAGAAAGGGCTCACGGGCAAGTGACGATTTGGTTACGGGAATCCGCTCACCCGTGCAATTGCCGACACCCAAGCCGTTGCCGCTGTTGCCGCTGCCGCTGCCATTGCCGCCGCTGCCGCTGCCGCTGCTGACAGGTTCTGACGTACCCCCGTGATAGCGCTGTACCACGGCAGGTTGTCGATAGGATTGGACAGTGTTTTGAACCCGGTACAGATTGGCATTCTTCTTCTTGTGCTTTCCGCGGTGATATGGAGTTCAGCCGGACTGTTTGCCAAAGGGGTGGCCGCCACCGCATGGGATATCATTTTCTGGCGCAGCCTGTTTGCCGGTTTGCTGACGTCCGGGTTCGTGGTGTGCCGGAGCCGGTTTGTTGAAGAATTCGTGGCAATGCACCGTTCCGGCTGGGCCGTTGCTATTGTTAGAGCGGCGGGAACGGCCGCTTTCATTCCGGCCTTCAAACACACGAGCATTGCCAATGTATCCCTGATTTATGCGATATCACCATTGGTTGCCGGGGTGATGGCGTGGATATGGATCGGGGAATCGATGTCACGGGCGGTGATTGCCGGCAGTGTGGCTGCGATGTCTGGTGTGATGATCATTGTCTGGGGCTCGCTGGGTTCCTTCAGCCTGACCGGCGATCTGCTCGCCCTTGCCATGGTGATTGCCATGTCTTTGGTGATGGTGATCTATCGTCGATACCCGCACACGCCCGCTGCCGGTCCCAATGCCATGTCCTGCCTGTTGCTGATGCCCCTGGGGTGGATATTCGGTTCGCCGTTGTCCAATCCACCGTTTGAAATTATTCTGATTGCCTGTTTTGGACTGGTATTTGCCCTCGCATCGGTTCTGCTGGCGGAAGGTGCGCGCCGGGTACCGGCCGGACAGACGGCGTTGCTCAGCACGCTGGAAGCGCCGCTGGCCCCGGTTCTGGCCTGGCTCGTATTGTCGGAATTGCCGTCAATGGCGACCGTGTTGGGCGGGTCGATTATCCTGATTGCCGTCGTTGCCAGTCAGAATGTCAAAACCGCCGCTTGATCATTCGAATTCCATGATCACATCGTCAACGGCGAGACTGTCGCCCTGGCCGGCATTGATCTTGGCCACCGTGCTCTTGCGCTCGGCCCGCAAAATGTTCTCCATTTTCATCGCCTCCACCGTGGCCAGCGCCTGCCCCTCCTGGACTTCGTCACCGACGGAGACATTGATGGACACGATCAGCCCCGGCATCGGACACAGCAGCAGACGCGAGGTGTCGGCGGGAACTTTTTCCAACATGTGGCCGTTCAGTTTGGCAACCCGTGGCGACATGATCTGTGCCTGATGGGTGGCGCCGCGGTACCGCATTTCATAACCACTGGCATTGGCTTTGACCTTGACCGCGATGGCGGCACCATCGACTGTTGCAGTCAACAATTGGGTTCCGGGGCGCCAGTCGGTCAGCACTTTCATTTTCGTGCCGTCGGAAAATTTGATCTTCGCGCCCTCGTTTTTTGGTTTCATCGTCAGCTCAAAGGCTTGTCCCGACAAAAATACCGTCCAGGCCTTGCCGACGCGGCGCTTGTGGTTGGTCATCGCGCCCGATATCCGGGTGCGCCTGAGCTGGGCGATCATGTTCATCACGGCCGCACATGCTGCCAGCTTTTTCCCGTCGTCATCGCTGGTTGGCGCACCGGAAAATCCATCGGGATATTCCTCTTCAATGAACGCTGTCGTGATGTTGCCACTGGCAAACCGGGGGTGATCCATCACCGCAGAGAGAAACGGCAGATTATGGCCGATGCCTTCGACCTCGAATCTGTCCAGCGCACCGCGCATGGCTTCAATGGCCGCACTTCTGTCCTTTCCCCAGGAACACAGCTTGGCAATCATCGGGTCATAATACATCGAGATTTCACCACCCTCATACACACCGGTATCGTTGCGAATGATGGTGTCCCCGTGGCGTCCCTCCTGCGGTGGGCGGTATCGGGTCAGCCGACCAATGGACGGCAGGAAATTGCGATAGGGATCTTCGGCGTAAAGGCGGCTCTCAATGGCCCAGCCGTTGAGCTTCACGTCTGACTGTTTAATGGCAAGTTTTTCACCGGCGGCAACGCGGATCATCTGCTCAACCAGATCGATGTCGGTGATCAGTTCGGTAACCGGGTGTTCAACCTGCAGGCGGGTATTCATTTCCAGGAAATAGAATTTTTTCTCGCCATCAACGATGAATTCGACGGTGCCGGCGCTTGTGTAGTTCACGGCCTTGGACAGGGCGACAGCCTGTTCACCCATGGCTTTGCGGGTTTTTTCGTCCAGGAAAGGGGAAGGTGCTTCCTCGATCACCTTCTGGTTGCGGCGCTGAATGGAACATTCGCGCTCCCCCAGATAGATGCAGTTGCCATGGGAGTCGCCCAGAACCTGAATCTCGATGTGGCGGGGCTGAGTGACGAATTTTTCGATGAAGATCCGGTCGTCGCCAAAGGAACTGGCGGCCTCGTTCTTGGAAGACTGGAACCCATCCCGGGAATCCTCATCGTTCCAGGCAATCCGCATGCCCTTGCCGCCACCCCCGGCGCTGGCCTTGATCATCACCGGGTAACCGATGTCGCGGGAAATCTTAACCGCCTCTTCGGCATCCTCAATCAATGCCATATGGCCGGGAACGGTGGACACACCGGCCTCGCTGGCCAGCTTTTTTGAGGTGATCTTGTCACCCATGGCTTCAATCGCACCAACCGGCGGCCCGATAAACGCAACGTTCGCGGCTTTCAGGGCTTCAGCAAAGCGGGGATTTTCCGACAGGAAACCATAGCCCGGATGCACCGCTTCGGCACCGGATTGTTTGATCGCATCCATGATCTTGTCGATCACGATATAGGATTCGGCAGCGGCAGGCGGGCCGATATGGATGGCCTCATCGGCCATTGATACATGCAGCGCATTGCGATCGGCATCGGAATAGACGGCAACGGTTTGAATGCCCATCTTTCGCGCTGTCTTTATCACCCGACAGGCAATTTCACCGCGATTGGCAATCAGAATCTTTTTGAACAATGCTCGTCCTCCCAGGCAATTCCAATATCATTATTGAAATCACACCACCACGCCAAGTCCCCCTTTAGGATAGACTCACAGTCCAGCATCATCCGTTGTGAAGATAGTCCAGGGCCGCGTCTTCCTCATCCAGATCAAAAGCCTTGATTTCAAGCCCGGGGATAAGCGCGCCCTCCAGTTCGGAAACGGTTTTAATCCAGCCCTGGTTGGTCAGGACGGCCGCCTTGTCAATCGATCGTACCAGGCGGAACAGCTGCGGCAGTTTGCGAAATTCCACCGCAAGGGCATTCAGCGTGGGCATCTGGAAATCGGTGATGCGATAGAACATGCCGCCGCCTTCCATGCCGTCGCACAGTTCAATCAACGCATCGAGGCCAACAGCCATTTCCGCTGCATCAATGGAACCGTCCAGATCCACGCCGACCATGTTGGGTTCTTTCAGATAGATATTGAGCACACTCATCTCCTGTTCAGGTGTTTCGCCCTGCCGAAAATACCGGTGCTCGGACCGATGTGAGGATTAGTTCGGCGGTGCGTCCACCAGTCTGGTCTCAAATTCTGCCGGGGAAGTGATCTCGATCAATTCCAGATCATCGGAATGGCGAACTTCGCGGTGGCGTATGCCTGGCGGCTGCAGCACGCAGGATCCCTCGCGCAGCGTGTGTTGCCTGCTGTCTCCTCCGGTGGCGGATTCATATTCAAACACGACCCATCCCTGCGTCACGTAAACCAACTGAAAATCGAGATCGTGAATATGCCAGTGGGCTTCCGATATCTCACCGGGCACGGCGCGAATGACATTGGCGCCGTATTGACCCCGGGTGGCTGCATCAATGCCCAGATCCCGATACTCAAAGAACGAGCGCAGACCCTGCGACTCAAAGGCCGATTGATCGGGTTGACTGATGGCGAAGGCCTGGCCCTTCCATAAACCCTTGTCGTGTGTGTTCATTTTTGCGCTCCAAGTCTGGCGGTCAATATAGGGGTGAGGGGCTGGCTACCGAAGGCGCACCGCGGTGCCGTTGGCGGACACCATCAACATGCTTTTGCCAACGGTTTCATAGTCGAGATCAACGCCGATGATCGCATCAGCACCCATGGCCCGGGCTTCGGCGATCATGTCTTCGGTTGCCGATTCGCGCCCGGCTGCAAAGACTTTCTGATAGCCGCCGGAACGTCCGCCAACAATGTCCCGCACGCTGGCGAACAGGTCGCGGAACACATTGGCACCGAACACGGCCTCACCGGCAACCAGTCCAAGCACCGCATCGACCTCGCGACCGGGAACAGAGTGGGTGGTGGTAACAATCATGCGGGACATCCAAATTTGAACCTGAAGGAACCCCATTGATATCACAGTCTCACCGGCTTGGCATGCCTGTTGACTCCTAGGAATATTTATATAACATAATTGTTATGGAAGAATCTGGTTATATAAAAGATGATCCCGGTCTTGATGCGATATTTTCGGCGCTTGCCGATCCCACGCGCCGGGCGATCCTGTCACGGCTGTCGTCGGGACAGGCGACGGTGAATGAAATCGCGGCACCGTTTGAAATGAGCCAGCCGGCGGTATCGCGCCATCTGAAAGTATTGGAGCGGGCCGGTCTGATTGAACGCTTTGTTGACGAGCAGCGACGGCCCGCCCGCCTGAAAGCAGACAATATGGCGTTGGCTGCCGACTGGATCGCAGAATTTGAAGCATTTTGGACCGGGAGTTTTGATCAACTCGATGCGGTTCTTGCCAGCATGAAGCTGGCTGACAGGAAGGAAACAGATCATGAGTGAATTGCCCGAATTTGTCCTCGACCGGGTCTTTGATGCACCGCAGGAAATGGTCTGGCGGACCTGGACCGACCCTGAATTGCTGGCCCGCTGGTACGGGCCGGGGGTTGAGACAATCATCCACAAATTTGACCTCGAACCGGGCGGGCTGTGGCTGGGTGAAATGAAGTGGGGCGACAAATCCATGCTGTCGAAGGTGGTTTTCCAGGAAGTTACACCGACGGAGAAACTGACCTGGCTTCATTCCTCGTGCGATGCCGAATGGAATGTCATTTCAAACCCGATGATGCCGGACTGGCCGCAGACCATTCTCACCATTGTCACGCTGGAGCAGCGGGGGCAAAAAACCCACCTGCGCCTGACCTGGATTCCCCATGAGGCCAGCGAAGCCGAAATTGCCTGTTTCAGCGGCTCTGTGGAGAATATGGGCAAGGGCTGGGGCAGTGGTTTTGCCATTATCGACGAAATTCTCGTCGAATTGCAGGCTGGCTGACCCTTTCGCACCGATCGAATGTGGAGGTGATTTCCAAAAACCGCCGCCGCATTCGCTGCTGTGTTGAGACCTAAGGGTCTTTCCAAAGCGTCGGATCAAAGGCGTCGGGAAAGCTCTTTTCCGCAACGGGCCGGTTGATCACCAGCATGGCGTCGTAGTCGGCCGGGTCAAAATTGTCATCGGCCGGCACCACTTCCCGATCCAGCAGCCAGCCCAGTCGGTTGGCGTCCAGGTTTCCCCGCACAAATGGTTCGTCGCCAAAATGCTTGACCAGACATGCCATGAAGTTGGTATCAGCGGTTTTGTCCCGCGGATTGCGGTCGGCATAGCGTTGCCGGGCCACTATCTTTGTTGCGCCCTTGGGGTTGTCGCGCCGGATCGTGAACTGAAAATCAGTGCCGGGCAGGCGGGAAGGGAAGCCTCGGTGCTTGTGCATGGAATGTCTTTATTTGCGTTGCCGAATAGCACGACATTACATGATCGGAACGCGCCGATATACCCACAGCCGAGCCGGTGGCACGTTGCGGACCATCCAATGCAGCGGCTCCACCGTATAATTGGTGAAATTGGGCGGAATTGGCGATTTCGGACCATACGATATCTGCACCACGGGCCGTCCCGGATTGAGTCGGTCCAGCAGATCCTGCAACAGCGACATGCGTGCATCGAGGTCAAAATTCAACAACGGAATGCCGGAGATTATGGCGTTGAACCGCTGGCCATTGAGTTCCGGCAACACGCTGTCGAGATCAAAGGCGTCGCCGTGCCGAAAGTTCACGTTGGGATAAGACTGGCACAGGTCGGGAATAAAACCTTCAGAATATTCAACGCTGTACAGATTCTCCGGCGCCACACCGCGTTCCAGAATGGCTTTTGTGATGACCCCCGTTCCGGGCCCCAGTTCCAGTATGGGGTCGTCCGATCCCGGTTCGATCAGGCTGGCCATCTTGCGCGCAGTGGCGGCGCTGGTTGGCAGCACAGCTCCAACCGCTTTGGGCTGATCAATCCATGTGCGGAAAAACCGGATTTCCTCGTCGAAATGTTTGCTTATTTGCTGAGCGATCCGAGCGGGCATTGGCGACCTTCTTGAAAGTTGTTGTCCCGTACCGACATTTATTAAACTCTATGCGACAAGATATAGGGCGGTGCAACTTCCTGCACAACCGTTTCAGCGCAGCCAGACACAAATAATCTGTTTCCCCGGCAATAGTTGGGGACACCCATGTCCAATCAGGCAATTGCTGCAGGCGCTGGCCTACTGGTTTGCGGCCAGTTTGGCGTCGACAATCTCGACATTGTCATCAACAGCATCCATCGACTTGCCGCGCTGCCGGGCAATCAACTGCACCAGCTTGTCGACGCGCTCGATATTCTTGGCACCAGCAAAGATCGCGCGGGCAGCACTTGATGGATTGAGCAGGCCCATCGCGGCGTTGGCGTATTTTTCAAACGGCACCTGATCGGCAGGATCAGCCCCGATTTCCCGTGCCAGCTCATCGACCCAGTGATAGATGCTGCGCGACAGGCCAATGTCGCTGTGCACGGCATCCTTGATCGAGCGCGGCCCGTCGGCGGTGATGGCCCGGTAATTGCCAGTCAGCAGCATGCTCCATTTGGCCAGCGGCACGAACAGGGAATCGTGAACACGCAATTTTACCGGCACGTCATTGCCGTCTAGCGTCACGGCGGCAATATCGGCCTCCAGATCCCGCAGGATCTGGGTGTGGGCATCATCGGTAAATGCTGCGGCCTTGAAGTTGGTTGGCAGACCGACATGCAGGAAGTTCAGCTTTTCTTCCGGTGGACGGAAGGCCTGAGGATCGGGGCTGCAAAGCGAAAATACATCAGGGTTGAACCCGTCCCAGACGGTTGAATCGGTAAAGCACCTACGCAGGGCCTCACTGTCGAGCCCCGGAATTCTGCGCAGATAGGGCAGCGGCGGCATGTTCATGATCGACAGGCACGGTTTTTGTGATGTAGCGATGCGCGCCAGCAGATCGCGTACCGTTTGTGCGCCATATTGCGGTTCCTGCATGGCCATGGCGATCAGGTCATAATGGGATGGCCGGGCCTGTTCCGGTGTGCATGCCTTAAGGGTGCCCGGCTGGTTGTTTGAAGCGATGATGCGCGGTTCCTTTTCACCCCGCAACGTGATGCGGACAAAAGTTCCTTCGGAATTGATCAACTCGGCTTCTTCAGGAAGGCATACCAGGGTCACGTCGTGACCAGCCATCAGCAGTTTTGTGGACAGGAGGGAGCCGTAGGAAGCGCCCAGAATCAGAATATTTTTAGCCATGAGGTCTCTCGGTTGATTGCAGCATCTGCCGGGGAGCAGAATCGATCTAAAACGATTAAGTGGTAAACAATATTTACCACTATAGCATGAATTTCAACCCAATGGGCAAAACAAGGCCCGGTCAACGGTGTTTAAGCCCGGGAATCCTTTCCAAACGCCCGGTCGGATCAGGAGCAGATCTGCCGTTTCCGGCCCGGGCAGGCGACTGCTTCAATGGGTTCTATCATCGGTCTGGCGCAAAAAGTTTGGGCGCATCGGGTAACCCGGCTTGCCGGATTTGCTGTTTCGGCTCACTCTTACACCTTCGCCGCAGGGCGGGGATAAATCTTTATTGAGGCACTACTGTCATGGAACATTATGACTTCATCGTGATTGGCAGCGGCCCTGCCGGAAGACGGGCGGCGATCCAGGCGGCCAAGTTTGGCAAGAAAGTTCTTGTCGTCGAGCGCGGCAGTCGCGTGGGTGGTGTTTCGGTTCACACCGGTACGATACCATCGAAAACCCTGCGGGAGACGGCGCTCAACCTGTCCGGTTGGCGAGAGCGTGGTTTTTATGGCCGTTCCTACCGGGTCAAGCAGGACTTGACCGCCAATGACCTGCGGGCCCGGCTGCACATAACGCTGAACCATGAAATTGAAGTTCTTGAACACCAGTTTGCCCGCAATCAGGTGACCACCCTGCGCGGCGAGGCCCGGTTCAGCGACAAATACACCATCGAAGTGCTGGGAGAGGAAGGTGAATCTTTCACCTTCTCCGCAGACAAGTTTCTTCTGGCGGTGGGCACCATGCCGCATCGACCGGACACCATACCCTTTGATGGTGAGCACATATTCGACAGTGAACAAATTCTCAATCTGGACCATCTGCCACGATCCATTGCGGTGATTGGGGCCGGCGTGATTGGCATTGAATATGCCACTATTTTCAGCTCGCTCGATGTGCATGTCACCCTGGTGGAGCCCCGTGACGGCATGCTTGATTTCATTGATCGGGAACTGGTGGATGATTTTACCCACCAGTTGAAGGACCGCGGCATGGTTCTGCGTTTCGGCAAACAGGTGCTTGATATTCAAAAGCTCGATGAGGGCGGCTGTGAAATTACCATGGACGGGCAGCGCAACATCCGGTGCGAAATGGTGCTCTATGCAGCCGGGCGTGTGGGATCAACGGGCAACCTCAACATCGAGGCCTGCAATCTTTCCGCCGACAGCCGCGGGCGTCTCAAGGTCGATCCGATGACATTTGAAACCGAGGTTCCGGGCATCTATGCCGCCGGTGATGTCATCGGTTTCCCGAGTCTTGCCTCCACGTCGATGGAGCAGGGGCGGATTGCCGCCTGCCATGCGCTGGATCATCCGGCCCACAATCCGCCCGAATTCTTCCCCTATGGAATCTATTCGGTGCCGGAAATTTCCACAGTCGGCCTGACCGAAGAAGAGGCGCTGGACCAGGATATTCCCTACGAATGCGGTGTCGCGCGCTTTCGGGAAACCTCCCGCGGTCACATTGTGGGGCTGGAATCGGGAATGCTGAAAATGATCTTCTCGCTGAAAACCTGCCGCCTGTTGGGGTGTCATATTGTAGGAGAAGGCGCCACGGAACTGATCCATATTGGCCAGGCCGTGCTCAATCTGAATGGCACGCTGGAATATTTTGTCGAAAACACTTTCAACTACCCAACCCTGGCGGAGGCCTACAAGATTGCCGCGCTGGATGCCTGGAACCGGATGCCGGCGGTGCAATCCTAGCACAAGCCGTCAGGTGGTTTCTCGCAACAGTCGGCCCAACCGACCGATGCCTTCCTCAATGGTCTGCTCATTGGGACGGGAAAAATTAAGCCGAATGGTATTGACATTGGACCCGTCTGCAAAAAAGGCCCGTCCGGGAACAAAAGCCACCCGCACGGTTTCCAGCGACCGGGCAAGCAGATCGGCGCCATCGAGGTGCGGTGGCAGGGTCAGCCAGATGAACATGCCACCTTCGGGCCGCGTCCATTGCACGCCGGGGGGCATGTGTTTTTCAAGACATTCCAGCATGTGGTCGCGCCGGCTGCGATAGGTTGTGCGGACTTTGTCGACCTGATGATCAAAACCCTTCGACGCAACGGCGTGGATGGCCATCTGGTTGATGGTCGACGAGTGCAGGTCGGAGGCCTGTTTCAACAGCACAAGCTTGTTGATGACCTCTTTCGCCGCGCAGACCCAGCCGACCCGCAGGCCGGGAGACAGGGTCTTGGAAAAGCTGCCGCAATACAGGGTGCGCGTCGCATCGATATGGCCGTTACGGGCAATATCCAGTGCCAGAATGGGTGGGATTACCGGTCCGTCATAACGCAGCGACTGATAGGCGGCATCTTCAACAATGACGATTCCTGTTTGCTGCGCCATGTCGAGCAGCGCGTCACGTGCGGCGCGGTCCATCGTTTCCCCGGTGGGATTGGCAAAGTCGACCGACATATAGGCAAATTTTACCGTGCTGTTTTTTTCCTGCGCGGTGGACAGGTAATCATCGGCGGACCGGTTACCCCCGGTGATCAGACGGTCATAAAGCGGTTCATAGGCGTTGAAAGCCCCCAGTGCTCCCAGATAGGTGGGCCAGGCGACCAGCGCCGTATCGCGTGGCGATAAAAACAATTTGCCCAGATAGTCGAGGGCTTGCTGTGATCCGGACGTGATCAGTATATTGTCGACGTCGCAGGCGATATCCAGCCTGGCCATCTGGTCGACAATCCATTGCCGCAGCGGCAAATAGCCCTCGCTTACAGAATATTGCAGGGCGGCCGCCTGTTGGTCTCCGGTCAGGATATCCCGAAAGGCCTGCTCGAAATCAGCAGCAGGAAACAGGTCCGGATCAGGAATCCCACCAGCAAACGAGATGATATCGGGTTGCTCCAATAATTTCAGCAATTCGCGAATTTCTGATGCCTGCATCCGCGCTGAACGGCTTGCAAAAACACTTTCCCAATTCATGACACTTTTCCTTGCGTTGGACCGGCATAGGGTCACAGGGGAAAAAATATGTCAAGTACCCTTACCTATTTTCAGATCTACGGATCGGTGCTGCTGCTTTCACCAGCGCGAAACGCCTTGGGCCCCTGGCCGGTTTTTGCTTCGAAGGTTCGGCTGAACGCGCTGCGGCTTGAAAACCCGACAATCTCGGCAATCCGTTTCACCGGCAATTCGGTTTCGCGCAGCAACGACCCGGCCAGACGCATCCGCAAATCGCGCAACAATTCCATCGGACCGCTGCCATAGGTTTCCAAAAACCGTTTAGCAAAGGCTGATCGGCTCATGCCGACACTGTCGGCGAGGCTTTCAACCGTGTGGTTGTCACCCGGCGTATCCAGCATGGCGCGCAGGGCATTCCAGATTGAACTGTCCCGCAGCGCGGCCATCCAGGCCAGCGTTTCATCGCGTGCCACAAGCCGTTTTCGCAACAGCTCAATCATGCATTGGGTCAGGATCGTCCGCATCATCGCGCGACTGCCAATGCCGGGGTTTGAAATCTCTTGCAGCAGAGCGCTCATCAACGGTTTGATTGGACTGGATTCCGTAACATGTTCCACCAGCGGTTGCCTGATCAGCGATATGATGTCGGAGGCACCCCGCAGTCCAACCGTGAGATGAGAGCACAGGGCTATCAACTGGCCGGTTATGGCGTGCTGATCATCCTCACCAGCCAGATGGTGGGACAGGTTGACCGCAGCCGGTTGGCACACCGGCACAGGGTCACTCAGCGTGCCGAAACTGTGCAGGGAATGGCTTTTCATTGCGGGAATGAGCACCATGGATCCGCTTGATACGGCAAGCGGTGGTCGGCCGGGCAGAGAGACCTGGCCGTCCCCTGACAGAATATAGTGCAGGGTGGCGGAACTATCCCCCGGCAGCCCCATATGGCACGCACCTTTGAGTTGGCACAGGGCAAAGGGATCGGTGGAAATTTCAAGTTCGTCGAAGATATGCTCGTAATTCATCCCTTATAATGAGCAGATTCTGGACGAAAAGATACACGGTTATGCAAATTGCGTCCGATGCTGGATGAAAAGGCACCTGATGCCTTCCACCATGTGATTGTTCTAAAAAACAACAACGGAGCAAATCAAATGTGTGATTCCCACGATAACGGATCTAAAAAACTTTCCCGCCGGTCAGCCCTGCGCAGCGGGCTTGCGGCAACGGCGGCGGCGGCCGCAACCGTGGCAACGGCTGCAGCGACCAGCGCCACCTCGGCGCAGGCGGCGGAAAGCCCCTATGCCGATCCGAAAAAACCGGCCCTGCCACCTTCCAACATGAAGCTCGATCTCAGCCGGGCAGCGCTTGTGGTCACCGATCCACAAATCGATTTCCTCAGCCCGGATGGGGTGACCCTGGGGCGTCGTTGGCAAATCGGTTACCGAGCACAACACGGTGGACAATATCGAAACCCTGTTCAAAGCCGCAAAGGCGGCCGACATCACCGTGGCGGTTTCACCTCACTATTATTATCCGACCGACCACGGCTGGAAATTTGAAGGTGCGCTGGAAAAACTGATGCACAAAATCGGAATGTTCGACCGCAAGGGTGCGCTCAATCTCGATGGATTTGAAAATTCTGGCGCCGATTGGATGCCACAATACAAGCAATATATCGACGACGGGAAAACCGTGGTCACGTCCCCCCACAAGGTCTATGGCAACGATACCAATGACTTGTCGCTGCAATTGCGCAAACGGGGTGTCGACCAGGTTCTGCTGTCCGGCATGTCGGCCAATCTGTGTACGGAATCGCACATGCGTGAACTGCTGGAACAGGGATTTGAAGTGGCCGTCATCAAGGACGCGACCGCGGCGGCTATCATTCCCGAAGGGGATGGCTATCTCGCGGCCCTGACAAACTTCCGGTACATGGCCAACGCCGTGTGGACGACAGAGGAAGCCGTGCAGCAGATCAAAGCAGCCACATAATGCCAAATTGCGTGGGGCAGATGCTCTGCCCCGCGCATCCCGACTGCCCAAGTTTGCCGGTGCCGTTGCTCAACCACCCGGGAACCGACATTGACCCTGTCATGTGTATTGACCGGGGATCAGTAGAGCCGGTTTTCGCCATCTCTGCGAACAACACCCTCGATTTCTGCGACACTGTCTTCAAGTTTTCCGTGCGCGCTCATCATCTCGGCAAGGAATGGAACACTGGTCGTATCGGGCCACTTCTCCTGCGCCCAGACACCACCGCGAACAAAGGCTTTGGGGCAGTGACACAAAACACGCGTCACCTTGATCAGCAGAACTGATAAAGCGGGTTTGCCGGAAATTGCGCAGGTTTCAGCCAATTTCTCATCGCATACGAGACAGGCTTCACCGGAAATTCGCAGCGTGTCGCGATGGCCTGGTATCACACATATCAAGCCAATCTGGGGGTTCTGCAGAATGTTCTCAAACGTGTCCACCCGATGATTTCCGGGCCGGTCTGGCAGCGCCAGAAGTGTCGGCGAGATTAATTTCATGAAACCGGGTGGGTCGCCCCTCGGGCTGATATCCAATTGTCCATCGGCGCGCTGAGTGGACAGAAAGACCAGGCCGGTTTGCTCGATGAACCGAGCGGCCAGCGCGTCGACATGGTCGATCTCCTTGTCGCTCACATAGTGGGACGGCAAATCGTAGTGGGTACGCAATTTTTCACGGTTGTCGACAATTTCGTCTACTTCTTGTCCGAAAAGTCTTGGCATGGATCGGTATCCTCATCTCATTGTATTGGGGGAACAATCTGTCGCTGGACTGCATAATTATGCATCTTTTGTCTGGTTGGTAAACGATGTCAGGGGCGAAGGAATTGTCTTTGGACCGTGGCAGGGACCGGGTTGATGACGCGGTGTCATTGAAAGAAGTCGACAGCGGTTTTTTGATGTGGGACATCTGGCGCAATCTTCACCAAGATGATGCCAGCGCTCGATCAGGGAGGTGTGTTGATGAACATCGAGAAAATCTGGTTGCAATATCGAGCACGCCTGAAGGCGTTCCTGCAGTCGAAAGTGTCAAATCCCGATGATGTGGATGACCTGCTGCAGGAAATTTCGATCAAGACTTTCGCCGGTCTGAACCAGTTGCGCGATCACTCGAAAGTTCAATCCTGGCTGTTTCAGACCGCCAACCGCACGATCATCGATTTTTATCGCCAGAACGGTCGGGAAAGGAACCTGCATCCCGATGACCTCTGGTATCAGGAAAACGATACTGAAACGCATCATGCGCTTGAACGATGTGTCGAACCGTTTATCGCAGCGCTGCCGCCCCGGACCGCCGACCTTCTGACCGCCATTGATATTCAGGGACAATCGCAAAAGGCCTATGCGGAAAGCCGTGGCATGTCCTATTCGACCCTGAAATCGCAGGTTCAAAGTGGCAGGGCGGCGCTGCGGTCAATTTTTGAAAATTGTTGTCACCTGACTCTCGACGCTTATGGAAATATTTCTGATTATCGTTCAAAATCAGATGGTTGTGATAATTGTTGAGATTTTTTTCGTCTTTTTGGATTGGCACCCGTCTTACGGGTAAGAGCAATCATCAGAAAGATAAACCACATGATCAAAATCGTAAGCTTTAAGATCTGTCCCCTCGTGCAGCGTGTGACGGCAATGCTGGAAGCGAAAAACATCCCCTACACCGTCGACTATATCAGCCTCAGCGATAAGCCGCAGTGGTTTACCGATATTTCGCCCACCGGCCAGGTGCCGTTGCTGATCACCGAAGAGGGCACACCACTGTTTGAATCCGATGCGATTGTAGAATATATCGATGAAACATCGTCACCGCTGGTTGCAGATATTTCTCCGGTTCAACGGGCCATTGACCGGGCATGGAGCTATCAGGCGACCAAGCACTATCTCGTGCAGTGTTCCACCATGCAGAGCGCCGACCGGGAGACCTTGTTGGAACGCAGCGACAAGCTGAACAAGTCATTCGAAAAGGCTGAAAAACAATTGGGCGATGGTCCGTATTTCAACGGTGAAGTCATGGGCAATGTTGATATTGCGTGGTTGCCGCTGTTGCACCGCGCCGCGCTTGTCGAGAAACACTCCGGTTATGATTTTCTCGCTTTCTATCCCAGGATGAAAGCCTGGCAGGCCGCGATGGCCAAAACCGGTATCGCTGAAAAATCCGTCCCCGCAGACTTCGACGAGGCGTTCTCCAATTTCTATCTGGCCGACCGAACCTTTTTGGGGCGGGGTGCAAATTTTGATGAAACGCCGATTGCAAAGTCACCCGGGACGGGTCGTAACGGGGGCTGTTGCTGACCGCTGGCAGGGTCCGCTCCATCACTGGGATGGGCGGGCCATCTTGCCAATCTACGATGCGGAAAGGCGGCCAAGGTGACAAGACGGCAAGGCGACAAGGCGACAAGACGCGGCCTATGACAATTCTGCTTCAACCACTTGCCTGGTTACCGCAACGATCTTGTCTGCCTCATCTTCTGACAAACACAGTGGTGGGGCGAAGCCGATAATATCGCCCTGCGGCATGGCGCGGGCGATAACGCCGTGTTTCACCATCTCACCAACGATTGTTGCAGCCACTTTTTTGGAGGGATCAAAGAACTGCCGACCATGACGGTTCTGCACCAGTTCAACGGCACACAACATGCCTTCACCGCGAATGTCTCCGACGTTCTCGTGGTCTGCCAATGCGCTCCGCATTTGCCGGTTCAGATAGGCGCCGGTGACTTTTGCATTGCTGACCAGATCGAGCTTGTCGACGACTTCCAGATTGGCGACACCGGCTGCAGCCCCAATGGGGTGAGCCGAATAGGTCCAGCCATGGCCAAGCGGGCCAAATTCATCGCTGCCATCCTCCAGAACTTTCCAGACACGGTCGGAAATGATCGAGCCGGAAAGCGGCGCATAGGCGGAGGTGAGCCCTTTGGCAATTGTAATGATGTCGGGTCTGATGCCGTAATGGTCAGACCCCATCATCGATCCAAGCCGGCCAAACCCGGTTACGACCTCATCGGCAATCAACAAAATATCATGCTTGCGCAGCACCTTTTGGATTGCGTCCCAATAGCCGGTCGGTGGTGGAACAATGCCGCCGGTGCCCAGCACTGGTTCACCGATGAAGGCGGCAATTGAATCTGCCCCTTCTGCATCGATCAGCTTCTCAAGTTCGCTGGCACAGTGGGCCGAGAACTCTTCTTCGCTCATTGCCTCGTCTTCGCGGCGGAAATAATAGGGCGCCTGCGTATGGATCACCTGTGTCAGTGGCAGGTCGAATTTCTTGTGAAACAGTTCCAGCCCGGTCAGCGATCCGGTCATCAGGCCGGAGCCGTGATAGCCGCGCCAGCGCGAGATGATCTTCTTTTTTTCCGGACGCCCCAGAATGTTGTTGTAGTACCAGACCAGCTTGATGTTGGTTTCGTTGGCGTCGGAGCCCGACAGGCCAAAATAGGTATGCGACAGACCCTGCGGCGCCCGGTCTGCAATCATCTTGGCAAGGGTTATCGACGCGTCGGTGCCGTGACCGACATAGGAATGATAATAGGCCAGTTCCTTGGCCTGCCGGGCGATGGCTTCGGCAACCTCCGGACGACCATAGCCAATATTGACACAATACAGCCCGGCAAAGGCATCCAGCAATGTGTTGCCGTCACGGTCTTCAATATAGACACCCTTGCCACCGGTAACGATGCGATTGGGGCTTTCCCCCCGGGCGTGCTGAGCGAGGTGCGAAGAGGCGTGGAAAAAGTGATCACGATCCCATTGATCAAGCTGGTCGTTTTTAAGCATAGGAAATTCCCTTTGTCCGGCACGCAGGCGATACACGTAGTCGATTTGCAAGGATAATTCCATTGCTACAAACGTGTTTACAGGCGGAATATCAGACCGCAGCCTGCCCTGTGTCAGGCACTAATCCAGGATGGCGTTGATCAGATACCGGATCAGTTCAAACATGTTGGCAATCTCGTAGGTGACGAGAAATAGCAGCGGATAACCAATCGCCTCCCTCGCTTCAAGATATGGGACAATCGCCGTCTTTTTGACCAGTCGGGTGAGGGGCGGCAGCAATATCAGAGCAAAGACTGCACCGATCAGCACGCCTGCCAGAATGTCGGAAGGCCAGTGCAGGCCCATGACAATTCGAGGCAGTGAATTGATAAATATGGCCCAGCACAGAAGAAACAGGCCGAAGCCGCGATGGATGCACAAAATTGCAACAGCCAGCCCCACAAACAGCGAGGCATGGTCGGAAGGCATCGAACTCCAGCCATCAAGAAAGGTTGTGCTTTGACCTTCATGCAGATTGATTTTGAGACCATCGGTATGGATGGGGCGCGCAACAAACGGCGCGTAATTGGCGATAATCCGTGTCACCAGCATGATCGGAACCGCGCAGAGCAATGCGGCGGAAAGTCTTTCGCGGATATGCGTCCGGTCCGACGCGGTCTTCGGCAGAAACCAAAGCGACCAGACCACCAACATGAAGGGAACGGACTTTACGTGATAGAGCTGCGCAAACCGTAAGGCATCATCGAGTATGTCGAAATGGCCATTCCATTGATTGAACCAATTTAAGACAACTTCATCCAAGCCAGCACCATTTGAAAATGAGCAAACATCACAATTTCCAATCAGGTATCGAAAAAACCATTACAATCTATTAAGCGCCCAATGCCCGGTAAGGACATCTGACCGGAATGGTCATCGTCGTTTCGGACCAATTCTCACGGTTGACCCGATGCTGCTTGAAAAAATATTCAAACCCACCGTTACGTGGCCAATCAGTTGTCTGCTACAATCGAATTTCAATTGGAACTTTCGTACATGTCAGCCTTGAAGATCGCGACCGTCGCAACACTCTCACTCGCGATTGCAATGGGTATAGGCCGCTTCGCGTTCACGCCCCTGCTTCCGTTGATGCAGGATGATGGGCTTCTCGATATTGAACAGGGTGGTCTTCTCGCTTCGGTGCATTTCGTTGGCTACCTGCTGGGTGCTCTTTACGCTGCAAAACTGCCCTTCTCACCAAAACTGACCCTGCGTATTTCCCTGATCACAATCGCTGTATCGACCATCGGCATGGGCGTCACGTCCAGTTTCGGCCTGTGGGTCATATTCCGCTTTCTTGCCGGCGTTTTCAGTGCCCTGACGCTGGTGTTTGTAAGCAATTTCTACGTCAGACATCTCGCAGAAATGGGACAGTCTGAAAAACAAGGCTGGGTCTTTTCCGGTGTTGGCCTCGGCATTGTCGCTGCTGGCATCGGCACCTTGCTGATCATGATCAGTGGTCTTGGGAGCGCGGCCAGCTGGCAGATTTTCGGTGTCCTGTCTCTGCTCGCCGCCATCGTCATATGCGTCAATATCGGCTCGGAAATCCCAGATGAAAAGAAGACGGCTGCACAGACAAAGGCGCAGAAAAGTCCGCTATTGTGGAGCTTGATTATTCCCTACGGAGCGCTGGGTGTTGGCTATATCATTCCGGCCACCTACCTGCCGCTGATGGCCAAAGAAGTCATTTCATCCCCATTGGTTTTCGGATGGGCGTGGCCAATATTTGGCACCGCCGCCTTGATATCCACCCTGGTCGCCGCAACCCTGCAGAAGGCTTTTTCCATCCGCCAGGTATGGGTCGCCAGTCAGATTGCCATGGCGTTTGGCCTGCTCATGCCGGTGCTGTTTCCTCATATCATTTCCATCGTCCTGGCGGGCATATGCGTCGGGGGAACGTTCATGGTCATCACCATGATGGGAATGAAAGAAACGCACCGGCTGGCACCAGCCGATGACATCATGCGCCATCTTGCGGTGATGACGGCAGCATTTGCAGTTGGTCAGATGGTCGGGCCGGTGCTTGCCAGTTCACTTTATTCGGTCACGCAGAATTTTTCGGTTTCGCTGGTGTTGGCGAGTGCAATTTTGGTGGCAACGGCGGCAGTCTTGCATTTCTCCGCAGCCAGACCGGATACGGAATAAATTTCGTAAACGGGTGCAGATTGGCTGCGGGTATTTGGTTTTGTCGGTCTCAGGCCGGCACGAGACTTTGTTTGCCCCGGTTGAGCCAGATCTCGACCAGCAGCAGGTTTGGCACCCAGCAGGCCCAGGCGATGACGCTTTAGGATATGTCAAAGGGCCATCCCATGCCCTGCGACAGGGGAAGATACAGCCGCAGCATGACGGCTGCGAATGTCAGCGCGGCGGAACGGATCATCCAGATCCTGTGTTCGGAAATTCGGCGGGCACGGGCCAGCCAGACGCCACGACCGGTTGTCCCCAGCCAGGCAAGCGCCAACAGCCCGAAACCCAGTCCGGCAACCGGCCCCGCATCGGTTCGGAGTGCCAGCACCAAACCGCCAATGCCGGAGATCAGGATTGCGAGCGCGGAGAGACGCCCGATCCAGCGGTGTATATGCGGGTGGCGCAGCCGAAGCCCGGTCCAGAACTGAAAGGGCATCAATAACAGGGCCAACGGCGCAAAACCGACATGGGCGAAAAACATCAAGGGCCGCTGTTCAGCGTGGTAAAGCATGAAGGCCATGGAAGCCTCGACGCCGAGCACGATGAAACGCCAGGACACCAGGGCGACAAGCAGGCTCAGCACCAGCACAAGTGATTTGGGAATGACAGACAGGGACATGGCTGCTCCTTGATGTAGGGGATTTGAATCCGGTGACGTTAAACTTGACAGTGTCAAGATATGGCAATGAAACTTGACACTGTCAAGTTTAAGCGAGACACTCCGCCCATGACACGGCAAAATTCCCCCCATCATCACGGAGACCTGCGCGCCGCCCTGATTGCTGCGGGCATTAAGATTCTGGAGAGTGACGGCATTGCCGGGCTGTCCCTGCGCAAGATTGCAGCCAGGGTCGGCGTGTCGCATGCGGCACCAGCGCATCATTTCAAAGGCAAGAACGCGTTGCTGGTGGCGATCGCAGCACAGGGGTTTCGCACCTTTACCGCCCTGATGCGGGCGGGACGGGAAAACGCCAGCCCGGATCCGCACGACCAGTTGGCCGGGTTGTGTCGGGGCTATCTTGAATTTGCCGAAAAGCACGAAGCGCTTTTTGAACTGATCTTTTCCACCGGCATCAAGGCCCACGCCGATGATGAACTGCGCGAAACGTCCACTCAGGCCTATCAGCTGCTGGAAGATACCTGCGCCTTGTTTGAACCTTCACCGCACCATGAAAAGAGCAACGAAATCATGATCTGGTCGCTCGTCCACGGGTATGCCACGCTGCGCGTATACAACAAGCTGATGTCACCCGACGGTGAAACGGTGCTGCCGTTTGAATTCATCCTGCCCCATCTCACCCCGCGTGAGCCGCACGCTGCCGACAAGAATTAGAAATCTCACCGCCAAGGCGGCAATGCTGCAAGGCGGCAATGATGCAAGGCGGTAAGGCGGCAGTGCGGCCTCTTCAAGGAAAAAGCGGCAACGCAGACGCTGTGCAGATGGCGCATAACTGGCCGAGTCCAGAAACAACAAGCAGATTTTCATCGGTTGCTGATCTCGTGGGCTCCCCCTGCCTGCTTTCGTTTGCCGGGGCGATCTGCAAACATGCAGCGTTGAATTCACAACAGCTTGATGAATGGGACCGAATATGGCTGCGCCCGCAATACCGGAAAATCTGCTCGACCTGCTGCGTTCGGTCGATACGCCAACAGTGTGCAATGCCATTGAGGTTGCGCAGGGAAAGCGGGGCTTTAACCGCTTCACCCGGGGCACCATGCTGCATTCCAAGCCCGGCGATCCGGCCGTTGTCGGCTTTGCCCGCACAGCGAAAATTTCAGGCCTCGCGCCACCGAGCGAAGCTGCGGAAGTCATCCGCGCCAGACGCATGGCTTACTTTCGGTCCATGGCCGCAGGGGAGGGGCCGTCGGTTGCCGTGGTGGAAGATTTGGATCATCCCCATTGCATTGCCGGGTGGTGGGGCGAAGTTCATGTCGCCGTTCACAAGGGGCTGGGGCTGAAGGGTGCGGTCACAAATGGGGTGATGCGGGACCTTGATGTAATCGACGAAGGCTTTCCCGTTCTGGCCGGCTCAGTGGGGCCGAGTCACGGCTATGTTCATGTGGTTGAAATCGGTACGCCGGTCAGCATTTTCGGCATGGAAGTGGCCGAAGACGAGCTGATCCATGCCGACCGGCATGGCTCGATTGTGATCCCGCATGACGTCATTCCAAAGCTAAAGTCGGCTATTGAAACGGTGATCAGCAGCGAGGCCATCGTATTGGGACCGGCACGCGCGCCCGGGTTCGATATTGAGAAGCTCGAGCAGGTCTGGACAGAGTTCGAATCCGCCCGCACCTGAGCCGCAGGCATACCCGGTTGCCAAACGCTGATCATTCTCACTAAGCTTCACCGCTGTCGCCGTGCCGTGGGATGTAACCAGGGTGTTTTCGGGAGCACGGCCTGGAAATTTGCAGCAGGGACATTGGTAGGATCATGACAGAGACAGAGCGCGGGGCAGTGCCCGAGACGGTGGACGTGGTCATTGTGGGCGCTGGATTCGCAGGCCTGTATCTGTTGAAGCTGATGCGCGATAACGGGTTCGATGCGGTGGCCCTCGAACAAGGCCGCGGCGTTGGCGGAACCTGGTACTGGAACCGGTATCCGGGCGCGCGCTGTGATGTCGAATCGATGCAATACAGCCATCAATATCTGCCAGCGCTGGAACAGGAATGGGACTGGTCGGAACGCTATGCGTCGCAACCAGAAATCCTTGCCTATGCCAATGAAATCGCCGACCGCCTGGAACTGCGGCGTGACATCTGTTTCGAACGGCAGGTTGTGCAGGCGCGCTTTGACGAATCAGACCACGAATGGAGCGTGGTCTGCGACACCGGCGAACGGGTGCGCGCGCGCTTTTTCATCATGGCGACCGGATGCCTTTCGGTGCCCAACAAGGTGGAATTTGAGGGGCAAGACAGTTTTGGCGGACCGATCTATCAGACCGGAAACTGGCCCCACCAGCCGGTCGACTTCACCGGCAAGAAAGTTGCCGTGATCGGCACCGGTTCTTCCGCAATTCAGTCGATCCCTCAGATCGCCAGGCAGGCGGCAGATCTGACGATCTTCCAGCGCACGCCGAACTACGCCGTGCCCGCACAAAACCGCCCTTTGACGACGCAGGAGCGGGATGAGATAAAATCCAACTACGGGGACCTGCGCCACCGGCAGGCCCGGAGCATGGCAAACATCGCCGGGCGGGCACCGCTGGGGCCGGCTGCTGATGCGTCTCGCGAGGATCAATGGGCTGAGTATCAGCACCGCTGGGATGAAGGCGGAATCCTGTTCAACGGGGCCTTTACAGATGTCATGCTCGATAAAAAAGCCAATGAAGTCGCTGCCGATTTCGTGCGCGCCAAAATCCGTGAAACGGTCAACGACCCGGCTACTGCCGAACTGCTTTGTCCCACCAACACGTTGGGGGCGAAACGCCTCTGTGTCGATATCAATTACTTCGAGACCTATAATCGGCCCAATGTTCGCCTGGTCGACATTTCAAGGACCGGCCTTGCAATCACACAAACAGGCATCAAGAGTGGCACAAATACCTACGACGTGGATGCCATCGTCTATGCAACGGGCTTTGATGCAATGACCGGGGCCATCCTGCGTGTCGACATTCAGGGGCGTGAAGGTCGCCATATGCGTGACCACTGGGCAGAAGGGCCGCGCACCTATCTGGGCCTCGCCATCAATGGTTTCCCCAACCTGTTCACGGTGACCGGTCCGGCCAGCCCCTCGGTATTTACAAATATGATCCCGACCATCGAACAGCATTGCGAGTGGATTACCGACTGTCTTTGCCATTTACGAGACAGCGGCCAGCGTGAGATCGAGGCAGACAAAGATGCCGAAAATGACTGGATGGAACACAACCGCGAAGTGGGAAAGGCGCATCTGCGTTCGTCGTCTGCAAGCTGGTACACGGGCGAGAACATCGCAGGCAAGCCGATCGGATTAATGCCTTATATCGGTGGATTTCCCCGTTACCGGGAAAAGTGTGACGAGATCGCAGCCGATGGATATGTGGGATTTCGCAAAGCCTGATGTTTGCACACCTCCTGGCGTGATTTGCGAGTGTGACAAGACAGTCTGGGCGGACGAGACCAGAAAAGGCGCAGACATCCCCAGACAACGTCACCTGCTGGTGGAAAGCAGCCTTGGCGGGAAGGGGTAAAATGCATTAGCAATGAAGCCGGACGGGCGATTTTTCAGCCCGGTTTGCCGACAGATTAAAACCCGTGACGACAGGAAGCCTCCGCGATGACAATTGACGAAAAAACACTGGAAAAGCTGCGCCACATTTCAGTCGCGACATTGGCGACGGCGCTCTACAAACGTGGATTGCGCCATCAGGTCATTCAAAATGTTCGCCCCGTCGCGCCCAAAGGCAAAAACATGGTCGGCCCCGCCTTTACCCTGCGTTACATGCCGGCGCGGGAAGACCGAAACCAGTTGGTTGAATTTCGCAATCCCAAACACCCGCAACGCCATGCCATCGAAACCTGCCCTCCCGGGCACGTCCTGGTGATGGACAGCCGTGGCAAGGCCGAAGCGGCTTCGGCAGGCGACATCCTGATCACCCGTCTCATGGTCCGGGGTGGTGCAGGTATCGTCACCGATGGTGGCTTCCGCGATGCCATGCAGATTGGTAAGATGGAGATGCCCGCCTATCACCAGCGTCCGTCTTCACCAACCAATCTCACCATCAACGAGGCGATTGAAATCAACGGCCCAATTGGTTGCGGTGACGCGCCGGTTTTTCCAGGCGACATAGTCGTCGGCGATGATGACAGCGTGATTATCATTCCCGCGCATCTGGCCGATGAAGTCGCCGACGAGGCGACTGACATGACTGCCTATGGGGATTTTGTCGTCGAGCAGGTGCGGGACGGTGCGACCATCATCGGACTGTACCCGGCGACCGATGAGGACAATCTCGAGAAATTCGCGCAATGGCGTAAACGCAACAACCGCTGAGGCAAAGCCGGCCTGCGTTGACGTTTATCGACCCCGTGACGTGACTTTCGCTCTTGTCGCTCTTGTCGCTCTTGTCGCTCTTGCCGCCTGTGCCGTCTGTTGAGGCCGTCTGACTTCAGACCGTACCCCGGGCAGGGCGGTTGTTGTCGATGTTGAACTTCATCCCGTCCAACAGTTCTTCCAGGTCGGGGCGGGCTGCCGGGCCGTTGGAAATGTCCGTAAGCATCAACGTACCGTCGGGACGAATGGCAAATGTGCCCGGTTCAGCAAACAGATGCGTTGTTTCTGCGTCTGAAAGCGGCTCGGACACATAAAGCCCAAGCGAACGCATCTGCGGTTCCGTCAAGCCGTGGCACAGATCGAAATCCCAGCCAAACTCCTGCAGGTCAGCCGTGGCCTGTTCCTGTGTGTCGGCGGAGACAACCACCACATCCATCACCGCGGTCCAGTCGGCCAGGGCGTCGTTCAGCTTGTTCAGGTAGCGCTTGCACCGGGGGCAGTGTTTGCCGCGATAGACAACGAGCAGGGTCCAGCGATCCTTGGGCTGGCCGACCGTAAGCGTGCCGGCACCGGCTGTGGTTGGAAAACTGAGTTGGCCGATTGGTTGGTTTATGCGGGGCTTGCTGTCTGACATTTGAGTTCCACTGAAAATTTGCGGTTATGATCGAGGATTGGCGGGCGATAACCGCCTGCAACCGGTTCTTTATCGCGAACCGGGGTGCAAGTCACCTGAGCAAATTGGGTGAGCCGGGCCAAAGCGATCACTTTAATATCATCCCGCGTCGGTGCCCCTTTGCCGGTTTGCGAAGGGAAAATCTGCGCCATGTCATTCATAGCTCTGGCAAATGAATACCCAGCTTAAATCTATTAGTCAGAATTATGCTTGCGATAGTAAGGTTGGGTTAATTGCAGGCTGAGGGTGACATTCTTACTCAGATGCAAAAAGGAGCCAAAATCAAATAGTGGCCCAATACGCCAGAAAAGGGAGATTACTATGAAGTTGCTTAAAACCGGTTTGAAGACACTCGTAGCAAGCGGTCTGATTACTGCCGGAGCGCTGTCGATATTTTCATCTGCAACCGCGCAGGCGCAGGAATTCAAGGCACGGCTTTCCGTCCATTGGGGACCGAAGCACCACAGTGCGATCCACACCCAGATGTTTGCAGACGAGGTCAACAAACGTGCCAATGGCCGTATGCAAATTGATGTTTTTCCGTCCGGGCAGCTGTTTGGTATTCGCGAGCAATTGGGCGCGGTCACGTCAAAGGCCGTCGAAATGGGGGGCATTATCGGCGTGGTATCCTTCCCGCCGATCAACAAGAACTACAACGTGGTTTCCTTCACCGGTCTGTTTGACAGCTATGGCGAACAACGGAGATTCTTCACCGATGACGCCGCCGGCAAAGCCGTGTGGGGTGATATTGCAAAAAAATCTGACACGGTTCTGTTGATGTACAATCCGGTTGGCCCGGTCATGACCTTCAGCACGGAAAAGCTCAATGGTATCGAATCCATGGCTGGCCTGAAGGCCCGCGCCTTGATCGGGGCCGAGCGTCCGATGTGGGAGGCGCTGGGTGCCAACACGGTATCCATGCCAACGCGTGAGGTTTATTCGGGCCTGCAGACCGGCCTGATCAATACAATCAACAGTCCTCCCGGATCGATCAGGGCATTCAGCTGGTGGGAATTTCTGACCTATGGCCAGAAGCCCTATCAATATTACGCAGACGCCTACATTCTGGCCAACGCAACCTGGTTCAACGGTCTTCCCGCAGATCTTCAGAAACTGCTGATGGATGTCGGTGCTGAAGTCGGGAAAATCTCAACCGACAAAATCCTGCAAACCGGCGAAGAAACCCTGACGGAGTTTCAGGGTCGTGGCGGCGTGGTCAACACGCTTGAGGGGGATTCGCTTGCAGCCTTCGACACGCTGATGACCGAAAAGGTTCAGCCCAAAATCGCCGACAAGATTGATGCAAGCGTTCTTGACGCGGCCAAGGCTTTTGCAGCCAATTAAAGTGGCCAAAACAGACAATTGGCCCCCGTCCGGATTCGCGGCGGGGGCCATTCTTGTCGCTCTCATCGCCGGATAATATTCAATGTCCTTCATCCTCCGACCCCTGCGGGCCATAAACGGCGCCCTGGAAACATTGACCGCCATTTTGTCGTCGACCATCGCGGCGGTCATGGTGTTGGCTTTGGCGATGAGCGCGGTGACCCGCTATGTCAGCGGCACGGGGTATGACTGGTTCATCGAACTGCCGCCGTCGCTGGTGCCCTGGATGGTTTTCCCGCTTCTGGGACCCTTGTTGCGCTCCGGTTCCCATATTCATGTCGATCTCATGACAAATCTTCTGCAGGGCCGTGCGCTGCTGCTGTTGAAGGTGTTCATCTACGCAACCATGCTGGTGGGTGCGGTGATTTTCTTCCTCGCAGGCAATGAAGCCGTCGCCCTGTTCCAACGCCTGGGGCAATTGATGGAGCTTGAGATCGAGGTGCCGATCTGGTGGATGTATCTCGCCTTTCCCACCGGCTTTGCGATCCTGATCCTGTTCTCACTTGAGCTTCTCTTAGAGACCCTGGCCAAAATTGCGGGTCTTGAGGAGGCGGCATCATGAAGACGATGGCGGTCGCCCTCTCGATTGTTCTGCTGGTCCTGTCGGTTCCCATTTTCATGGTTTTTGGGCTGGGTAGCGCGACGGCTGCGATTTGGGGGATGAGCCTGCCATGGTCGACCCTGATTCAGGTCTCCTTTGGCTCGATGACCAAACATGTTCTGATTGCGGTTCCGCTGTTTATTTTCGCTGGCATGATCATGCTGCGGGGCGGGGCAGCTGCGCGCCTTGTGCATTTCGCCACCACGCTGGTTGGCCATTGGCCCGGGGGATTGGGGATCGCGATGATCCTCGCCATGGGCTTTTTCGCCGCGTTCTGCGGATCAATTCTGGCAGCGATTACAGCGGTTGGAACCATCATGATCCCGCAAATGGTGGACCAGGGCTATCCCAAACCATTCGTGATCGTGCTTGCAGCGTCTGCCGCCTTTCTTGAGGCCCTGATACCGCCCTCAAATGCAGCAATCCTGTTCAGCGCGTTGACCGACGTTCCGGTCTCCCGCACTTTTGCCGCGGGCTTCATTCCCGGATTCGTGCTGATCATACTGCTCGGCATTGTCGTCACCTGGCGCTGCCGACACCTCAAAAACCCGGTCAAGGCAACCCTGTCTGAACGGATGACCGCATTGTGGGTCGCCATTCCCGCCCTTTTTACACCGGTGATCATTCTTGGTGGAATTTATGCCGGCCTGCTGACGCCATCTGAATCCGCTGCCGCCGCTGGCGTCTGGGCGATCCTGATTGGCCAACTGATTTATCGGGAACTCACCTTCAGGGACATTGTGCTGGCCCTGCATGAAACGGCACGCATCACCGCCGTCATCTTTGCCATTATCGCCATGGCCACTTTCCTCAGCGTGGTGCTGACCTATTCCCAGGCACCGCAGGCGATCATCACCTATTTCACCGAAATGGGCGGCACGCCGCTGATGTTCTGGTTCTCGGTTGCCGTGGTCTGCCTGATCCTTGGCACCTTTGTTGAAATTGTCCCGGTGTTCTATCTCACCGTGCCGATCTTCGCTGCATTGGCGGTGGCTGCGGGGCAGAACATTCTGCACCTCTACGTGGTGTTTGTGGCCTTTGCCGGTATTGGCATGATCACGCCACCCGTCTGCGTAGGCATCTATACCGCCGCCGGTGTTGCCAAAGAAAGCCCGGAAAAGGCGTTTCGTGAGGTGCCACTTTTTGTCGGTGTCGGCATTGTCTTCGGTCTGATCATGATCGCCTTCCCGCAGGCCGCAACATGGCTGCCCGGTCTGCTGCGGTAACGCCGGCACAGACAACAAGCGGCAAGGCGGCAAACGGCAAGGCGGCACACAGCAAAGTGGTAAGACGACACTCTCCGTCCAGACAACGAAGAGTTGTCCGGCGCTGATGCGCCGCCCCCGCGGAGCGGCGACGTCAGTCGCCTGCGTGAGCGCAAACCCAATTCCCCCCAAACACAACCCTCTCCGTCCAGACAGCGAAGAGCTGTCCGGCGCTGATGCGCCGCCCCCGCGGAGCGGCGACGTCAGTCGCCTGCGTGAGCGCGAATATAACTCCCCCCAACCCTCACCGCATAAAGGCAGCGCTGACCTGGCTCAAGCTGAGACGCTACCAACCCCCAACGCCGCTTGTTTTGCGCCGACCGGCGTTGTAATTTGAATTGCCCATCTGCGATTCCGCACCCCTGATCTCCCAGAGCTTTTTACCCTATGCCAGGGCGTATGAATTCCGCCTTTTTGAGCTTTCTGCTCCTGTTGTTCTGCGGCACGTTCTGCAGCGCCATGATTGTACCCTTCATGGGCTATTTTCTTGTGCAGGGGCTGGGATATGAGCCCTGGATCATCAGTGTGTATTCGGTGCTTGCAGTTTGCCTGACGCTGCTCGCAAACCGGCAATTTGCCCGGCGCATCGACAATGGGGCCCGGGTGTTTCCATTGGTTGGTCTGGCGGCACTGGGCTATGTCATTGCCACATCCGCGCTCTCGCTCGCACCCGCATTATGGACCGTGCTGTCCTTCGGGGTGATCGGTTTCGGCGTCAGTTCAAGCGCAATCTCCACCATGTTCAGCCTGGGTGGCGCACTGGGAAAGCGCCACGGCATCGAGCGCAGTCGGTCCAACGCCTATATGCGTGCCACCACGTCAGCCGCCTGGATGGTGGGTCCGGCTGTCACATTCCTGATTGCCGACCAACTAGAGGTCGAAACAGTATTTGTGGCCGCGCTGGGGATATCTGTCGTCTGGGTCAGCCTGTGGTGGTGGTCTTTGCCCCGCGACATCACCGCCGCTGCAAAAGCCGCCCCTGACGATGCCTCTGCGGCATCTGCCACTGTTGACGCTGGTGCCGATATTGCCGCTACGGCCGGATCGGAACCGGAGGCGACATCTGCAGGCGGGTTGTGGTTTGCGGCGGGCTTTGTGTTCTGTCTCTCACTGGCGCATTCGCTGACATTCAGTTCTCTTCCCCTGTTCTTTGTGCAGGAAGTGGGATTGCCGGGATTTGCCCCCGGGGTCGCATTCAGCGTCAAAACCCTGGTGGAAGTGGTTGTCATTTTCACCACACCGATGATCATCGCGCGATTTGGCATGCGCCGGGCGCTTCTTGCGACCACATTGCTGGCGGTGGTGGCGAT
This sequence comes from uncultured Rhizobiaceae group bacterium, assembly GCA_905480295.1. Classification (GTDB taxonomy): domain Bacteria; phylum Pseudomonadota; class Alphaproteobacteria; order Rhizobiales; family Rhizobiaceae; genus Pseudahrensia. The sequence continues at coordinate 1,441 of CAJQPW010000283.1, read as the reverse complement.
CCAGGTTCTTGCGTCTGTTCAATCTTTACCACAAATGCTCGCAGGCGCTGCTCTCGAGGGTCTCTATTATGGTTTCTTTGCCAGCCTGGGGATCAGTTATGTGCAATCCTTTGCCCGGGACAGACCGGCCCGGGCAACGGCGATTTACTGGAACACGGTGATGGTCAGTGGCCTATTGGCCGGCCCGACGGTGGGGTTCATCGCGCAGCTCTATGATTTTCATACGGTTGTGCAACTCGCGTCCATCGTCGCCCTTTGTGCGGTTGCGGTTCTGTTGGCCGGCCGTCAGCCGCCCCTGTCTGCCGAATGATCCATGAAGGTGGTTGCCCTGCCAAAACTTACCGATTCAGTCACCAGCGGCTTAGGTTGATGGATTCCTGGGCAACCGGAGAACGTCATGGTCTACGATTTTGTCATATGCGGTGCCGGCACAGCCGGATGTGTTCTGGCCAACCGACTGAGTGCTGACCCAGCCATCAAGGTGCTGCTGTTGGAAGCGGGCGGGGAAATGCGGGCGCCGCTTCTTGCCGCCTATGGCGCTTCAATCGACCACTGGGACACCGCCCTCGACTGGGCCTTTCGCTCAACACCACAGGTCAATCTCAACAACCGGCGTATCCTGCTCAACCGCGGTAAAGGCCTGGGTGGGTCCAGCGGCATAAACTGGGGCATGTATGTGCGGGGCAACCGGGGCGATTTTGACAATTGGGCGCAATCTGGAAACACCGGCTGGTCGTATGATGAGGTGTTGCCTTATTTCAAAAGATCAGAGGCCAGCTCCTGTCTGAGTGACGCATTCCACGGGGTTGATGGCGCGGTTCAGATTGAAATGCCCAAAAACACCCATCCGCTGCAGGAACTCTGTTTCCAGGCGCTGGAAGATCTCGGCGTTGCCAGGAACCCCGACTATAACGGCGCGCAGCAGGAGGGCAGTTGCTATTATCAGTTCACGACCAGGGAAGGCCGCCGGGTAAGCGCAGCCGACGCATTTTTAACCCCCGCCCTCGACCGGCCCAATCTCGATATCATCACCGGCGCCCATGTCACCGGCATCACGCTTGACGGCAACCGCGCCACCGGGGTGACCTTCGCAGCCGGCCAGAGGGCCGAAACCGTCACCGCTGGGGAGGTTATTGTGTCGATGGGGGCGATCGGGTCGCCCCATCTGCTGTTGCTGTCGGGCATTGGCCCGGCCGACCACCTTGCCGAGCACGATGTCCCGTGCCGGCATCACCTTGCCGGGGTGGGGCAAAACCTGCTGGACCACTTCGCCAGCCCCGGGGCGGCGATCAAGCTTCGTGACCCGCAGAGCCACGGTTTCCCGATACCCGACGAACTGGCCAGTATTGAAGAGTTCGAGAAAACGGCGACCGGCCCGCTTGCCACAACCGGTGTGGATGCGGGGGCATTTGTCCGGTTGCGCGAGGGTGATGAATATCCC